>JAWLFB010000073.1:0-8018 GCA_041685825.1 Guyparkeria sp. | reverse complement strand
ACCGCGCTGGGCGAGACCGTCGAAGCCGCGCAAGAGGTCGCCTACGCCGGCGTGGACAAGGTGCAGTTCGATGGCGGCTTCTGTCGTCGCGATATCGGTTGGCGGGCCATCAGTCGGGGTTGAGTCGGTTGCGGCCGGCCAATCTGGACTGGCGAACGGTGAAAAAGCTGCTTTACTCCGTGGCCCTCCACATTCCTTGGTAAGCAAGCCATGCGTCGACTCTCCGCCCTTTTTGCCTCCCTTTTTCTCGCCGGGACGGTTCAGGCCGCCGATCTTGCGGTTGGCGACACGGCACCTGCTTTCGCCCTGCCCGATCAGGATGGCGAGACCCGTCAACTTGAAAACTATCGGGGCCAGTGGATGGTGCTGTACTTCTACCCCAAGGACGACACACCCGGCTGCACCACCGAAGCCTGCAGCTTTCGCGACAACATCAATCGGCTGATCGCGCAGGACGCGACCGTGCTAGGCGTCAGCATGGACAGCGTGGAGAGTCACGCTGATTTTGCCCGCGAGTACGAGCTGCCCTTCCCGCTTCTCGCCGACCCGGACGGCGAGGTGGTCGAGCGCTACGGTGCGTTGAGTGACTTCATGGTGGTGAAGTTCGCCAAGCGCCAGACCTTCATCATCGATCCCGATGGTGAGATCGCGAAGATCTACCGCAAGGTGAACCCGGACGAGCACGTCCGAGACGTGCTCGATGACCTGAAGGTGTTGCGGACCTCCGACTGAGCGGCGGATATAAAAAGCCCCGGCTCCGGCCGTTGGTTCTCGTTTCAGCGGGGAACGCCTGCGTCAGCCGCGACGCATCGAGTCGTAGAACTCGTTGTTGGTCTTGGTCTGTTGAAGCTTGTCGAGCAGGAACTCCACTGCCTCGAGTTCGCCCATCGGGTGGAGGAATTTGCGCAGGATCCACATTTTCTGCAGTTCCTCGGCATCCGTGAGCAGCTCCTCGCGGCGCGTACCGGAGCGATTGATGTTGATCGCCGGGTAGACGCGCTTTTCCGCGATGCGCCGGTCGAGGTGGAGCTCCATGTTGCCCGTACCCTTGAACTCCTCGTAGATCACCTCGTCCATTTTCGAGCCGGTATCGACCAGCGCAGTGGCGAGGATGGTCAGGCTGCCGCCCTCCTCGACGTTGCGCGCGGCGCCGAAGAAGCGCTTGGGCCTATGCAGGGCATTGGCGTCGACGCCGCCGGTTAGCACCTTGCCCGAGGACGGCACCACGGTGTTGTAGGCGCGTGCCAGGCGGGTGATCGAGTCGAGCAGGATCACCACATCACGCTTGTGCTCTACCAAGCGCTTGGCCTTCTCGATTACCATCTCGGCCACCTGCACGTGGCGGGGTGCCGGCTCGTCGAACGTCGAGGCGACCACTTCGCCGCGCACGGTGCGCTGCATCTCGGTGACTTCCTCGGGCCGCTCGTCGATCAGCAGCACGATCAGGTCGCACTCGGGGTGGTTGTGGGCAATGCTCTGCGCGATGTTCTGCAGCAGCATGGTCTTGCCGGCCTTCGGAGGGGCGACGATCAGGCCGCGCTGGCCCTTCCCCACCGGCGAGACGATGTCGATGATCCGCGCGGTCAGGTCCTCGGTCGAGCCGTTGCCGCGCTCCATCCGCATGCGCTGCTCGGCGTGCAGCGGCGTGAGATCCCCGAACAGGATCTTGGTCTTGGAGGCCTCGGGCTTCTCGAAGTTGATCTTCTCGATCTTTAGAAGCGCGAAGTAGCGCTCGTTATCCTTGGGCGGGCGGATCGAGCCGCTGATGGAATCGCCGGTCTGCAGGTTGAAGCGGCGTATCTGCGAGGGCGAGACGTAGATGTCGGCCGGTCCGGCCAGATAGGAGCCGTCGGAGCTGCGCAGGAAGCCGAACCCGTCCGAGAGGATTTCCAGCACGCCGTCGCCGTGGATCGATTCGCCGGTTTTCGCGTGGGCCTTGAGCAAGGCGAATATGACGTCCTGCTTGCGGGTCCGGGCGATGTTGTCCAGCCCCATCGACTGGGCCAGGTCCATGAGTTCCGGAACGGGCTTGCTCTTGAGTTCGGTTAGATTCATTCGGAAGGATTCGTCGTGGGGACCGCGGCGGGCCACAGATGGAAAATCAACGGGATGTCGAAAGGAGAAATCAAATGCTGAGATCGGTAGGCCACCGAGGTGTGGCCGGACGACAGAAGGGATGTGTCGTCTCAGGGAGTCGCTGGACGTATCCAAATGGCTCTTAGCCAGTGGGCCGGTAAGGCGTCAGGGCGGGCAGAGCAGGTTGGATGGCGTTTAGCGGTCCCTTGATTGGCGAGGATTCTGGCACAGAACCGACCACTTGCCAAACAGGCAGAACCCGGTCGGCGAAGATTTAGGTCGGTTTCCGTGTCCCCGGCGGTTACAGGGCCGAATCGATGAAGTCGGTCAGTTGCGACTTGGATACCGCGCCGACCTTGGTTCCCTCGACCTTGCCGCCCTTGAACAGCATCAGGGTCGGAATGCCGCGGATGCCGTTGTGGCGGGGGGTTTCCGGATTCTCGTCGATGTTGACCTTGGCGATCTTTAGCTTGCCGGCGTAGTCGTCGGCCACCTCTTCGAGGATCGGAGAGATCATCTTGCACGGGCCGCACCATTCGGCCCAGAAGTCGACCAGTACCGGCGTGTCGCTGTTGATGACTTGGGCTTCGAAATCCGCGTCGGATACGTAGACGATGTTGTCGCTCACGGCATGACTCCTAAATATCAGTGACTGTTAATGCCTGTCGGGCAATTGTTCATCCCTTGACGCCGCTTTTCAAGCGACCGCACCTCGTGGTGCTATTCTGCTGCCCGACAGCCCGGTCGGGCGTGCCGAACACCCGGAGTATGGCCCGGCCTTAACGATCACGCAAAAGGAACCTGCTTTCCATGGCTTCTTTGACCGAGCTCCGCTACGTGGTCGCCGTTGCCCGCGAGCGGCATTTCGGCCGTGCCGCCACGCGCTGTTTCGTCAGTCAGCCCACCCTTAGCGTCGGGGTTAAGCGACTGGAGTCGGCGCTCGGGGTGCAGATCTTCGAACGCGCCAGTCGCTCCGAGGTGCAGGTCACCCCGGAGGGCCGCGCGATCATCGAGCAGGCCGAACGGGTGCTCGCCGAGATGGAGCGCCTCGAGGAACTGGCCCACACCCGGCGCGATCCACTGTCCGCCCCGTTGCGCGTCGGACTGATCCACACGGTCGGTCCCTATCTCCTGCCTCGCCTGATCGGCCGGCTGCACCAGCTGGCCCCCCGGATGCCGATCGAGATCACCGAGGGGTTGACCGCCGATCTGGCCGAACAGCTTGAGCACGGCGAAGTGGATGTGGTGGTGCTATCCCTGCCGTTCGAGGCGTCCGGCGTGGTCGTCGAGCCGGTCTACCGCGAGCCGTTCACGGTGGCGGTGCCGGTCGGCCATCCGCTGGCAGATCAGGAGGCAATCGAGCCCGACCAGCTGGCCGAGCACGATTTGTTGCTGCTTGGCCAGGGGCATTGTTTCCGTGAACAGGTGCTGGGCGTCTGTCCGCGCTGCAACGATGGCCGGGCGTTCGGACGTCTGCAGCGCACGCTGGAGGGCGGCTCGCTGGAGACCATGCGCATGATGGTCGCTAGCGGGGCGGGGATCACCGTGCTGCCCTGCGCCTCGACGTGGGCGCAAGACGAGGGGACGCAGGCCTTGGTTCGCTACCTGCCGTTTGTCAGCGACACGCCAACTCGCGACATTGCGCTGGCCAGCCGGCGGCGCTTTTCGCGGCCGCAGGCGGTCGACGTGTTGGCCCAGTCGATTCGAGGAACCCTGCCGGCCTGTTGCGAGCCGCTGGGCGGCCCGGCCGAGGGCGATGCGGTCAGTCGAGAATGACGACTTCCTCGGCCTGGGGGCCCTTGCGACCCTGGCCGATCTGGTATTCGACCTGTTGGCCTTCGTTGAGGCGCGAGGCGCCGCCGTCGCTGATGGCTCGGAAATGGACGAAAAGGTCTTCACCGTTGTCGCGAATGATGAAGCCGAACCCCTTGTCGACGTTGAACCACTTGACCTTGCCGGTCTCGCGAACCGGTTCGTGTTCAACCGCGACTTCCTTGGGGCGCAGGCCGGGCTTGGCGGATGGTGGGGCAAGCCAGCCGGCCAGCAGGGAGATGATCAGGATGACGGCGGCCGAGGTGAAAAACTGAAGCAGCCGCTGGTCGATGTAGTCGTAGATCTGGCCGATGGCCAACGCGCCGATGACGGCGAGTCCGAGGGTGATGATAAAGGCGGTAAGTCGTGAGTCCTGCCAGGTTTTCATGGGTGGGATAGGTTCCGTGTTGATTGTGTGTCGTTATTCGAGACGGCGGCCCGGCGTGCAACCGTTCCGGCGGGATATAGGCCGGTTATCATCCGTCACGCGGGGGCTCGCGATTGGTATTCTGTCACATTTGCCTTATGCCTGAGGCCCCGCATCAGGTCGGGGCGAGGCGAATCACGGGAGGGAGGTCATGTCCGGTAAGCACGACGAGTGGGTCTACGAGACGGTCGAAGAGATGGGGGCACGCTTCGGCATCCGCGCGACCGAAAAACTGCTTGACGAGCAGACGCCCTACCAGCACCTCGAGGTGTGGCGCACCGAACGCTGGGGCAACCTGATGCTTCTCGACGGGGTAATGATGCTCTCGTCGCTGGAGAACTTTGTCTATCACGAGATGATGTCGCACCCGGCGCTACAGACGCACGTCAACCCCTGCAACGTCGTGATCATCGGTGGGGGTGACTGCGGTACGTTGACCGAGGTGCTCAAGCACCGCGAAGTCGAGTCGGTGGTGCAGATCGACATTGACGAGGCGGTCACCCGGGCCGCCGAGCGTTTCTTCCCGGAACTGACCGCCCACAACGACGATCCGCGGGTGTCGCTGCGCTTCGAGGACGGAGTGGCCTGGATGCGCAATGCGCCGGCCGCGAGCGTCGACGTGATCATCGTCGATTCCACCGACCCGATCGGTCCCGGCACTGGCCTGTTCGGCCCCGATTTCCTCGCCGACTGCCACCGCGTGCTGCGCGAGGACGGCATCATGGTCGGTCAGAGCGAATCGCCGTTCTATCACATGCCGTTGATGCTAGATTATCACCGTGCGATGAAGGCGGCCGGCTTTGCCGAACGCCGCTCGCTGCTGTTCCCGCAGCCAGTCTACCCGGGTGGCTCGATCACCGGCACCCTGGCGCGCAAAACGGGTCCGCTCGACGAGATTCGCCCGCTGGCCGAGGATGTCGCCACCCGCTTTTACCGCACCGAGTTGCACCGCGGGTTGCTGGCCATCCCGCCCTTCATGCAGGAGGCGCTCGGCGACGTTTGATCGTCCCGGTGTCTGCCCCTGGCAACTTCGCCCTCCTTGTCCTTTCCACTGGCTGCGCCCCGCGCCCGCACATCAAGCTGCGGGGCGGCCTCTGGTTTCATTCGTTCCGATCTCATCACCCGCTATGACCCAACCCGACTGGCCCGAACGGATCATCGTCCGGCCCGCCCCGGACATGCAGCTCAAGTCGACGCCGACGCGGCGCCGCTTTCGCAATATCCTGATGAACAACCTGCGCGTGGCCCTCGACGGGGTGCCACACGAGCTGCGCGTCGACCAGGGACGACTGCTGTTGTTTACCGGGGAGCGTGAGGCCGCCGCCGAGCGGTTGGAGCGCGTCTTCGGCGTGGCGTCCTGCTCGCCGGTGGAGGCAACGGTCGAGCCGACCGTGGCGGCGCTGGTCGAGGCCGCGCGGACGCGCTTTGCCGAGGCCGTCCGTGGTCGAACCTACGCGGTGCGCTGCAAGCGCCATGGTGGCGCCCGGCTTTCGACCTGCGAGGTCGAAAGCCAGGTTGGCGCGGCTCTCAACCCCTTCGGCATGGTCAATCTCGATCGACCCTATGTGCGGGTCGAGATCGATCTGGTCGAGGCAGGCGCCTGGGTCTTCACCCGGCGCCAACCGGGGCCGGGCGGCGTGCCGCTGGGGGTGCAGGACCGGGCGGTCACCCTGATGTCGGGCGGTTTCGACTCGGCAGTGGCCGCCTGATACACGATGCGCCGCGGGGTGGGTAACGACTACGTCTTCTGCAACCTCGGTGGCGTGACCCACGAGAACATGGTGACGCGAATCGCCCATCGCTTGGCCGGCGACAGGGCCATCGGCGACCGCCCGCGGCTGTTCGTGGTCGATTTCCTGCCGGTGGTCGCCGAGATGCGCGAGCGATTGGCCGGCGAGGTCTGGCCGGTGCTCCTCAATCGATTGATGTATCGAGCCGGCGAAGCCATTGCCCGTCGCACCGGCGCCCAGGCACTGGTCACCGGCGAGACGCTCTCGCAGGTCTCCTCGCAGACGCTGTCGAACCTCAACAGCATCGATACGGCCAGTGGGCTGCCCGTGCTGCGCCCGCTGATCGGCTTCGACAAGAGCGAGATCATGACGCTCGCTCGGCGGATCGGCACCTACCAGCTCTGCAAGGGGTGCCTGAATTCTGCGCCCTGTCGAACAGCAAGCCGCTGATCTCGTCCTGGCGGGGGCGCATCGAACGCGAGGAGGCGCAACTCGACGAGACGCTGCTCGAGCGGGCGGTGGCCGAGGCCCGCGAGATCGATCTCGCCGCGTTGACGGAGGAGGACCTTACCGAGCCGGATGTCCTGGCCGACGTGATTCCCGCCGATGCGGCGATCATCGACTGCCAGCCGCCGCGGCGGTTTCGCGACTGGCACCTGCCCGGTGCGATCAACTACCCGCCCGACGAGCTCGCGCGCCGAATCGAGTTGTTGCCGAAGGATCGCCATTACCTGCTCTACTGCCTGCGCGGGGCGAAAGCGTCCCCTGCTCGCCGAGCGGATGCAGCGCGCCGGCTTCGATGCCCGCGCGTTTTGTGGTGGCGTTAGCCGCCTGCGTCGGGCCTTCGGCCGCAGAGATCCGGCGGTGGTCGGCGCGGCGTGATGGCGGACGATAACTGCTGGATTTGACAGCGGTTTCCGTTATACTGCCGCGCCCTCAGGGGAAGGTGTGCACGAATCGAACACCACTCTGGCCGGGCCCCGCAGGGCGCGCCTTGACCGGGGCATCTGCTGCGTTGCCGTCCTTGGAAAGAGAGTTACTCTTCCGCGGCGCACAGACGCCTTGCATCTACCCCGGTCAAAACGCGCAGAGCGGTGTTCGATTCGTGCACACCTTCCGGCAGCCCCATTTCGTGCCGGGGGTGATTAGCCGTTTTGGCGGCAGGAGGTTCCCATGCGTTATCCAGATCGATTTCCCGTGATCGTCATCGGCGGCGGCCACGCCGGCACCGAGGCGGCGCTGGCGTCCGCGCGCATGGGCGTGGAAACCTTGCTCGTCACCCACAACATCGAGACCCTCGGCCAGATGAGCTGCAACCCCGCCATCGGCGGGATCGGCAAGGGTCACCTAGTCAAGGAAATCGACGCGCTGGGTGGGGCGATGGCGCACGCTGCCGATCTCGGCGGCATCCAGTTCCGCATCCTCAATGCCCGCAAGGGCCCGGCCGTGCGTGCCACCCGCGCCCAGGCCGACCGGGTGCGCTACAAGGCCGCCGTGCGCCACATGCTGGAAAACCAGCAGCACCTGACCCTGTTCCAGCAGGGTGTCGATGACCTGATCCTCGACGGCGAGCGGGTCGTGGGCGTGCGCACGTCGGGCGGCATCGAGTTCTTTGGAGAGTCGGTGGTGCTGACCGCCGGCACCTTCCTCGCCGGTCAGATCCACGTCGGGCTGGAGCGCTCCGATGGAGGCCGGGCCGGTGACCCGCCGGCCAAGAAGCTCGCTGACACCCTGCGCTCGCTAGACTTGGGCGTAGCGCGGCTGAAGACCGGCACGCCGCCGCGCCTCGACGGCCGGAGCCTCGATTATTCGGTGATGCAGGCCCAGCCGGGCGACACGCCCACGCCGGTGTTCTCCTTCCTCGGCTCGCCCGAGGAGCACCCGCGTCAGGTCGACTGCTTCATCACGCATACCAACGAGCGCACCCACGAGATCATCCGCGGCGGGCTGGATCGCTCGCCGATGTTCACCGG
>JAWLFB010000072.1:0-8097 GCA_041685825.1 Guyparkeria sp. | reverse complement strand
GTCGCGACCCTGTCGCTGGCCGTCGTTTTCCTGGTCCCCGGTGTCCAGGCGCAGGACGAGGTGCTGCAATACGCCGATGGCGACCGGGACGTCGAACCGCTTCGAGTGGTGACCGATACCTCGTTCACCGCCGGACTGGTCGACAACATCGCCGGATCGTTCGTCGAGGTCGAGGCGTTGGTCGACGGCGAAGAATCGCCGCTGGCGTACTCGCTCGACGAGGACGATCGCGAGCGGATCGAATCGGCCGATGTGGTGATCTATCAGGGCCTGGGCCTGATGCCGGACTTCATCGAAGCGGCGGAGGCCCGCGAGAAGGGCGATCGGATCGTGCTGACCGATCGCATTCCCGAGTTCCGTCTGATCGAGACCGATGATGGCCTCAACCCGCACACCTATCACGACCCGTCGTTGCTGCAGTACTCGGTTGATCACCTGACGATCCAGTTGAAGGAGCGTCTCGAGACGGTGGCTGGCGAGATCGAGGGCAACCGCCTTCGGGTCAATATCGAGCTCCAGTCCCTGATGCGGGAGACCGAGGGGCTGATGGAAGACGTCTCGCGCAGCGAGCGGGTCTTGGTCACCGATAACAACGTGTTCGCCTATTTTGCCAAGGCGTATCATTTCGAGTTGTTGAACATCACCGACGAGGCACAGAGCGAAAAGGCCGTCGAGTTGATCGAGCGCAACGAGACGCCGCACGTCTTCCCGGTCGCCGGAGTCGGGGACGGCGCGCTCGAGGAGTGGCTCGAGGCCAAGCGCGGTTCGGCGATCCCCGACTCCGTCGGCCTGGCGCCGGCCTTGACCGGCCTGTGGCTGGGGGATAGCAACCTGCCCACCGGCACCTATATCGGCCTGTTCCGCGAGAACGTCAGCGAGATCATCCTGGGGCTCAAGCCCCTGCCGGAAGCGGGGGGCGACGCGCCGGCCGAGTAGGTCGGGGCGGGCCGGCGGCGGTTGCCCTGTCGGTGCCAACGCCCCGAGGGGATGATCAGCCGCTGATGCGGTGATCCTGTGCCAACTCGCGGTAGAAGCGGGCCGATTCGGCGAGATGCCCGCGCTCCTCGTCGGTCAAAGGCCGGATCTTGCGCGCCGGGGCGCCGACATAGAGGTGGCCGCTTTCCAGCGCCTTTCCCGGTGAGACCACACTCCCCGCGGCGATGATTACCTCGTCCTCGACCACGACGTCGTCCATCACGATCGCGCCCATGCCGACCAGCACCCGGTTGCCCACGGTGCAGGCGTGCAGGATGGCGCGGTGTCCCACGGTCACCTCCTCGCCGATGCGGCAGGGCATGCCCTGCGGATGAGCGGCGGACGGCTGGTTGACGTGCACGATGACCCCGTCCTGCAGGTTGGTCAGGCGCCCGGCCCGGATCTGCTGGACGTCGCCGCGCAACACGGCGTTGGGCCAGATGGAAACGCCTTCCTCGAGTACCACGTCGCCGATTACCACCGCGGTCGGGTCGACCCAGCAGTCCTCGGCCACGGTCGGGAGCTTTGCCTGAAAATTGCGGATCATGCGAAAACCTCGGGTTCAATCGGGCGGTTACTGGCGCGCATTCTAGCGTATCGCGGGCTGGAAGCCGGAAGAGGGGCATGGGTTCGGAGCGGGTTCTGATATCTTCCGTCTCACATCCGACAACCGACATCTGACCGCTAAGGTAACGCCTTGTCCCTGATCGCCGAGAAAACTCGTGCCTATCTCGCCCTGACCCGGCTGGATCGACCGGTGGGCATCTTCCTGCTGCTCTGGCCTACCTATTGGGCCCTGTGGGTCGCCGGGGAGGGACGCCCGGACCTGTTCATCTTCCTGATCTTTACCTTGGGCGTGATCGCGATGCGCTCCGCCGGCTGCGCGATCAACGACTTTGCCGATCGTCACGTAGACGGCCACGTGACACGAACGAAGGCACGTCCGCTGGCAACCGGGCGGATCAACGCACGCGAGGCGTTGGGAGTGTTCGCCGTTCTGGTGGGTATCTCATTCCTGCTGGTCCTGCAGCTAAACACCACCACCATCGCCTTGTCGGTGGTGGCGGTGATCCTGGCGGCGACCTACCCCTTCGGCAAGCGTTTTCATCACCTGCCGCAGGTGCATCTGGGCCTGGCCTTCGGCTGGGCCATCCCGATGGCCTTTGCCGCTCATCACGGCGAGGTCGCACCGGTCGCCTGGCTGCTCCTGCTTGCCAACATCGGCTGGACGCTCGCCTACGACACGTTGTATGCGATGGCAGACCGGCCCGACGACCTCAAGATCGGAGTCAAGTCCTCGGCGATCCTGTTCGGCCGATTCGACCTGGTGGCCGTGGCCCTGTCCTACCTGTGGACGCTGGCCTGGCTGTTGGGGGGGGGCTGGATGGTCGACCTGTCGGTTGGCTATTTCGTCGGCCTGACCATCGCCGCGGTGTCGGTCGTCTGGATCCTGCGTACCGCCCGGTCGCGGCAGCTGGATGACTGCGTGCTCGCCTTCCGGCGCAACAACGTGTTCGGCGCGATCGTCATGCTGGCACTGATCGTGGGCTTTCTCTGAATCGAAAACCCGGGATCGTCGGGTTACACTCCGTTAGACGGCTAATGAAGCTCGGAATCACACCTTCGACCGGCCGGACAAGTCATTCAGGCGAAACGGAGAGTTCCCCATGATCAAGCGCAGCATCCTGTCCCTCACCAGCGCCGCGGTCCTGGCCACCGGCATGCACGGTGTGGCCCACGCCAATGATCCGGCCGACGTGGTCGAATACCGCCAGGCGGTCTTTCAGGTGACCAAGAACAATTTCGGCCCGATCGCTGACATGCTCAAGGGCGACATCGAGTACGACCAAGAGGCGATCAAGAAGATGGCCTCGGTCGTCGAGATGATGAGCACGCTGGTGGAAGGGCAGTTCCCGGAGGGTACCGGGCCACTGGAAACCGAGACCAATGCCCTGATGGATATCTGGGACGAGCCGGAGGCATTCGGCGAGCGGATCGCGGAATTCGAGCAGACCGCCGTCACATTGGTCGAGGCTGCCAATAGCGGCGACAAGCGCCAGCTGGCCGCAGCGGTCAAGGACGTTGGCGCGAGCTGCAAGGCCTGCCACGATGATTTCCGTCGCGACGACTGACCCCATCCACGGACCCCCTGAAACTCGCTGTCGCCGGTCTTTCGGTAGGCTGCGATGATTTCGCGGAGTCGACAATTGGCCGAGACAACAAGGCGACAACCCGATGCGCCCCGTCCCGATCATCCCATTAGCCAACGACCGAGAGGCACTCCCATGCGAAACGGACTTGTTACTGCCTTACTGGCATTGATGCTGTTGATCCCTGTTCACGCCGCCGAACCCATCAACGATACGGCGGCCCTTGCCGGCGTGGACGAGGCGAAGGGCGTTTTCCAGATCGACTTCACCGAGGCGGAGAAAACGGCGTTCTACCTGGAAGTCATTCGCGGCACCCACGCGAATTTCGTCCGCCAGGGACTCGACCCGGATCTGGTGATCGTGTTCATCGGCCCGACGGTCCAGTTCTTGACCACCGAGGCGGGTGACGACGTCGCCGATCCGGCGACGCTGATGCGGATCGAATCCGAGGTCGCGCGCTTGGCCGAGCTCGGCGTGCGCCTGGAGGTCTGCGCCGTGGCCACCGAGGTGTTCGGTGTCGACAATGACACGTTGTTCGAGGGCCTGGACCTGACCGGCGACGGGTTTGTCTCGATGATCGGCTGGCAGGCGCAGGGCTATCACCCGGTCACGATGTTCTGAACACTCGCCTGTTCGAGGCCCAAAAACGACAAAGCCCCCGCTGGTGAGTTAAGCGGGGCCTTTCTGTTTGCGACGTGTGGTGCTTAGCCGCGCTCGAGGCGAAACTGCCCCACCATCTCTGAGAGCGAGGCAGCCAACCGGGCGAGATCGGCGCTAGCCGTGTTGATCTGCTCGATGGCGTCCAGCGACTCGTTGGAGACCTGGTCGATGTTCACGGCGTTGCGGTTGATCTCCTCGGTCACGGCGGTCTGCTCCTCGACCGCGCTAGCCACTTGGGTGGAGAGATCCGTAATTTGACGGACCGACTGGGCGATCTCGTCGAGCAGGCCTTGGGTGTGGCCGGTGCGATCCAACGTGTCGCGGGCGCTCTCGCTACTGCGCTCCATCACACCGACGGCCTCGCGCACGCCGGACTGGAGTTTCTCGATCATCTGTTCGATCTCGCCGATCGAGTCCTGGGTACGGTTGGCCAGGCTGCGGACTTCCTCGGCGACCACGGCAAAGCCGCGGCCCTGCTCGCCGGCGCGCGCCGCCTCGATCGCGGCGTTCAAGGCCAGAAGGTTGGTCTGTTCGGCAATGCCGCCGATCACGTCGAGTACCGAGCCGATCGAGTCGCTGTGCGTGTTAACGTCGCGGATCACCTCACCGGCACGCTGCATGTCGTCGGAGAGCGACTGCATGGCGCGCATGTTGTCGTCCATCGCCTCCATGCCGGCGCGAGCCCGATCGTCGGTCTCGGTCGCCGAATCGTTCACGCTCTGCATATTGCGGGCGATTTCTTCGACCGCGCTGCTCATCTGGGTGATTGCGGTGGCGACCTGCGAGGTTTCGTCGCGCTGCTTCTCCGCGCCGGCCTTGGTCTGTTCAGAGACGGCCGACATCTCCTCGGTCGCCGCGGCCAGCTGTGATGAGCCGTTGGAAATATCACCCATTATCTCGCGCAACCGCGCGACGGTGGCCCCGAGGCGGCGGATCAACTGACCGGTCTCGTCCTTGGCTTCGGAGTGGGGCGTGACGGCCAGATCGCCGGAAGCGATCTGGTCGGCGATCTTCACGGCCTCGTCGATGGGCCGGACCACCGAGCGGGTGATCAACAGGCCGGCGAGGATGGCGATCACGATGGCGATCAGGCTGCCGAAGAACAGTTCGCCCCTCATGCGCGAGTCGACTACCTCAAGGCGTGCTTCGCGTTCCTCGAGCAGGGCATGCTCCTCGTCGATCATGGCGTGATCGATTGCGCGCATCCTTTCCATGGCGTCTTCCGCGTCGGCTTTCATCTCCTGAACCCGGTTGCGCACGTTATTGTCGAGATCGCCCGCTTCACGGCGCAGTTCGATGGCGGGCTGGATGTAGTCGTTGATCCAGCGATGATAGAGGTTCTCCAGTTCCACCAGTCGCTCGACCTGCTGGGGGTTGTCCGCGACCTGCTTCTCGAGAGCGTCGTTCCGAGTCAGAAACGTGTCCCGGCTCTCCTGATAGGGCTGAAGGAAGCTTGGGTCTCCCGTTAGGAGATAGCCGCGTTGGCTGCTCTCGATTTCGACCAGCGCGATCATCTGTTTTTCCAGTTCTTCGATTACCTGGTAGCTGTGCGTGTTCATGGCCTGTGCATCGCGCACCTGGCCGTATTGCACCCAGACCGCCCCGGCGATTAGCACGATCAGAAGGGTGAGGGCACCGAAGCCGAGGGCGAGTCGGGTTCCGATGGACAGGTTTTTCATCAGATATCTCCTGGTCGCGACCGGCTTGCGGGGGTAAGACGGTCGAGACATCGATCGATTGGGTTAATCGGGGTATCGGCCAGTGGCCGGGAAGATTTAGCTTTCGATCATAAACAGTCGGGCGACGGGACAGGCAGCCGCGATCAATCGAGTGAAAAAGGTTAGATCACGAATGATGGATCTGCCGTTTGGACACGACCCGACGGCCCGCCGGGCGGTTTCATGCGTTCTTTGCCATGCGGTACAGTCCGCTAAGGACCGGGATGTCTTCTCGGCACGAGGAGTTGCCCATGTTGCACCTGCCGCGAATCGCACGCGCCGAGCTGGACGCGCTGGAGGCGACCTTCAAGGCCAAGGTCGCGGCCCTGTCCCGGGACGACCTGATCTTGCAGCAGGGCATGGCGTACGGCAACGTCGCCAAGGGCGATGCCCTCTGGGCGATGGTGATCGGCAGCGAGGTCGATCCCGGCCAGGTGCGTATTCATGGGGGCCTGTTCTTTGCCAACGTGGTTGCCGGCCGCGCCTGTACCAGCGACCCCACTCCGATGAATGACGAGCCCGAGTATTGCGAGTTGGAGTTCGTTATCGACCGCCCAGACGGCGCGGCGCAGGTTTGGCCGCCAGACTCCCAGGCATGAGCGAAGAACGCCACAACCAGGGTAGCCAGGGTTCCAACTCGTCGGGGGGGGCTGTCGAACGGTCACGTCGAGTTGCGTGGCCGGCCCATCGGATCGGGTTGCTGTTGTTGGCCATCTGGGTTTTGATCACTGCGGCCCTGACCTGGTCGAGCCTGCAGGCGATCGAGCGTTACGAACGCCACGCCAACGAGCAGGTCGAGCAGCGCACGCGGCTGGTGGCGCTGATGCAGTCGACCCTGATCGACAGCCAGTTCGATGCCATCGACCGCGACCTGCGGGTGATTCGGGATCGCCTCGTTCAGCGGCTGGACGAACCCGCCGCACAACAGGCGCGGACAATGGCGTCATCCCTAGATGCAAACGCCCTAGTGCGCGATCTGTGGTGGCTGGACGAGACGGGCGAGCTACTGGCGACCCGCGGGCGCGTGGATGACCTGACGATCGATGCGGTGCAAGAGTCCTTCTTCCGCAGCCATCGGCAAGCGTCTGGGCGGCAAGCGGGTGACACGGCGTTCCTCTCCCGTCCGATCGACGCGGGCGATGACCGCCTGATGGCCATGAGTCGCCCACTGCGTGACGAGTCGGGTGTCTTCCAGGGCGTACTGGTAGCCTATGTTGATCTGGCTGCCCTCGCCGAGTCGCTCGAACAACTGACGGCCGGCGAGCGTCTTGTCTCGCTGGTTGCCCATCGGCAGGGGCATGTGTTGCTCAACCTGGCCGAGCACGACCTGCCGGCAATGTCGCTGGCTCACTGGCTTGAGGCGGGCGATACGCTGCCACCGCGAGCCGGGCGGTTTGTCTCCGGATCGGATGACCACCACTACCACTATTCCCTCGACCAGTCAGAGGGTTGGCCATTGACCGTGGTGGTTGCGGAGGATCTCTCGGTACTGGAGGCCAGGCTGACCGCCACTGCCAATGATCACCACTGGCGGCTGTTTATCTGGGCGATACTCTCCGGGTTGTTGCTGCTGCTCGTCGGCTGGCTGTTCGTCCGCCGAGCCACGGCGCTGCGGCAGGTCGCCGAAAGCGAGCAACGACTGGCGGAAAGCAACCGGCGCAATGCCGCAATCATTAAGGCAATGCCCGACCTGCTGTTCACCATGGATGCCGAGGGCCGAATTCTCGATTTCGAGCCGGGCGAGGGTATTCCGTTGTTGAACGAGCCGGAGGCATTCCTTGGCCGGACCGTGGTGGACGTGCTGACACCCGATCTCGCCGATCTGACCCGGTCGGTGATCGATGACACCTTGTGGAGCGGCGAGGTGCAAACCTATCAGTACCACCTGGATTTCGACGGGGAGCGGCGTTACTACGAGGGGCGGTGCTCGCCGCTGACCGAGTGCAGCGTGTTGATCCTGATCATTGACATCACGCCCCGCAAGCAGGCGGAGATTGCGCTGGAGTGGGCGGCCACCCACGATGCCATGACCCGGTTGCCCAACCGGCGGTTGTTTCTCGATCGCCTGACCTTGGCATCCAGCGAGTTTCACCGTTACGGTGGGATGGGGTTCTGTCTGCTGTATCTCGATCTCAACGGCTTTAAGGCGGTCAACGATACCATCGGGCATGCCGCCGGCGACCAGCTCCTGCAGCAGGTGGCCGAGCGACTGGCGCAGCAAGTGCGCGACGCCGACAGCGTGGCCCGCCTGTCCGGAGATGAATTCGTGGTGATGATCAGTCACGCCAGTCGACGCGAGGCCCGCGTGGTTGCCGGCAAGCTGCATGATGAAATCGGACGGCCCTATGAGCTGGACGAGGGTGAGGCCCGGGTCAGCGTCTCGATTGGCATGGCTTGCTGTCCCGAGGACGGCCGCACGGCGGAGGTCCTGATGCGAGCGGCGGATGCCGACATGTACCGGCAGAAACACGAGCGTTAATCGGTTCGGGGCGGATCAAGGTCGCCATCGTGGTTCCCCGCTGCATGACCTTCGGCCGGTAGCCTGAGCCCAGACCAGTGGCCCGAATCGACGATCAGTCGTGCGACCTGACCGC
>JAWLFB010000071.1:0-8204 GCA_041685825.1 Guyparkeria sp. | reverse complement strand
TTCTTCACCCCCGGCGACATCGAGATGTTCTTCGGCACCGACTGGGAAGTGCACTACAACTCCAGTCGCACCGGCGTGCGCCTGATCGGCCCGAAACCCGAGTGGGCGCGCGAGGACGGGGGCGAGGCGGGGCTGCACCCGTCCAACATCCACGACAACGCCTACGCCGTCGGCACCATCGATTTCACCGGTGACATGCCGGTGATCCTGGGCCCAGATGGCCCCAGCCTAGGCGGTTTCGTCTGCCCAGCGACCATCGTCACCGCCGACCTGTGGAAGCTCGGCCAGCTCAAGCCCGGCGACACCATTCGCTTTGTTCCCACCACGCTCACCGAGGCCAATCGCCTCGAACGCGAACAGGACATCGCCATCTCCGGTCTCGAACCGGCAGAGCACCAAGCGCAGCGCGCCGAGATCACCACGCCCGTGATCCGCGAACGCCGCCAGGATCGCGACGAGCACCCGGTGGGCGTGACCTACCGCCCGGCGGGCGACAAGTACCTGCTGGTCGAGTACGGTCCGATCGTGCTCGACCTCTCGCTGCGGTTTCGCGTTCAGGCGCTGCTGGAATGGCTCGACGAGCAGGGTATCGACGGCATCGTCGAGATGACGCCCGGCGTGCGCAGCCTGCAGATCCACTACGAGCCGCGCGAGCTTTCCACCGAGCGCCTTCTGGCGATCCTCGAGCAAGCCGAGAGCGAGTTCAAGAGCCTCGAGGATGTGGAACTGCCATCGCGGATAATCCACCTGCCGCTGGCCTGGGACGACAGCCAGACCCAACTTGCCACCGAGAAATACATGCAGTCCGTGCGCAAGGACGCCCCCTGGTGCCCGCGCAACATCGAGTTCATCCGCCGGATCAACGGCCTGGAGAGCGAGGAGGAGGTTAAACGAATCGTCTACGACGCCTCGTACCTGGTCATGGGACTCGGCGACGTCTACCTGTCCGCGCCGCTGGCCACCCCGGTCGACCCGCGCCACCGCCTGGTGACCACCAAGTACAACCCGGCGCGCACCTGGACGCCGGAGAACGCGGTGGGCATCGGCGGCTCGTACATGTGCATCTACGGCATGGAGGGCCCGGGCGGCTACCAGTTCGTCGGGCGGACGCTGCCGATCTGGAACCGCTACAAGCGCACGCCGGAATTCCAGCAACCTTGGCTGCTGCGCTTTTTCGACCAGATCCGCTACTACGAGGTCAGCGAGGAGGAACTGCTGCGGATGCGCGACGCCTTCCCTCACGGCGGCATGCGCCTCGAGATCGAGGAGACCACCTTCTCGCTGGGGCGCTACAACCGCTTTATCGAGGCGAACGCCGCGGACATCCGCGCCTTCAAGGTGCGTCAGCAAGCCGCTTTCGAGGCCGAGCGCCAGCACTGGATCGCCACCGGTCAGGCTAACTACGACTCGGAGTCCGAACCGGTCGACACCGGGATCGACACCATAGATATCGGCGACGGCCAGACCGCCGTATCCGAGCACGTTCACGGCGTGGTCTGGAAGATCCAGGTAAACGAGGGCGACCGGATCGAGGCCGGCCAGACGCTTTTAGTTCTCGAGTCGATGAAGATGGAAATCCACGTCGACAGCGAGATCGCCGGCACCGTGGCCCGCGTGCTGTGCAAGGAAGACGACCAGGTCAAGCCAGGCCAGACCCTGATCGTGCTCGACCACGCCGAGTGACTCCCTTCTGACAGGAATGACCATGACAGCCATGACGATCACCGACCTGCTCGCCGCCTATCGGACCGGCCGACTGCGTGTCCGCGACCACCTGCAGACCACGATGAGGACGATCCGCGCCGGCGACGAACACCGCGTCTGGATCAGCGTTCTCGACGAGGCGCAGCTCGAACCCTACCTCTCGCGCCTGGAGGCAGCCGAACCGGACGAACTCCCCCTCTACGGCGTGCCTTTCGCCATCAAGGACAACATCGATCTGGCCGGCATGCCTACCACGGCGGGCTGCCCGGATTACGCGTACACGCCCCATCGCTCGGCGTTCGTCGTCCAGCGCCTGATCGAGGCGGGTGCAGTGCCGGTGGGCAAGACCAACCTCGACCAGTTCGCCACCGGCCTGGTCGGCACCCGCTCGCCCTACGGCGCCTGTCGCAACGCGTTTGACCCGGAGTACCTGTCAGGTGGGTCGAGCTCGGGCTCGGCGGTCGCGGTCGCACTCGGCCAAGTGGCCTTCTCGCTGGGTACCGACACCGCCGGCTCGGGCCGGGTGCCAGCAATGTTCAATAACCTCGTGGGCGTCAAGCCCACCCGCGGCCTGTTGAGCGCTGCTGGCGTGGTCCCGGCCTGCCGCACGCTCGATACCGTCTCGATCTTCGCCCTGACCGGGCCTGACGCCGAGCGGGTGCTCGACACCGCCGCAGTCTTCGATGCCGATGATGCCTACGCCCGCCCTAACCGGGTGCCCGAACTCGGCCACGCCGCAATTCCGACGTCAGGGTTTCGCTTTGGCGTCCCGCGCCCCGAGCAGTTGGCGTTCTTTGGCGATGCGGATAACCCGAGGCGCTTCGCTGCGACCATTGATTGCCTGGTCGCGCTGGGCGGCACCGCCGTGGAGATCGACTTCGACCCGTTTCTCGAGGCCGCGCGCCTGCTCTACGAGGGGCCGTGGGTGGCCGAACGCTATGCCGCGATCGAGCCCTTCATCGACCAATCGGCCGACAGCCTGCACCCGGTCACCCGACAGATCATCGCAGGCGGCGCTTCGCCCCGTGCCGCCGAGGCCTTCAAGGCGCAGTACCGCTTGGCCGAGCTCCGCCGGCAGACCGAGTCGGTCTGGGCCGACGTCGACCTGATCGTCACGCCCACCGCCGGGCGCCACTACCGTATCGACGAGGTCGAGACTGACCCGGTGCAGAAGAACAGCGACTTGGGCTACTACACCAACTTCATGAACCTGCTCGACTTCGCCGCGCTGGCCGTGCCGGCGGGATTCCGTGATGATGGGCTGCCCTTCGGCGTCACCCTGTTCGCACCGGCCTTCACCGACCGTGACCTGCTGGCGCTCGGCGACCGGCTGCAACGGGCAAGCGTCGAACGGCTCGGCGCCACCGACCAGCCGCTGCCCGCGGAGACGCTCGAGGCCGGCGGCGAACACATCGTCCCGGTGGCCGTCTGCGGCGCACACCTGAGCGGCCTGCCGCTCAACTGGCAATTGACCCAGCGCCGCGGCCGGCTGGCGCAGACCACCCGCACGGCCCCCGAGTATCGCTTCTACGCCCTACCCGGCGGCCCGCCGGAGCGCCCCGGGCTGGTGCGCGTCACGGAGGGTGGCGCGGCGATCGACGTGGAGGTGTGGGACGTGCCCGCCAGCGAATTCGGCTCGTTCGCCGCCGGCATCCCCGCGCCGCTCGGTATCGGCAAGCTCACGCTCGACGACGGGCGCGAGGTGCCGGGGTTCATTGCCGAACCAATCGCCACACAGGGTGCAACCGACATCACCGGGCTTGGCTCCTGGCGTCGCTACCTGGCCGAACGACGCTAGGAAACGGCGGGACCGCCACCCGTTTCCACGGGTCACCCAAGACGGTCGCCAGGATTACCGATGACGCCTCCCATGGCGTCAACGGCAACATTACCTTCCTCGCCACGATCCCGCCCCAACAACCGGCAGCTCGGTCGGCCTGGGTGCCGGCAGGGCTCTTCGCTCGACCCGTTCCCCGGCGCCAGAGAGCTCATCGGGGCATGCACTTCACGGAGTCGAGTTGTTCCAGCGGCCGGGGGCGGCCGATGTGGTAGCCCTGCACGAAGTCGATGCCAATGGCGGCAAGCCGTTCCACGGCCTCGGCGTTTTCGACGAATTCGGCAATCGTCTGCAGCCCCATGGTACGGGCGATGGAGTGGATGGAGCGGACCATGGCCTCGTCGGTCGGATTCTTAGAGATCTCGCGGATGAAGGCGCCGTCAATCTTGACGAAGTGCACCGGCAGATTGCGCAGGTAACCGAACGATGACAGGCCGGAACCGAAATCATCCAGCGAAAAGCGACAACCGGCCCCCGTGAGCCTGTCGATAAAATGCCGGGCGGCTTGCACGTTGCCGATCGCGCTGGTCTCGGTAATCTCGAAACAGACGGTCTCGCCGGGCACCTGATGCCGCTCAAGTAACACCTGGATCTCGGCCAGCAGGTCGGAATCCCCCAGGCTGGCGCCGGACAGGTTGATCGCGCAGACAATGGGCTCGCCCGGGGCGGACCGATGCCTGTCGCCCATCCAGGCCAGGGTATTGCGCACCACCCATCGGTCCACTTCCGGCATCAGTCCGTAACGCTCCGCGGCCGGTATGAAGGCACTGGGCGGGACAAGGTTGTCCTCGTCGTCGAGCAGGCGCACAAGGATCTCGTGGTGAGTGGCGACCGAGCCCGGTGTCAGCGTGGGCACGATCGGCTGGAAGTAGAGTCTCAGCCGGTCGCCGTCCAGCGCACTGCGAATGCGCGAAGCCCATTGCATCTGCCCCCGGCGATCGGCCAGTTCACGATCGTCCGGTTCGAACAGGTGCACGCAGTTACGGCCGCGATCCTTGGCGGCATAGCAGGCGGTATCCGCCTGTCCCAGCACCTCGGCCAGATCACCGCAACCGGATTCCAGCGCGACCAATCCAATACTGCTGCCCACGGCAAAATGGCGACCTTTCCAGGGGAAGCGAAACTGGTGCACCTGCGCGCGGATGGCCTCGGCCAATTCCTGACCGGCATTCACCTCGCAGTCTCTGAAAATCACCCCAAACTCATCACCGCCAAGTCGGGCAAAGACATCGGACTCACGCAGGCAGTCGCCGATCACCCGGGCAATCTGGCGCAAGAGCTCGTCCCCGGCGAGGTGGCCACAGGTATCGTTGACGATCTTGAACTGGTCCAGATCGATGTAGCAAAGCACGTGTCGTCGACCCTGATCACATGCCTCGGCCAATGCCTCCGCCAACCGCGCCTCGAACTCCCGGCGGTTGCGCAAACCGGTGAGCGCATCGTGAGTCGCCTGATGTGAAAGCTGTCGCTCGAGGGCACGGGCTTCGGTGACGTCATGAAGAACCACGATCCCGCCGGTTTCCCCCCCTTCCCGCTCGAAGATAGGCGATGCTGTGTACTGGACCACGCGTGTTTCGCCGGCTGCATCCTGCAGGCTCCATGTCGTCGCGCCACTGAGCACCCGTTGTTCGCGCAACAAGGAGGCGAGCATCGCCTCACAATCCCGGCGGCCCGCGGATTGCTCGAAACGGAATAGTTCACACAGCAAGCAACCCCGGGCTTGTGCGACCGGCCAACGGCTCAGATTACCCGCGCTGGCATTGATAAAGCGCACCCGCCCGGCCTCGTCGGTGGCGATCACCGCATCGACGATCGATTCGAGCGTCACCTGCGCCAGTTCCCGTTGGCGGTCGAGTTGGTTCTGCACCTGACGGCGCTCGGTGACATCTCGCAAGACCGCCGTGTAGAAGGCCTGGCCTGCCTCGTCGCTGAGAGATGCACGCAGTTCGAGATAACGTTCCTTCGCGTCGACCCGACCGACCAGTTCCTCAAGCGAGCCGGACCGCAGCCGTTCATTGATGCCGCGCGCGAGACGCTCGCCGAGCAGCGGGCGAAACAATTCATCCAGCGGTCGCCCGCTAACGCCTTCCTCGGGGATGGCGAGCAGTTTTTCGGCGCCGGGGTTGATGCTGATGACACGACCTGCCGGGTCGAAGGTGACAATGCCCTCGTTCATGTCTCGAAACATCGTCCGGGTGCGGTTGACCGCCCTCTCCAACGAGGTGATCACCTCGTTGTAACGACGCGCGATCAGCCCCACTTCGGTGAACGGCTCCACCGGCACACGCTTGGAAAGATCCGCCTCACTGGCCTGGCGCTCCATGGCATTGAGAAGGTCAACCAGATCCGTGCGTGCGCCGTGCTCGCTGATGTTCAGCCCGACCGTCTCGTCCTCTGCGCTCACCCGCAACGGGTGCCACCGGTCGATACCACGCAGGATCAGCCAGGCCAGTAGGAAGGTGGTCGCCCCGACGGCCGCGATCCCGAGCAGTTGCACCCCGATCTGGTCCAAACGCCCCAATCCGGTTCCCAGTTGGTCGAGTTGGCCAAACATGCCCACGGCCAAGGTGCCCCAGATACCGGCGGCGAGGTGCACCGGCACGGCCCCAATGGTGTCGTCCAGCCGGCGACGGATCATCCACAGGTCGACGAGCAGCATCACGGCCGCGCCGATCGCACCGATGAGCACCGCGATCCCCGTCGAGACCGCATGCGCGCCCGCCGTGATCGCGACCAGCCCCGCCAGCAGGCCATTCAAGGGCAACAGCAGATTGTCGACGTAGCCGCCCTCGATGCGCTGGCCGAGCAGGTAGGCGGTCACAGCCCCCGCCGCCGCGGCGAGCAGGGTATTGCCAATGATGGCCGGCACGCGCTCGGTCAGACCCAGCTCGCTGCCGCCATTGAAGCCAATCCAGCCGATCAGGAAGAACAACCCACCCAGCAGGGCCATTGGGAGATTACTCGCAGGAATGCGTTGCGGACCCTCGTCGGTGAATCGACCGATACGCGGGCCGACCACCAGGACGGCCGCCAACGCTACCCAGCCACCCACGCTGTGCACGACGGTGGATCCGGCGAAGTCCACGAACCCGAGCGCGGCCAGCCAGCCCTGACCTGTCGCCAGCACACCGCCCCAGGCCCAGTGCCCGGCCAGTGGGTAAAGCATTAGCACGACCACGAGGGTGACCAGCCCGTAGCTGACATACGACATCCGCTCGGAGACCGCCCCGGAAACGATCGTCGCGGCGGTTGCGGCAAACATCGCTTGAAACAGGAAGAAAACCGCCTCCTCCACGGCAAGCTCGGCCAGGTCCGGTAACCAGCTTCCGCCCCCGATGACCCCCATCACGCTCGGCCCGAACATCAGGCCGAAACCTACCGCCCAGAATGCCAGCAGGGTCAGCATCAGATCGGCGGCATTCTTCATTGCCACGTTGATGGCGTTCTTGCGTCGCGTCACGCCGGTTTCCAGCGCGAGAAAACCGGCCTGCATCACCAGTACGAGCGTGGCGCTCACCAAGACCCAGAGGACATCGATGTCCGTCAATTGCATGCAGGGTGCCCCTTCCTGCCTCAAAACCGCGCACGCCGATTTCGGCAATGCACCGGATCAGGGCGGTTGATGGTGAAATTCGAGCTGCCCAGCGTTCGGGCGGCCGTTTCACCAAATAGGAGCAAATTCGACACCAAGTGCGATGTCTGGCGGGAATACGGCCCGCAGGCTCATGTCACAGGAGCTTCCCCGCTTCGCTGGCAACTCAAAACAACACCGCTCGGTGGGCCCAAAAACCTGGCCTGACACGGTGCCAAGAAGTTCGGGGTTTGCCGCACGGACCTAACCACCCGCCTGAATTCCCGTTCATCCAAGGCGACGGAAAGACGCCGCGGGGTCACCCTCGCGGCGTCGAGATATCTTCACCCTGTCTGTTCAAGGGATGCGGCGTACCCCGAGCCTGGAGTGAGAGTGGCCACTCGCCTGAGAGGGCACGACGCCGGGAGGCGTGCCATGCTACGACTCGAGATATTCGATCTTGTTGGGCACCCCATCCCATTCGTCGGCGTCGGCGGGAGGATCTTGTGCATCGGTGATCGCGGGCCACTCAGCCGACAACGTCCGGTTCAACTCGATGAAATTGACCTGATCCTCGGGCACGTCGTGCTCATCGAAAATGGCCCCGGCAGGACACTCCGCCACGCAAACATCGCAATCGATGCAGATTTCGGGGTCGATGACCAACATGTTCGGTCCTTCGCAGAACGCGTCGACAGGACACACGGATACACAGTCGGTGTACTTGCACTTAATACAGTTCTCGGTGACGACGTAAGCCACTGCACCCTCCATTCCATCATGGTTTGACGAACACCACTCCACCAACTGAAGACCATGGCCTCCAGCGCACACTGGCCCCGAAGTGATACTTGAGACAAATAGTAGGGCATTTTGCCAGTCGAGACATCCGTCGCAACCGACTTTTTGCCCAGGGGATTCCGGCCCGCGGCTCACTTCGGGAGTCCATCGGAGGATGCCTCGAAAACCACACGACGAAGACCCGACGCAACGCCCCCCCTAAGGGGAGACCGTCGGCAAACCGCCAGTGCAATTGAGTTGTCTGCCACAATGACTCGATCATGGGTCGATTCGGAATGGCATGGCGATGAC
>JAWLFB010000070.1:0-8311 GCA_041685825.1 Guyparkeria sp. | reverse complement strand
TGAGGAAATCCCCCCGCTGGGGTATGCCATCGCCCACCTCGGTGAGATTTACATCCTGGCGCGTAATCGCGACGGGCTGGTGATCGTGGACGCGCACGCCGCGGCCGAAAGGGTCACCTACGAGCGTCTCAAGCAGAGTTATCGCCAGCAGGCGCTTTCGGCAGCGCCGCTGCTGTTGCCGGTGGACTTCGGCGTGTCGCCCGTCGAGGCGGGGGCCTTCGAGATCTGGCAGGAGGCCTTCGCCGCCGCCGGGGTGGTGCTCGACCGGATCGGGCCCGAACGGGTCCGGGTGCGCGAGGTGCCGGTGATGCTGCGCGAGGCGGACATCGAGACGCTGGTGCGCGAGATGCTGGCCGAGATGCGTCGTATCCCGCTGGCGGGCGATGATGTCCCGCGCGCGGTGGTGGGCGATCGCATCGACGAGATCCTTTCCACCATGGCCTGTCACGGCTCGGTGCGGGCCAATCGTCGCCTGACGGTGGCCGAGATGAACGCCCTGTTGCGAGACATGGAGCGCACGGAGCGCAGTGACCAGTGCAACCACGGTCGGCCGACCTGGCGTCGACTGACGATCGAGGAACTCGATCGCTGGTTCATGCGGGGGCAGTGACGGTGGCGTTGAGTACCCTGCCGATCGTGGCCGTTGCCGGGCCGACCGCCTCGGGCAAGACGGCGCTGGCCATGCGCTTGGCCGACCGGATGCCGGTGTCGATCATCTCGGTCGACTCCGTGATGATCTACCGCGGCATGGACATCGGTACCGCCAAGCCGCCTGCCGACCTTTTGGTGCGCTATCCGCATGCCCTGGTCGATATCCGTGATCCAGTCGAAACCTACAGCGTCGAGCAGTTCTGCCGTGATGCCGTGGCGGCGATCGATGCCGCAAGAGCCGCCGGGCGAGTGCCGCTGCTCGTCGGCGGGACGATGATGTATTTTCAGGCGCTGTTGCAGGGTATTTCCCGCCTGCCGGCGACCGATGTGTTCACGCGCGAGGCGGTACAGGCTGAGGCGGATGAGGTTGGTTGGCCGGCGATGCACCGGCAACTGGCCGAGGTCGACTCGGCAGCGGCCGGTCGCATCCACGCCACCGACCCGCAGCGCATCGGGCGAGCGCTGGAGGTTTTCCGCGCTACCGGCAAGAGCCTGAGCGACTGGCAACGCGAGCACCCCCCGGTTTCCCCATTGGCGGGCGAGCGGTTGCTCGCGGTGGCCCTCTGGCCGCCCAGTACGGCCCATACGCGCCGGGCGGTTGCCGATCGGTTCGATGCAATGCTCGCCGCGGGGTTTCTTGCCGAGGTCGAGGTGCTTTACGCGCGGGGCGATCTGCACCCGGAGTTACCGTCGATGCGTGCGGTAGGGTATCGGCAGGCCTGGGCGCGCCTGGCCGGCGAATGGGATTTCGATCAGATGCGCGAACGGGCGATCACGGCCACGCGCCAGCTCGCCAAGCGCCAGCGTACGTGGTTGCGCTCGGCCCCTAACTGGGAGGCGATGGATGCCCTGGCGGCGGATCGGATCGAATCGCGCATAATGAACTTTATTGACGTCTCGGCATCTTGAATAACTCGCGTGTCCGGCGCGTGGAGCCAAGGCGTCGATCGGGTCTGTAAGCCGGTCTGATGCCGGCGGGGAATTCCCCTACACTCCCGACAGATTGAATTGCCGACAGGTATCCCCATCGTTTCGTCCATTGCCCGCTCGTCGCGGTGGCCGTAACACCGGGGCACAGGCCGCCGAGAACGGCCGGCCGGCCCGAGAGGCCGGACAACCAACAAGAGGAATCATCATGGCCAAAAGCCAGTCACTGCAAGAACCGTTTCTCAACACCCTGCGTCGCGAGCACATCCCGGTCTCCATCTACCTGCGCAACGGCATCAAGCTGCAGGGTCAGATCGACTCGTTCGACAACTTCGTTGTCTTGCTAAAGAACAACGTCAGCCAGCTGGTCTACAAGCACGCGATCAGCACGATCGTGCCGACCCGTCCGGTCAACATCGAGCCCGAACCCAAGGGCGGGGCGCGCGACGGCGGGGGCGACGAATAACCCCGATGGAGTTTTTCGAGCGCCACCAGGGCGGGGAGCGGGCCGTGTTGCTGCATGTCGAGCAGCGGGCGGTGGATTCCAACGAGGACCTCGCCGAGTTCCGCGAGCTCGCCCGATCGGCTGGTGCGGAGATTCTCGTCGAGAGCGAGGTCAAGCGCCAGACGCCCGATCCGCGCCTGTTCATTGGCAAGGGCAAGGCCGAGGAACTCGCGGAGCTGGTCGTCACGTACGAGGCCGAGCTGGTGATCGTCAACGCCCAGCTCTCACCCTCGCAGGAACGCAACCTCGAGAGGTTGGTCAGGTGCCGCGTACTGGATCGCACGGGATTGATCCTCGATATATTCGCCCAGCGTGCCCGCTCGCACGAGGGCAAGCTGCAGGTCGAGTTGGCCCAGTTGAACCATCTGGCCACCCGGCTTGTACGCGGTTGGACGCACCTCGAACGCCAGCGCGGCGGGTCAATCGGCCTGCGTGGCCCGGGTGAGACCCAGCTCGAAATGGACCGTCGCCTGCTGGGCGGTCGCATTAAGCAGCTCAAAGAGCGGATTGCCCGCGTGCGTCGTCAGCGTGCAGAAGGTCGCAAGGGGCGACAGCAGTCCGACGTACCCACCGTGGCACTGGTCGGCTATACCAACGCCGGCAAGTCGACCCTGTTCAACGCCATGACCGTAGCCGAGTCTTTCGCCGCCGACCAACTGTTCGCCACGCTGGATACCACCCTGCGGCGTGTCGAGATGACGCCGCAGTTGACTGTTGTCTGTGCCGACACGGTTGGTTTCATCCGTCACCTGCCTCACGAACTGGTGTCGGCGTTTCGCTCCACGCTGGAGGAGACGCTCGAAGCCGATCTGTTGTTACACGTGGTGGATGCCGCCTCGCTGGAACGGGACCGGCAGATCGAAGATGTCGAGGTGGTGCTCGAGGACATCGGCGCCGGGAAGATGCCGCGTCTGACCGTCATGAACAAGATCGACCAGATCGAGGACGGGGAGGTACGCGTCGATCGCGATGCTAACGAGTTGCCTATCCGCGTGTGGGTCTCGGCGAAGGATGGTCGTGGCATGGACGAATTGCGCGAAGCGCTCGCCGACCGGCTTGAGCCCAGCAGCGTGACGCGTCGCCTGTTCATCCCGATGGCAGATGGGCGGCTTTACGCCCAGTTGCAGGGCGAGGGTGCCGTGCTGGAGGAAGAGGTCGATGAAAGCGGTTGGCACCTGGATATCAACCTGCCGGTGGCCCGCTGGGGGCAGTTGCTGAAAAAGGAGCCGACACTGGCCGACATGGTGGTTGACGGCCCCGAGTCCGCTCCGCCCGAGCCCTTCGAGGAGATCCTCGCCGCGCGTGAGCCCCGTCACTGATAGCAAGCGCCGCGGCGGTTGCCACGCTCGTCCCCGACCACTACACTTTGGCGCTGCTTTCCACCCGTCGGGCGGAACGCGTGTCCCGAATGTAACGAATACCCATGCCCGCCGGATGCTCCGGCGGCAATAACTGGAGAAGCCCATGGCCTGGAATGAGCCGGGTGGCGGTAAAGATCCCTGGTCGAATCCGCGCGGCCGGGGCGGAAAGCCGCCCAACATCGACGATGCCCTTGGACGCCTGAAGGACCGCTTCGGTGGTGGCGGCGGCATGGGGAACGCCGGCGGGTCCAAGGGGATCCTGGCGATCATCGGCGTCGTGCTGATCGGTTGGCTGATTTCCGGTATCTACATCGTCGACGAAGGCCAGCGCGGTATCGTGCTGACCTTTGGCAAGTACACCAGTACGGCCGGTCCGGGGCCGCACTGGCATCCGCCTTATCCGATTTCGGACGTGATCACTGTCAACGTCGATGAATATCGCGACCGCGAGCTCAGCATGACCGTGCTGACCAACGACGAGAATATTGTCGACGTCGATCTCTCCAGCCAGTTCACCGTTCGCGATCCGGTCGAGTTCCTGTTCAACGTCCGTGATCCCAACGCCACATTGCAGGACGTCATGCAGAGCGCCATTCGTGAGGTCATCGGTTCTAGCCGAATGGACTACGTTCTGACCGACGGTCGGGTCGAGATTGTCGATGCGGTGCGCACCCGCATGCAGGAGTTGCTCGAGTCCTACAAGACGGGCCTGAATGTTCGTTCGGTCAACCTGCAGGACGTGCAGCCGCCGGAGCCGGTGCAGCCGGCCTTCGAGGACGCTATCCGGGCGCGTGAGGATGAGCAGCGCTACATCAACGAGGCGCTGGCTTATGCCAACCAAGTCGTGCCTCGTGCCCGTGGTGACGCCGCGCAGATTCTTGAACAGGCCAAGGGTTATCAGTCCCGCGTTATTAATCAGGCTGAGGGTGAGGCTGCGCGTTTCGATGCATTGTTGGCCTCGTACCAAATCGCCCCGTCGATCATCCGCGAGCGGATTTACATCGACACGCTCGGCGAGATCTACGCCAAGGGCAACAAGATCCTGGTCGACCCGGACAACGCCAGCAACATCCTGAATCTGCCGTCCGGCACTAGTGGGAGTGTCATGCAGGATGACCTGCGCAGTGGCGCGCCGCTGGCCGTGCCGTCGCTTTCGACGGGCACGTCGTTCGAAGGTAATTCGGGCGACTCCAACAACAACCGTTCCGGTCTGCGTACCAGGGGGTCCGAATGAACTGGGTGACGCGCCTGCTGCTGCCGATCATCGTCGTAATCGTGTTTCTCTACGCGACCGCGACCTTTCAGGTGGCCGAATATCAGGAGGGTGTAAAGTTCCGCCTCGGTGAGATCGTCGAGACCGACTTCGAGCCCGGGCTGCATTTCAAACTCCCGTTCGTCAACTCCGTGCGCCTGTTCGACACGCGCATCCTCTCGCTGTCCACGCCGCCGGAGCGGTTCCTGACCAGTGAGAAGAAGAACCTGATCGTCGATTACTACATCAAGTGGCGCATAACCCAGCCGGCGGACTTCTATCGGGCGACCCGTGGTCAGGAATCGGTGGCCGAAAGCCGCCTGAACCAGATCGTAAAGGACAGCATGAAGAGCCAGATCTCCAGTCGGACCATCGCTGAGGTGGTTTCCGGGGATCGTGACCTGTTCATGCGCAACGTCATCGAAACCACCAACGAGGACATCTCGGGATTGGGTCTGGAGATCGTCGACGTGCGTATCATGCGCATCGAGTTGCCGGAAGAGGTGCGCGAATCGGTCTACTCGCGGATGGAGAAGGAGCGCTCGACGGTGGCCAAGGCGATCCGTTCGCGCGGTGAGGAGCAGGCCAAGCGCATCTCCTCCGATGCCGATCGCCAGCGTGTCGTGATCGTCTCCGAGGCCGAGCGTGAGGCCGACGAGATCCGTGGTGAGGGTGATGCCGAGGCGGCGA
The DNA here is from genome assembly GCA_041685825.1 of Guyparkeria sp. GTDB lineage: Bacteria > Pseudomonadota > Gammaproteobacteria > Halothiobacillales > Halothiobacillaceae > Guyparkeria. Next base: position 2,925 of record JAWLFB010000070.1, on the reverse strand, counting down.
AGATCTACGCCGAATCCTTTGGCCAAGACGAGGAGTTCTTCGCCTTCTATCGCAGCATCCAGGCTTATCAGAAGGCCTTCGCGAACGGCAGTGATACCTTCGTGCTCAGTCCGGACAGCCCGTTCTTCCGATACTTCGAGTCGCCGGATGGCAAATCGTCGGATGGCAAGGGTGAGTCGGCGGATGCCTCCGAGAGCGGCAACACGCTGCCGGCGCGATAGGACCAGTTGGGCGTGATGGACGACTTGCTGCGGGTGCTCGGCCTGGTGCTGATCATCGAGGCGCTGCTGCCGTTCGTCAGTCCGAGAACCTACCGGCAGGCAGTCGCACAGATTGCACTGACGCCAGACTCGCGCATGCGGGGCATCGCGCTGGTGATGCTGTTGATCGGCCTGGCGCTCTGGGTCTGGGGCTAACGTCGCCCTCGGCCCGATCCTGAGGAAACCCCAGCCCGGGCTGGGGTTTTTTGTGTCCCGCGTTTACAATGCGCGGGTTTTGCCCCGTGCCGTGCCCGCCTCGGCCTTCCGTTCACGACACACTTGACTACCTGCAACAGCATGAGCAATCAGTCCCCCTGGATTCTGCCGGCCGGCATCGACGAGGTCCTGCCGCTGCAGGCACGCCGCATTGAGCGCGTCCGCACTCGGATGCTCGAAACCTTCGATCGTTGGGGGTACGAGTTGGTGGTGCCGCCGATGGTGGAATTCATCGACACCCTTCTGGTCGGCACAGGCGAGGATCTCGATCTCGAGACCCTCAAGGTCACCGATGGCCTCTCCGGTCGCCAGTTGGGTGTGCGGGCCGACATGACGCCGCAGATCGCGCGCATGGATGCGCACAGCCTCCCGGCTGTCGATGAACGTCGGCTGTGTTATATCGGCACCGTGATTCGCGCCAAGACCGACGGGCTGGGTGGTTCGCGCGCGCCGATGCAGGTGGGCGCCGAGTTGTTTGGCAGCGATGGCTCGGAGGCGGACGTCGAAGTCATCTCGCTGATGACCGAGGCATTGGCGGTCGGTGGTTGCGAGGCGATGACGCTCGACCTCGGCCACGTCGGAGTGTTTCGCGCGCTGGTGCGGGCGGCCGGGCTTGACGGATTCCGCGAGGATCAGCTGCGCGATGCGCTGACCCGCAAGGCGGTCCCCGAGATCCGCCAGACGCTGGTCGACTGGTCGCTCGATGCGGTGCTGGTCGAGGCGATCGAGGCGCTGTGCGACCTGCACGGGCCCTGGCAGGCTACGATCGACGCTGCCAAGCAGCGTCTGAATGGCTTGCTGGATGCCGACGGGCAGGCGGCGCTTGAGCGGCTGGCAACGGTGGCCGAGGCGATCGAGGCCCGTGTCACCGGCGAGGTGCTGGTCGATCTCTCCGAACTGCACGGCTATCACTATCAGACCGGGCTGGTCTACGCAGCCTACTCGCCGCACATGGGGCGAGAAATTGCCCGCGGCGGTCGCTACGACGACATTGGCCGGGTATTCGGGCGCTCGCGTCCGGCGCTGGGTTTTTCCCTCGACCTGCGCGACCTGCTGGGTCAGAGTGATGATGAGGCGCCTGTGCGGCAGACGGTCTACGCGCCGGCACGGCTCAACGATGCGGCTCTCGATCGGGTGGTGGGCGAACTGCGGGAGCAGGGTTACCGCGTGATCACGACGAAATCGATTCCCGAGGGTGCGCCACGACTGGCGACCGTCGGTCACGGACAGACACAAACTTGGCAGCTAACGGGTGAATTGGACCATGGGTAAGAGTGTGGTCGTCCTCGGCTCTCAGTGGGGAGACGAGGGTAAGGGCAAGGTCGTCGACCTGCTGACGGAAAACGTTGGCGCCGTCGTGCGCTTCCAGGGCGGTCACAACGCCGGTCACACGTTGGTGATCGATGGCGAAAAGACCGTCCTCCACCTGATTCCCTCGGGCATCCTGCGCGAAGGCGTCAAATGTCTGATTGGCAACGGCGTGGTGCTCGCTCCCGATGCCTTGATCGAGGAGATCGAGCAGTTGGAGTCGCGCGGCGTTCCCGCCTCCGATCGGCTGATGCTCTCCGAGGCCTGCCCGTTGATCCTGCCGCATCACGTGGCCCTTGACGGCGCGCGAGAGCACGCCCGTGGCGAGCAGAAGATTGGCACCACTGGCCGGGGCATCGGCCCGGCCTACGAAGACAAGATCGCCCGACGCGGTATCCGGCTGGAGGATATTTTCCACCGCGAGCGGCTGGCCGCGAAGCTCGGTGAAGTGCTTGATTATCACAACTTCGTGCTGCGCCACTATTTCGGCGCTGAGCCAATTGATTTCCAGCAGACGCTCGATCGCCTGATCGCCCAGGCAGAGATACTCGCACCGATGGTCGGTGATGTCCCGGGCACGCTGTCGAAGATGCGCGCCGAGGGGCGCAACCTGATGTTCGAGGGTGCCCAGGGCACGCTGCTCGACATCGATCACGGCACCTATCCGTACGTGACCTCGTCGAACACCACCGCCGGCGGTGCGTCCACCGGCAGCGGGGTGGGGCCGCTAGAATTCGACTACGTGCTCGGTATCACCAAGGCCTATACCACGCGTGTTGGTGGCGGACCGTTCCCCACCGAACTCGAGGACGCGATCGGCGAGCGATTGGCCAAGCGTGGTCACGAATTCGGCTCGACCACCGGTCGGGCGCGTCGCTGTGGCTGGTTCGACGCCGTCGCGCTGCGTCGCGCGGTGCAGATCAACAGCCTGTCGGGCCTGTGTCTGACCAAGCTCGACGTGCTCGATGGCATGGAAGAGGTGCAGATCTGCATTGGCTACGAGATCGATGGCCAACGCATCGAGAGTGCGCCGTTCTCCGCTGATACCTACTCGCGCTGCATGCCCATTTACGAGTCGATGCCGGGTTGGCAGCAGACCACCGTCGGCGTGAAGGATGTCGATGGCCTGCCGGAAGAGGCG
>JAWLFB010000069.1:0-8477 GCA_041685825.1 Guyparkeria sp. | reverse complement strand
TGGTCCCCGCCTAACAGTCTATAACTTATTCGCCATCTTCTGCGCCCGCTTGACCTTGGCCAAGATGTCGTTGGCGGTCGCGGCCCAGATGATCGGCTTGGGGTCGGCGTTGTGGGCGTTGATGTATTCGGTGATCGCGCCGATCAAGTCGTCCACGCTGTTAAAGCTGCCGCGCTTCAGGGCCTTGCCATCCAGGTCGCGGAAGAACCGCTCGACCATGTTCAACCACGATGCGCCCGTCGGCGTGAAGTGGAAGTGGAACCGCGGGTTCCGCTTGGCCCACGCCAGGACCTTCGGGTGCTTGTGCGTCGCGTAGTTATCGCAGATCAGGTGCACCTCTTGGCCCGGCGGCATAGTCTTCTTAATCTCGTTGAGGAACTTGATCCACTCCTGATGCCGGTGACGCGGCTGGCAACGGCTGATCACCGTGCCGTCGGCGACGTTCATCGCCGCGAACAGCGTCGTCGTCCCGTTGCGTTTGTAGTCGTGGGTCATCGTCCCGCACCGCCCACGCTTCATCGGCAGACCCGGCTGGGTGCGGTCCAGCGCCTGCACCTGGCTCTTCTCATCGCACGACAGAACAATCGCGTACTCCGGCGGCGAGAGGTACAAGCCAACGATGTCACGCAGCTTCTCAACGAACTGCGGGTCTTTCGAGAGCTTGAACGTTTCGACGAGGTGCGGCTTGAGGCCGTGCTCCTTCCAGATGCGCCCGATGGTGGACTCGCTCAAGCCCGTTGCCTTGCTCATCGTCGATCGGCTCCAGTGCGTCTGGCCCTCGGGCGTCTCTCCAAGCGTCTTGCGAACGACCGCCGCACGCTGTTTGTTGCTGATCCGCCGCTTGCGTCCGGGCCGGGGCGCATCCTTCTCGATCCCCGGCAAGCCATGCGCCGCATAACGATCCCGCCAGCGCCCGACCGTCTGCCGCGTGATCCCCAGCCGCTCGCCGATCTGTTTGTTCTCCAATCCCTCGGCCGCGAGCAGCACGATCAACGCGCGCTGCGCCAAACGCACCGACACCCGCCGACCCCGGCTCAAACGTTCAAGTTCTTCCCGCTGTTCTTCCGTCAGCACGATCGATATGGCTTGTCTCATGCCAACCCTACGCGCCAGACAGCTAGAAGTTCTGCAATATCAGGCGGGGACCACTAGCAGGTTGTGTATGATTTCTGATGCGCAGAATCCCGTCCTATGATGTTTAAACGATCTGCACTCTAATTTAACTCGTCAACGAGCTTTCGTAATGACAATCAAGAAGCGTACTATCGATGACAACACGAAGTCGGCCGCTCGAGTTGCTATAAGTCGGCGTAGTTTTATAACCGCTGCAGTCACAGCCTCAGGCTCGGCCTTGTTGGCAACGCCGGGAACAGCCGGTCTGCATGAGGCCGAGGGCGTTGCCAAACTCGCTGCGCGTGGCGCGTTTACGCTTGATCGCAACCGTCTGCGCTTCCACAGTCCGGTCATCCGCGAACGGTTTGACGTTGTCATGCTGGCTGACACGCATCTGGCGATCAACGACGAGAGGGAAGACCCTTATCGCGAGTATTCGGATCGGATGGCCAGGGCATATCGCACAACCAAGCATGTTCGTACCGGCAAGCCCACAAACCCGCGCGAATCCTTCCAAAATACCTTAGCGCAGGCTCAGCGGGACCGTGCTGCAATGGTTGCGTTAGTCGGGGACATCCTTAGCTACCCCAGCGAAGCCGGGGTCGAGTGGGTCTCGGCGCAGCTCGACAAAGCGGGCTTGCCCTATCTCTACACCGCAGGAAACCATGATTGGCACTACGAAGGGATGGCGGGTACTTCTCATCGATTGCGCGAAACCTGGACGGGCCGTCGTCTCGCCCCGCTCTATCAGGGCCGGGATCCCATGATGTCCAGCCGAGAAATCCATGGCGTACGATTCGTAGCGATCGATAATTCCACCTATGAAATCACGCCCGAGCAACTACGATTCTTCCGTGAGCAAATGGAGACGGGACAGCCTATCGTCCTGCTGGTTCATATCCCACTCTATGCCCCGGGGCGAACGATCAGCTACGGTTGCGGCCATCCAGATTGGAACGCGGAAAACGACCCGAGTCACGAGATCGAGCGTCGTCCCGCCTGGCCCGTAGAGGGGCACTCGGAGACTACCTTCGCCTTTCACCGCGAGGTCTTCGCGGCCGAGAACGTGCTGGGCGTCCTGGCCGGCCACGTGCATCGACAATCGCTGAACATCATCAATGGTCTGCCGCAGGTGACCACCGCGATGAACGCCGCCGGGGGCTGGCTCGACCTGCAGTTTGTCCCGGCACCCGCCTAGATCTTGCGCTATCCGCAAAAAGTCAAATTTTTATCAGTCTCTACCGGGCACCCCCGATTCGGGGTAGGCGATCGGCGACCCCGGTTTATTTGACAATAGTAAAGGACACGCGCTTTGAGTCGGTATGATGTCGCGAACAAATTTGCGTCTAAAACTGGAAAAAACGTGAAAATATAAGTTTTATAAGCACGTCGCACTGCTGATAGGGTGCTTTAGCTAAATAGGTTCGCGCGGCCCCGGTAAGAGTAAGGTCTCGATGCGTACCGACGATACGGGTCAAGAGAATTGCGCATATCATCATTTACGATTGAAAAACTAACGAGGCTCCGGCGAAGGCTCTTGATAAGCTACGCACATGACTATCCACGCGAAAAACGCTCACGGCCCAAGCCTGCTTTCATTGTTGCTTCTGCTCGCGGTTCTTTTCGCGGACGGGGCACTCGCCCACGAAGGGCCCGATCCGGCGGCACAGTGGGTGTTTGATCGCCAGCAGGTGGAAGGCGACGCGGTCCGTGCCGTGCTGGGCCCGGCGGGTGTCATCGAGGGCAAGGCGGAAGTTGAAAAGCTAGGTCAGGACGGGGCTTTGGTTTTTAACGGGTCCGATACCGCCGTGCGGATCGACGCGGAGAGGGAAGTTCGCGAATCGGTCCTGCCGACTCGGGCGTTTACGGTCTCGGCGGTGGTGAGCGTGGACCGCCCGCAACGCTGGGGCGGGATCGTTGGGATGTTTCAGGATAACGGCGGGGCCGAGCGCGGCTGGATCCTGGGCTACAACCATCGCCATTTCACGATCGGTTTGTCGACGCAGGGGGCGGACGATGGCAATGGACGGATGACCTACCTTGCCGGGGAAACCGCCTATGAGGCCGGTCGGCTTTATCACGTTGCCGCGGTATACGACGGCAAAACGCTGGAGCTGTACGTCAACGGCAAACGCGAAGCATCGACCCGTGAGCAATCGGGGGACATCCTGTACCCGGACAAGGCCCCGATGATGATCGGTACCTACCGCGACGACGATGAGAACAACCTGCTGACCGGCCGAATCAGCCGGGTCTCGATCTACCACGATGCGGCGGCGCGGAAATGGATTGAACACGATTACGACCACGCCAAAAAGTTGCTGGCGATGGATGTGCAGCCGGTGCAGCCCACGGTGGATCCGACGGACGAACATCAGCTGGTCGTTCAGCCGTTTCTGCAATTCGCGACCACCGACGGGATCACCGTGACCTGGGAGACGAGCCAGCCCGCACGCTCGACCATCCACTGGGGCCCGACGCAAGCATGCGAGCAGCGGATCAATCTGGAAGGCACGGGGCAGTTTTCAGAACAGGGCTTTGTCCAACAGGGACGGGTCGCGGAGCTGGAACCCCACACCCAGTATTTTTACCGGGTCGAGTCGGTCGATGCCCTGAAACGCAAAGTACAGAGTGACGTGTTCACCTTCCAGACCGCTCCGGACCGAGACACCCCTTTTGCCTTTGCCGCCATCAGCGATACGCAGGGCAATTATGAAGTCGCCTCGCAGATCAGCAAACTCGCATGGGGGCATCGGCCCAGCTTCCTGCTGCACCCCGGCGACCTGGTGCAAACGGGGCGGGACAAGCGCCATTGGACCCGGACGTTTTTCCCGTCGATGCACCCGCTCATCAGTCGCGTGCCCATCTTTCCAGTCCTTGGCAATCACGAACAGGACGCGGCGTTTTATTACCACTACATGGACCTCCCCAAGCCGGAGTACTACTACACCTTTACGTACGGCAACGCGCAGTTTTTCATAATCGATACCAACCGCAATGTCGATCCAGAGAGCGAGCAGTACCAATGGCTCGATCAGGCGCTGAGTCAATCCGACGCAACTTGGAAGATTGTTTGCCATCACCACCCGCCCTACTCATCGGACGAGAACGATTACGGCAACCTCTGGAAGACCAACGAATCGAGCCGCGGCGACAAACGTGTAAGACAACTTGTCACGCTGTACGACAAGCACGCGGTTGATGTGGTTTGGACCGGGCATATCCATAGCTACGAGCGCACCTGGCCGCTCAAAGAAAGCCGGCCGGTCGACGAAGGGGGCACGCTGTACATGATCACCGGTGGTGGTGGCGGGAGCTTAGAGCGCCCGGGGCCGTTCCGCCCCGCTTTTCAGAATGTGGTCCAGCGCGGCCACCACTTCAGCATGATCCACGTCAACGGCCGCATCATGGAGGTTCGTGTGTTCACCGATCGCGGCGAGCTCTTCGATACCTTTGTCCTGGATAAGCGGGAGTAGGCTTCGGCGCAAGATGTTCAGCGCAGACGAAACTCCGCAATACGGTGTTGAATAAGGATTGATTCCATGCGTATAAACCGACGTGAATTCTGCACCGCGGTGGCCGCGACGACCTTGACCGGTCCATCCGCGTTCGCATCGAAACAAGACCGGTCTGTACTGCCGCAAAACGTGGCGCAGAAAATTGATGGGGTGTACGCTTATGCGGCGCACAGCGTCGCGGCGGGCGAGGAGATCGCGTTCCACGTCAGCGCGAGCCACGCTTACCGCTTTTCGCTGGTGCGTCTCGGGTCTCATTATCTGGACAGTTCCGGCGATGGGGTTCTTGTTTTCGAGCAATCACGCCGCGCCGCGCCGCACCCGATACATCCGGGTTCTTGTGTCGTGGTGACCAATGTGCCGGAGCTTCCGAAATCCTTCAGCGTTTCGCTATGGGTGCGACCGTTCCGCATTGATGGGCCTCGCCAGTCCTTGCTGTCGCATTCGCGCGATGATGTGCCGAAAGGATGGGATCTTGCGATCGACGAGGGCAAGATTGTACTGACTGGCTGGGGTATGAAACTTGTGACTAAGAAGCAGGTCATAAAAAACCGCGACTGGCAACACATCGCCGCTTCAATCACACCGACTCAAGCGGTTCTCTGGCACGATGGCAGCGAAGTGGCGCGGCTGGCGTGGTCGCCCGACATGCGTCAACCGCGTGGCGTTCCTATGCGGCTTGCCGCCTCTGGTCGAGGCGATCGCAATGGTCATTTCCTCGATGGCGATCTCGCCGCAGTCATGATCCTGCCCGGCGCTGTCGAAGAGCAAGCTATCGGTAAATTGTTTGAATCGCAAGCCCTTTCTCTGCCAAAAGAGCTTTCGCCCCTTGCGCATTGGACCTTTCACGAGGAAGTCGGCGAGACCGTCGCCGACGCCACCGGCAAGGGTCACGATGGCCTCATCATCAACCGCGCGACCTGGATGATCGGCGGTCCGTCGTTTGATGCCGCACAGGTTGATCGTTTCGACAAGGACTACGCCCCGACTCGTGACCCGAGACGCGGCCATGGCCTGCGTTTTTCCGCTGACGACCTTTATGACTGTCAATGGCCGGTGGCGCACCGCGTAAAGATTCCTGCCGATGCCGCCAGTGGCTTTTACTGCGGCCGTTTTCATTACGAGGATGACAACGGCAAGACGCTCGAACACAACTACACCTTCGTCGTCAAGGCCCCGGCGATAAAGACCGAGCCGGCCCCGATCCTGGTTCTGGCCGCGACCAAGACGTGGCGTGCCTATAACTGGTTTCCCTTTAGTCGCAACCTGCCGCACGGCCGACACCCGTGGGGGCAGGGCAACGCAAGAAACCTCAATCCCGGCCACAAGCTGCCCAGCTACTGCCTGTACCGCGATCATTCTGCGGGCCAGCCGACCTACCAAGTTGGCCTGAACCTGCCGATGCCCGCCGGCGATCCGTACCGCACCTACCGCGGCCAGGAGTTGTGGGGCCAGTGGGTTGCCAACGAGCGGCTCGTCCACCACTGGCTGGATCGACATGAGTACGACTACGAGGTCGTGACGGACTTTGACCTCGACGCCGACGCCGGCGTGCTCGATGGGCGCAAAACGCTTTTCATCGTCGGCCACAGCGAGTACTGGTCCGATGCCGCCTATCAAGCCGTTGACGCGTTTCTCAAGCGTGGCGGTAATCTCGTCGTTCTGTCCGCAAATACCATGTTCTGGCGCGTGGATATGCACCGGCCCGGCATCATGGGGTGCCGAAAGTTCCCCCGCGGCATGCTGGGCTCGGCCTGGACCCGACCCGGCGAGGTCTACCACGGCCCGGACAAGGACCGCGGCGGGCTCATGCGGTTCAGCGGCAACCCCGCCTGGAAAGTCGTTGGGATGGAAACCGCCGGCTGGGGCAGGGACTTTCTGCCTTACACCGTAACCCATGCCGACCACCCGTTTTTCCATGAACCGCATGAGGTCGGATTGAAAGAAGGGGACACCTTCGGGTTCTTCGGCGACGGGACCGGCATGGTCGGCCACGAGTACGACGTGCGCCCCAGCGTCCTCGTCGGCGCGACGAAAACAATGCCGCCCGGTTACGAGGACGTCGCCGACCCGCCCGGCATGACCGTGCTCGCCGCTTGCCTGTCCGATCGCAAAATCATCGACTATCACGCCAATGAAAACCTCGCCGCAGATAATCCCAGCGGTGCGATTTCCGAGATTCTTTACTGGGAGCGTCCCGAAGGCGGCCGGGTCTTTAACATCGGCTCCGTCTCGGGCCCGTGGGGGCTGCATGATGACAACCACGTCAGCCTGCTGGTTCGAAACGTCCTGCACCACTTTGGTCATAGCGAATGACGCGTCAACGCTTGGGCTTTACCGATCTCTTGGCCGAGCCATCTTGCGAAACGCGGAAGGTGACATCTGCATTTCTCGGGTGAAGGCGCGGGTAAAGGTCTCCTGCTGCGGGTAGCCACAGGCCTTGCCGATCTGCCCCAGGCTTTCTTTTGTATTCAGGATGAGTTGTTTAGCGCGCTCGATGCGGCAACGCCGAAGCTCGTGTGCCGGGGACCGGCCCAGCGCCTGCTTGAAGCGCAACTCCAGCCCTCGGCGCGAAATACCGGTGTGACGCGCCACGTCATCGACCCCGATCGGCTGGCCCAAGTGCTCACGGATATAGCGCAAGGCACCAGCTACGTCGTCATCCGGCACCGCAAAGGAGTCGGTAGATTGACGCGCGAGGATCCCCACCGGCGGCAACATCACGGCCCGGGCCGGGGGCGGCTCGCCGTCGATCATCCGCTCCAGCAACTGAGCCGCGGCATACCCAACGCGCTCTGGCCCGGGGTCGACACTGGTGAGCATGGGCTGAGACATCCGCCCCATCAACTCGTCGTGCTCGCCGCTGATCACCGCGATCTCCTCGGGCACACCAACGCCCGCGGCTCGGCAGGCCTCGGTGATCCGTCGTCCCTGCGTATCGCTCCACGTACACAGGCCCACGGGCTTGGGCAACAACTTGAGCCACTGGATCAGCGAAGTGTCCTGCTGGTTATTGCGTACCGCCGGGTCTTCGGGGTTGTGATCGACGTTAGCACTGTGGCAGGTAAACCCGTGTCGCTTAATCGTGCGTGTAAAGGCCTGCCCGAGCCGATCGACGTAGTCCGGGCGGTTGGTGCCGAAGTATGCGAACTGCCTCAGCCCGCGTTCGAGCAAGTGGTCGGCGATGATCTCGCCGGTAAGCACTTCGTTGGTGGTGCACTGGGGGATTTTGGGCAGGCCGTGCTTGTGCCAGGAGACGTTGACCGCCGGGACCTTGGCGTCGATGAGGTCTTTGGCCAGCTCGCGCGAGTTGACCCGCGCGATCACGCCGTCGCCGCGCCACCGCGGCCCCAGCCGCAGCCGCTGCGACCGCCCGCAAGGCTCGACACCGACCTTCCAGGTCTCCACCTCGAGCGCGTAACGCATCACGCCGTCGATTAAACCACGGCTCCAGGAGGTCGAGGTATCGATCAAGAGTTCGATCGTCCGAATTGGATGTGTCTGTGGCATGTAGGTTTCCGCGGTGTGCTGCGCAAATAGTCTAAAAGAATGCGCATAATCCAGTGTCACGCAAAGTCATTTCAACATGGATACGCATGGAATAGAGTTGTTTTTATATGCGACGGGGTTCTGCGCGGCAATACAAGAATGCGTTAAAAATCAAATACTAGCAATGCATTCACCCCCCCTTCATCCCACACAGCCATACTCCCTCTTGTCGTTAGTTGGCTTGCGTGTTGCAGGCTAAATCGAAACTTTTATTTCGGTTTGTAACCGGAGAATAGGACCTCCCCCATGAAAATGCTTTTCACCACCGCATCGCTCGCATTGGCTTTTTCTTTAACCCCC
>JAWLFB010000068.1:0-8504 GCA_041685825.1 Guyparkeria sp. | reverse complement strand
CTTATCGCCAAGGCCGGGGGTCTCTTTTTGCTCGAGCACGCGCACGCCCGTGATTTCACCTGCGACCGTCACACCCACCAAAAGCCGGATGTCGCCACTGTAACCTCGATGGGTGATCACCGGGATGGCCACGGCCACCACCTCGCCGTCCTGGCGGGCGCGAAAACCCAGCTGGCCAGCGCGCATGGCCCGCTCGCGCTTCTCGACCGACAGCGTCTTGGGCAAAACGCCCTCCCCGGTCGGTCCGATCACCGGCTCACCGAGCTCAAGGGCCTCGGGGTCGGGTAGCAGAAACGCGTCCTCGGCCGGGTTGTTGTCATGCAACTGCCCCTGCAGCACCGCCATGATCTGGCCAAGCAGCACGGCCTGACGGTTGAGCTCGATCTGGTCGGCGGTCTTCTGCTGGGTATAGGCGACAAACCCCACGCCCAGACCGAAGAACACGGCCAGCACCACCGAGGTGATCACCACACGACGCAGTTCCAGATTGATCACGTCAATGGCCCTCCGCATCGACGTCGGGTCGAGCTTTGCGACCGAAGACCGGTGGCTGGGTGTAGTAGTCGATCAGGGGCACGGCCAAATTCATCAACAGGATCGCGAAGGCCACTCCATCGGGATAGTTGCCGAAACTGCGAATCAGCACGGCCAGCGCGCCGATACCGAAACCGAACACTAATCGCCCCCGCGGGGTGGTCGACGCGCTGACCGGGTCAGTGGCGACGAACAGCGCGCCGAAAATGACCCCACCGGTGACAAGATGGAACAGCGGGTCGGCGAAACGTTCCGCATCGATCCCCCACAGCAACGAGGCCGTCACAAGCACCCCGACCACCATCGCGACCGGAATGTGCCAACGGATCGCACCGCGATAGAACATCCAGGCACCACCGGCGAGGAAGGCAAGGTTAAGCCAGATCGACCAGCCCCCGCCTTGCCAGATGGACAGAGCGGCTCCGGTTACGTCGCTCCCCTGGGTCGTCACCATGCGCCACTGATCCAGTGGAGTGGCCTGGCTCAGGGCATCGAAGCCAGTCATGCCGGGCAGCACGCCGAGGAAGGTCCACTGCGCGGCCTCTGTAAGCGTCAGACTCGCCGCCCCACCCTCGATCGGCGCCCCCCAGCGGGTCATCGCCTCGGGAAAGGACACGAGCAGAACCACGTACCCGACCATCGCCGGATTGAACAGGTTGTAGCCGATGCCGCCGTAGAGCTGCTTGGCGACCACCACCGCGAACACGGAGCCGACCACCGGCAACCACCAGGGCGCAAGGTTGGGCAGGCAAAGCGCAAGTATCCAACCGGTAATAAGGACCGATCGGTCACTCAGCGCTGGCTGGAACGGGCGCGCCCGGAGCCACAGCATCAGGGCCTCGGCGAGCCAGGCTGCACCGATGGCCAGTGCCACGTTGAACAGCACACCCCAGCCCAAAAACCAGATCGCCACCACGGTGCCCGGCACCAGAGCCCACAGCACCACGGTCATCACGTCGGCAACGTTCGATGGAGCCTCGACGTGCGGCGAGGTCTGGACCGGAAACTTCATGACGACCCTCGCGGTCGTTCGGTGGGTTCGTCCGACGGGCGTTCGGCGCCACCCGGCTCACCGTTGACATGATCGCCCTGTTGCACGCGCGCCTTGCGCTGCTTGGCCCTGGCTCGAGCGGCCTCGATACTCATCGAGGCGGTAGATTTACCTTCGTCGGTCGGGGCCGTTGATGCCGCCCCGGCATCACCCTTGGCTTTGGTCGGGGCACCCACCTCATCGGAACCCTGCTTGGGCGTCGACTTCTCCTGAGCCGCCTTGATAGCGGCGCGCTTCTTCGCCAGCGCGGCCTCACGTTCAGCCTTCTGGCGCTCAATGCGCTCATTGTGGAACTCGAAACGCCGGCGGGCATGCTCGGCCTTGGCGCGCTCGCGCTCGGACGACCAGATCTCGGTCTTGGCATGGCGGAAGTACTGCACCAGCGGGATGTGCGACGGGCAGACCGCCGAGCAGACACCGCATTCAATGCAGTCGAATAGGTGGTAGTCGTGGCTGCGTTCGAACTGCCGGGCGCGTGCGTACCAATAGAGCTGTTGCGGCAGCAGATCCGCCGGACAGGCCTCGGAACAGCGCGAGCAACGGATGCATGGCTGGGGGGGCGGTGTCGGGTCGCGATCGACCGGGCGCATGGCCAAGAGACAGTTGGTCGCCTTGACCACCGGCACCTCGTCTTCGTGCAGCGCGAAGCCCATCATCGGCCCGCCCATCAGCAATCGATCGACACCCTCGGTGTAGCCACCGGCCGCCTCGATCACCTTAGCCATCGGCGTGCCGATGCGCACCCGGAAATTGCGAGGCTCGGCCACTCCGCCGCCGGTGACAGTGACGACCCGATCAGTCAGTGCACGGCCTTCGACCACCGCGTGCCAACTGTTGGCCACGGTGCCTACGTTGAGGCACAGCAACTGGTAATCGGTGACGTGCCGATTGCGCGGCACCTCAATGCCAGTGAGTGTGCGGATCAACTGCTTTTCGCCGCCAGCCGGGTAGATGCTCGGCACCACCTTGATCTCGAAGCGCCGCTCGCCCTCTTCGACCGACAAGCGGTCGATCACCGCCTGCAGGGCCTCGATCGCCCGCGGCTTATTGTTCTCGATGCCGATTAGGCACCGCGAGGCGCCAACGGCATGCAACATCATCTGCGCACCGCGCAGGATGGGCTCGGGCGACTCCTGCATCAATCGGTCGTCGCAGGATATGAAGGGCTCGCATTCCGCGCCATTGAGCACCAGGGTCTCGACCCCGCCGGGGTTGGCGGTCGCGAGCTTCACCGCCGTGGGGAACACCGCACCACCCAGGCCAACAATGCCGGCATCGCGCAACCGTGCCCGAATCTCCACCGGGCTTTTGTCCTGGTAGTCGGGCCACGGGTCAAGTGCCTCGGCCTCAAGGTCCTTGCCGTCGGCGACAAGCACGATGCTCTGCGCCGACAGCCCACCGGGATGCGGCAGGCCACGTTGCTCGATCGACTGGATCACGCCGGAGGTGGGGGCATGGATGGCGGCGGAAATGAAGTCGTCCGGCCGCGCCAGCAACTGGCCGCGCCGGACGTGGTCGCCGATCGAGACGACCGGGATCGCCGGCGCGCCGATATGCATGTGCAGCGGCAGGACATACTCGTTGACCAAGGGCATATCGCCGATCGGGAGATCGCAAGCAGGGGCCTTGTGGTAGTCGAGATCGAGCCCACCGTGGAACCCGTGCAGGTCAGGGGAAATCGTGGCGCGCACCTCAGGCATTGGCCAAGCCCTCATTACGGGCGGCCGGGCCACGCGTGGGCACCGGGTGGGCGGATTCCGGCATCGGGAACCGGTAGGCCTCAACCCCGTCCTCGATCGGCACCATGTCGATGCAGTCGACAGGGCAGGGTTCGACGCAAAGCTCGCAGCCGGTGCACTCATCCTCTATCACGGTGTGCATCTGCTTTGCCGCGCCAAGAATGGCATCGACCGGGCACGCCTGAATGCATTTAGTACAGCCAATGCAGACCTCCTCGTCGATGATTGCGAGCGTCTTGACCTCCTGAACCTCAAGATCGTCGTCCAGCGGCTTGAATTCCACGTCGAGCAGATCGGCAAGATTGCGAATGGTCGACTCACCGCCCGGCGGGCAGCGGTTGATGTCCGCTTCGCCTTTGGCCATGGCCTCGGCATACGGCTTGCAGCCCGGGTAACCGCACTGGCCGCACTGGGTCTGCGGCAACAACTCGTCGATACGCTCGGCGAGCGGGTTGCCTTCAACCCGAAAGAACTGCGCTGCCAGTCCCAGCAGCACCCCGAAGAGAATCGCGAGCCCGACAGCAAGAAGAATCGCCAACCACATCAGACGGTCACCATCCCAGCAAAGCCCATGAAACCCAGCGCCATCAGCCCGGCGGTCACCAGGGCGATCGGCACGCCCTCGAAGGCCGCCGGCACGTCGGCCGCCGCCAGTCGCTCACGCAGGGCGGAAAACAGGATCAGCACCATGGAAAAACCCACCGAGGCCCCGAAGCCGTACAGAGCCGACTCCACGAAGCTATTGGCCTCCTGGACGTTGAGCAGCGCCACCCCCAGCACGGCACAGTTGGTGGTGATCAGCGGCAGGTAGATACCCAGCACGTTGTGCAGCAACGGGCTGGTCTTTCGCACCATCATCTCGGTGAAGTTGACAACCACCGCGATCACCACGATGAACATGATCGTGCGCAGGTAACCCAGCCCCAGCGGTTCGAGCAGCCAAGCATGGGTGACATAACTTGCTATCGCCGAGAGCGTCAGCACGAAGGTGGTCGCCAACGACATGCCAATGGCGGTCTCGACCTTGTTCGATACCCCGAGGAACGGGCACAGGCCGAGGAACTTCACCAGCACGAAGTTGTTGACCAAAATGGTGCTGATCAGGATGAGGATATATTCCGTCAAGGCCACCTACCGGAGTGATGCGAAACGACTGCGCGCGAATGGTAGCAAGGAAGTACCGCCGCCGACGAACCGGTATGTTCAACCATACCATTCGCCACATTCAACCCCGGGCGCGTCAGCCCTCGGACGCGGTGTCCGCAATCAGGAACCGATGGCTGGCCACTCGAACGCCGTGTCGGCCTTCCTGAGCCGTTCGACCCACTCGGCGTGAGCGCTGGCGGCCTCGGCCTCGGGGGCAATCACCCGCAGCTGCGGCCGATCACCTCGGATCGAGCCAAGTGCCGCCTGCCCCCCGGTCGCCGTTTCAGCCGGGTTGTCGAATGACAGATCCCACTGCCCGCCGGTCAGGGCGAGATAAACGTCGGCGAGGATCTCGGAGTCGAGCAAGGCCCCGTGGAGCGTGCGGTCGGAGTTGTCGATCTGGTAGCGACGGCATAGGGCATCGAGGCTGTTGCGCTGCCCCGGGTGCTTGTGCCGGGCGATGGCCAACGAGTCGGAGACCAGATCGACGTGCTCCGAAAGCGGCGGGAAACCGGCGAGCTTGAGCTCGGCATCGAGGAACCCGACGTCGAACGCCGCGTTGTGGATGATCAGTTCCGCACCGCGAACGTAATCGAGGAATTCCTCGGCCACCTCGGCGAAACGCGGCTTGTTTTCCAGGAAGTCGTTCGACAGACCGTGCACGGCAAAGGCGCCCGCGTCCACCACCCGTTCCGGGTTCAGGTACTGGTGATAGTTGCGGTGCGTCAGGCGGCGATCGACCAACTCGACTGCGCCGATCTCGATCAGCCGGTGCCCTTCCTCGACCGGCATGCCGGTGGTTTCGGTATCCAGTACGATCTGTCGCAGGGTCATGCCTTGTTCTCGCGTTGTGCTCGTTGGTATTGGTTCAGCCAGCGCTCGAGCGCACTGGCGAAGGCCTGCTTGTCCTTCGGCCCAAGCGGCGGCGGCCCGCCGGTGGCCACCCCGGTCTCGCGCAGGGTCTGCATGAACTCGCGCTGCACCTGACGGCCGCGGATGGATTCTTTGGAAAACGCCTCACCTCGCGGGCCGATCACCGCGGCGCCCTTGGCGAGGGCCTCGGCGGCCAGTTCGATATCCGCGGAGATCACCAGGTCCTGGGGCTCAGCGGCATCGACAATGGCATTGTCCGCAACATCGAACCCCGGTGCCACCTGCATGAGGCGCACGCGCTTGGAGCGCGGCACCGCGATGGCGTGATTCGCCACCAGCACCACGTCCACGCCGACACGGTCGGCGGCGCGGAAGAGCATCTGCTTGATGGGGACGGGGCAGGCGTCGGCGTCAACCCAGATGGTCATGCGTTTTTCCGTGGTGTGCAGAGGTGGAGAGTTTCGCATGCCCGTTGCGCGGTACCGAACCCGCAATCGACCAGAGGGCGTAAAAGTGTTTCGCACGCCCGCCACGCGGAGCAGCCCGGATGGGCCGCCGGGCAAGCAGGATCAGGGCGACGACTCGTCACCCATCTCACGCTCCAGTCGCCGTCCCACATCCCCGACCGACCCGGTCCGCCGTGCGAGGAGATCGTAGGCCACCGGCACGACGAACAACGTCAGCACGGTCGCCAGCGCCACGCCGGCGAAGATCACGGTCCCGATCACCAGGCGCGTTTCCGAACCGGCGCCGCTGGAGACGATCAACGGAATCGAGCCGGCCATGGTGGTGACCGCCGTCATCAGGATCGGGCGCAGGCGAGTGACCGATGCCTCCTCGAGCGCCTCGGCGAAAGCGCCCCCCTGGTCGCGCAGTTGGTTAGCGAACTCAACGATCAGGATGCCATTCTTCGCCGCCAGCCCCACCAACATCACCAGCCCGACCTGACTGTAGATATTCAGAGACAGCCCGGTGAAATACAGACCCAGAAGCGCGCCGAGGATTGCCAGCGGCACGGTCAGCATGATCACGAACGGATGGACCAGGCTCTCGAACTGCGCGGCCAAGACCAGAAACACCACCAGTGCCCCGAGCACCAGCATGAACACGGTCGCCCCGCCCGCCTCACGGTAGTCGCGTGACTGGCCCTTGACGTCGGTCTGCGCCTCGGGCGGCAGGATCTCGTCGACCGTGTCCTCCAGATAGGTCAGCGCCTCGCCCAGCGGATAGCCGTCGGCCAGATCCGCCTCGATGGTGATCGCCCGGATGCGGTTGAAACGGTTTAGGGTCGCCGGCCCGGCGAAGTCGGTCAGGGTCACGAGGCTGCCGAGCGGAATGAGTTCATCGCTGGTCGTCGAGCGCACGTAGATGTTGTCAATCGAGCGCGGGCTGCGCTGGTTCTCGCGCTCGCCTTCGAGGATCACGTCGTATTCCTCGCCGTCATCGACGTAGCGTGTCACGGTGCGCCCGCCCAACAGGGTTTCCAGCGTGCGACCGATCTCGGTGATCGTCACGCCCAAATCGGCGGCCCGGTCGTAATCGATGTCGACCTTGAGCTGCGGCTGGGTTTCCTTGTAATCCGAGTCCAGCCCGGTCAGGCGGGGGTTGTGTTCGCGAAGGTGGTCGAACAGCGTGTCGCGCCAGTCGGCCAGCTCGTCGAACTCACCGCCGCCGAGCACGAACTGTACCGGTTTCTGCACACGCTGGCCGAAGCCTTGGCGCATCACCGGGAACGCACGCACCCCGGGCAGGTCGGCGACAAGCTGGCGCACCTCGTCCATGATCGCCCAGCCGGACCGCCGATTCGCCCAGTCGTCGAGAATCACGATACCGAAACCGGTATTGAAGTTCTCGACATTGCCCCAGCCACGCGGCGCGCGGATCAGGGCGCGCTCGACCTCGCCCGACTCGATCAACGGCCCGAGCCGGGCCTCGATCTCATCCATGTAATCGAGCATGAAGTCGAAGCTCGCCCCCTCGGGCCCGTTGACCACGATGAAGAACGCACCGCGATCCTCAGAAGGTGTGTATTCACGCGGCAACTGATCGGCCAGCCACACCGTCCCCGCGACCGCGCCGAGAAACAGCAGCACCACCAGCCAGCGCAGTCGCAGTGCGGCGCGTAGTAGCAAGCGGTAGCCGCGCCGACTGGCGTCGAGCAGCGTTTGCACCCCCACGGCCAGGCGCCCGGATTGCTCGCGTTTGCCAAGGATCTTCGAGGCCATCATCGGCGTGAGTGTCAGCGCGAGGAAGCTCGAGATTATGACTGCCGCGGCAAGCGTCAGGGCGAACTCGGAGAACAGGCGACCGATATCCCCCTCCAGAAAGGACAACGGCAGAAACACCGCCACCAGCACCAGGGTGGTGGCGACCACGGCAAAGGCGATCTGCCGGGTGCCGCGGAAGGCGGCGACCAGCGGTGTCTCGCCGTATTCCTGGATGCGGCGATTGATGTTTTCCAGCACCACGATGGCATCGTCGACGATCAGACCGATCGCCAGCACCAGCGCCAGCAGCGTGAGAAGGTTGATGGTGAAGCCGAACAGGTACAGGGCCCCGAAGGTGCCAACCAGGGCGATGGGCACGGTAATCGCCGGGATCAGGGTGCTGCGCAGGTTGCCCAGGAACAAGAAAATGGTCAGGACAACCAGCCCGATGGCGATGAACAAGGTCGAAACCACCTGGCGCACAGCGTTCTCGACAAAAACCGAGGTGTCATAGCTGAGATTGAGCGTCATGCCATCGGGTAGCGTGTCGAGCAGTCGCTCACGCTCGGCCTTCGCCCCGCGGGCGATCTCCAGCACGTTGGCAGTCGACTGCTTTATCATGCCCAGACCGACGCGCGGCACGCCATTCTCGCGGAAGATGCTGCGGGTCTCGACCGCACCGACCTCCACCCGCGAGACATCGGCAAGCCGCACCAGGTGGCCGCTCTCGCCGCGCTTGATCACCAGGTCACGGAAATCCGCCGCGGTCTCGAAATTGCGGGGCAGCCGGACGATGAACTGGCGTTCGCTCGACTCGATCGAGCCGGCCGGCAATTCCACGTTCTCGGCCCGCAGCGCCGATTCGATATCACCGACTGCCAACCCGTGGGCAGCCAGCCCCTGCCGGTCGAGCCAGACACGCATCGAGTAGGTCTGGCTACCCGAGACCCGCAC
>JAWLFB010000017.1:0-32764 GCA_041685825.1 Guyparkeria sp. | reverse complement strand
CGCGCCGGGGCCGATGACCGACTGCCCGTGCGCCAGATGGTGGCGCGACTGGACGAACTGAGTCACGTCCGGCGTATCGTCGATCAGGCCTACAAGGCCACCAAGTACACTCGCCGGCTCCGCAGACAACTCTACCAGCATAAGGATAAAGCCGGTGGCCCCGAGGACAGCGAGATCTATCGAGACGAGGCTGTGATGGAGATGACCGGCGCCCCGACTCCGCCGGTTCCCGATGGTCGGATCGCGCCGACTCCAAACGGCTCTCCAGAGAACAACGAGCCCCGCGCGAGTTCACCTCGCTGATCACCGGCGCGCTCGGCACGTTTTGTCTCGGCAGACACAGAAAGGCCACCGATCCGGGGATCGGTGGCCTTGGTGGTTTAGGCATCGACCGACGGACTGGATCTGCTCCGATCCCACCGCCAGCTTCGGTCAGTCCAGGTCACAGCGTCCGGCGTTCATGACCTTGCTCCAGGCCGCCACGAAGTCCTTTACGAACTTGTGCTCGGCGTCGTCCTGGGCGTAGGCCTCGGCGATTGCCCGCAACTGCGAGTTCGACCCGAACACCAGATCGACCCGCGTGCCGGTCCACTTGAGCTCACCTGTTTGACGGTCCCGCCCTTCGTAGATGTCTTCGTCGGCAGCGGTCGGCTGCCAGACGATGTCCATATCAACCAGGTTGACGAAGAAATCGCTGGTCAAGGTGCCTGGCTCGTCAGTAAACACGCCGTGCTTGCTGTCACCGAAGTTAGCGCCAAGCACCCGCATGCCGCCGACCAGCACGGTCATTTCCGGGGCCGAAAGCCCCAGCAACTGGGCGCGATCGACCAGCATCTCCTCGTCGGAGACGGTGAACTTCGCACGTCGATAGTTGCGGAACCCATCCGCTTCTGGCTCGAGTGGGTCGAAGGATTCCGCGTCGGTCTGCTCGTCGGAAGCGTCCGTCCGGCCCGGGGCGAACGGCACCTCCACGGGATAGCCTGCATCCCAGGCCGCCAGCTCGACTGCCGCACAACCACCCAGCACGATCAAATCGGCCAAAGATACGCGCTTTTCACCATATTGGGCCGCATTGAATTCCTGCTGCACGCCTTCCAAGGTCTTGAGCACACGCGCCAGTTGTTCCGGCTCGTTCACCATCCAGTTCTTTTGCGGGGCCAGGCGAATGCGCGCGCCGTTGGCGCCACCGCGCTTGTCTGAGCCGCGGAAGGTGCAGGCCGAGGACCAAGCGGTGTAGACGAGCTCACGCACGGCCAAGCCCTTGTCCAGAATGGCCGCTTTGAGTTCTTCGGCATCCTGCTCGTCAATCAAGACGTGATCGACCGGCGGCACCGGGTCCTGCCAAATCAGATCCTCGTCCGGCACGTCCGGGCCGAGGTAACAGTCCTTTGGCCCCATGTCGCGATGGGTAAGTTTGAACCAAGCCCGGGCGAAGGCATCGGCAAACTCGTTCGGGTTGTTGTGGAAATGCTCGGCGATCTTGCGGTACGCCGGATCCTCGCGCATCGCCATGTCGGCCGTGCTCATCATGATGCCAACCCGTTGGTTCGGGTCCTCAGCATCCGGGGCGTGATCCTTCTCGGCCAAGTTCTTCGGTGTCCACTGCCAGGCACCCGCCGGACTTTTGGTCAATTCCCAGTCGTACCCGAACAGCACGTCGAGGTAGGTCATGTCCCACTTGATCGGGGTCGGAGTCCACGAGCCCTCGAGTCCGCTCGTGATGGTGTCGCGGCCCTTGCCGGAGCCGTAACTACTCTTCCAGCCGAAACCCATCTCCTCGACCGGTGCGGCCTCGGGCTCGGGACCGACGTGGGCGGCATCACCCGCCCCGTGCACCTTGCCGAAGGTGTGACCTCCGGCGGTCAGTGCGACGGTCTCGTAGTCGTTCATTGCCATGCGCTCGAACGTCTCGCGGATGTCCTTCGCCGAGGCGAGCGGGTCGGGCTCACCGTCCGGGCCTTCCGGGTTGACGTAGATCAGGCCCATCTGCACGGCGGCGAGCGGGCTCTCCAGTTTACGATCACCCGAGTAACGACTGTGTGGCGCATCACTCGTCGCAAGAAACTCTTCCTCCGCACCCCAGTAAATATCCTCTTCCGGCGACCAGATATCCTCGCGACCACCGCCGAATCCGAAGGTTTTGAGACCCATGGACTCGAGTGCCATGTTGCCGGCGAGGATGTATAGATCAGCCCAAGAGAGCTTGTTGCCGTACTTCTGCTTGATCGGCCACAGCAGGCGACGAGCCTTATCGAGGTTGGCGTTGTCTGGCCAGCTGTTAATCGGCGCGAAGCGCTGGTTGCCGGTCGCTGCCCCACCACGGCCGTCAGCGGTCCGGTAGGTGCCCGCCGAGTGCCACGCCATGCGGATCAGGAAGGGGCCGTAGTGGCCGTAATCGGCCGGCCACCATTCCTTCGAGTCGGTCATCAGGTCGACCAAGTCCTTCTTCACCGCCTCGAGATCGAGTTTCCCGAACTCCTCGGCGTAATCAAAATCCTCGCCCAGCGGGTTCGACACGGCGGTGTGCTGATGCAGAATGCCGAGGTTGAGCTGGTTCGGCCACCAGTCCTTGGCACCTCCGCCACCTCCGCCCATCTTGGTGCGGCTGCCGTGCATCACCGGACACTTGCCTGCGTTCGCGTTCTCGCCCATTTCCTTCTCCTCGTCGTCTTGGCGGAGACCGACCGTTCTGCGGCCGGCTCTCCAGATTCGCTCATGCGAAACGTCCCTGCGGGGAAATCCCCACCGGGAAAACTGTGGTGGCTTCAACAATCGACCTGTCGGGTTCACTACCCGAGGCATTAACTGACTGGGTATCTCGCGCCACCATTGTCAACGACCAAGTTAAGCCGCCCACCCACGCGCTGCAAATTAATTTTTGACCGTACTTTGATAGCTATTGGCTATCACTCCACCGACCCGCAAGATGACCGGTCCCATCGATGGATCGCGGGGATTTCCAGACCGGATTCATCTGCCCGGCGCCACGCGTTGCGTGTAGGATTCAAATAGCTAGACCAACCCGACAGGCCCGCAGCAGATGTTCACTCATCCCGAAGCACAACCCCATGCGAAATTCCCGCTACCGTCCCGGCAAACGCACGTTAATAGTCATGCTGTCGATCGGCCTGCTCGCCTGGTTGATCGTTGGCACCTGGCACGTCTACAAGCCGATGCCCGGCGGTCTCGATGTCGCCACCCCTTGGGTGCCGGCCGAGGATGTGACGTTCCTTGCCGATGCCACCTACACCGCACCCGACGGAAAACGCGTCAGCGACCAGCAGATATTCGATGCGGTTTCGAACATGGTGGCGGGGGCCCGGGAACTGCTGGTGCTCGACATGTTCTTGTTCAACGACTTCGCCGGCGACGCCAGTGACGGTCATCGTCCGCTTTCGGCCGAACTGACCAAGGCGCTGGTCGAGCAGCAGCGCAGCAACGCGGATCTTACTACGGTGCTGATTACCGACCCGGTCAACACAGTCTACGGCAGCATTGAATCCAACCAGCTCGAGCGACTTCGCTCTGCCGGTGTGGGGGTCATCACCACCGACCTGGAGCGGCTGCGTGACCCCAATGCCCTGTGGTCCGGGCTATGGCGACTGTGCTGCCGCTGGCTGGAGAGCGACCCCGCCACGGGCTGGCTGCCCAACCCCCTGGCCACGGACCGGGCCTCGACGCTTGATGCATGGATGCGACTCCTCAATTTCAAGGCCAACCATCGCAAGACCGTGATCGCCGACCGGGGAGATGACTGGATCGGGCTGGTCACCTCGGCCAATCCGCACGATGCGAGCAGCCGCCACGGCAACGTGGCGTTGCGCTTTACCGGGCCCGCGGCCCTCGACCTGCTGTCGACGGAAAAAGCGGCAGCGAACCTGTCGGGGGCTGAGCGATCCTTCACCCTGCCCTCGCCGCCCCGCGGCGACTATTTCGATGTAAACGAAGGGCGTTTGCGCGTGCTTACCGAAGCCCGCATCCGCGAGGCCGCCGTGGCAATTATTGAGACGGCTGATGACGGCGAGCGCCTGGATCTCGCGATGTTCTACCTAGCGCACCGGGAAGTGATAGAGGCGCTCAAGCGTGCCGCCGAGCGCGGTGTGAGACTACGTGTCCTGCTTGATCCGAACCACGACGCCTTCGGGCGCACGAAAAGCGGCATCCCCAACCGTCCGGTTGGCATGGAGTTGAATCGCGCGGGAATCGAGGTGCGGTGGTGCAATACCAACGGCGAGCAGTGTCACAGCAAGCTGCTACTCCATCACGCGGCCGACGGCCCGGCCCGCCTGCTGCTCGGCTCAGCGAATTTCACCCGCCGCAACCTCGACAACTTCAACATGGAAACCAACGTCGACTGGCAGGCTCCCGCCGACCACCCGGCGATGCAGGCCGCGAACCGGTTTTTCGACACCCGCTGGTCCAACGATAACGGCGAACGCCACAGCCTGCCCTTCGACGACTTCGCCGACGACTCGTCGTGGCGTTATTGGCGCTACCGCTTGATGGAAGCCACGGGCCTGTCAACGTTCTGAGGACCACCGGCGCAGACAGGGGTCAGACGGGGGAAAACATCGCCTCGTAGCCGGCTTGATCGATCTGGGACAAGCCCAGATCCTGAAACTGCTGCCACATGCCCCGCCAGCGCTCGGCGTCCGGCATGATCGGGGCCACCAAGCGTCGGCAGGTATCCCGAACGATCGCGTCCATCACGTCACTTTGCGCCTCACCGCTGTAGCGGTACCAGAGCCGCATCGCCTCGTCAGGTTCCTCGCGGCAGAGCGTCGCCCCTTCCGAGGCGATCCGCGTAACCGCCTCGATCACTTCGGGGTATTCCCGTTCGAAGGCCTCGCCGGTGAACAGTTCGAGCGCTGAGAAGTTGGGCAGCCCCACCTCGACACTGGAAATCAAACGAGCCGCCACGCCCAGTTCGCTCGCCTCGACCCCTTCGAAATTCGCGAAACACAGCCACGCGCCGTGGAAGCCCGCCTGCAAGTTCTTTAGGTGCTCGAAACCGGCTGCCTCAATCTGCAATTGCGATGACTCGAAGCGGATACCCTCGCGTTCGCACCAGCGCGCGACGATCAAGCGGGCAAGATCATCGGTCACCTCACCAGCCACCGGCGAGGCCACCCGGATCGTTTCCCCGCGCTTTAGTGCCTGTTCGCCTTCCGGGGTCAGCATCACCCCGCCCTCGGTCTCGAAGAAACAGCCCAGCGCCCGCAAGCCGGGGCGTGCCTCGTCGATCATGTGCAGTGGCTCGTTGCAGGCAAACGCCAACTTGCCCTGGGCGACTTCCGCCAGACCGTCGTAATGACCCTCAGGTTCAATCAGGGTCAAATCCAGCCCCGCATCCCGAAACCAGCCCTTCTCGATGCCGGCGATGAACGGCAGGTGGTCCGGGTTGAGGAACCATTCCAGTCCCAATTCGATCGATTTCATGGGGTCTCCTCATGACGTGATAAAAGTTGCCCGACAGTCTATATGCCAAATAGGTGCCTGTTGGATGCGCCCTCGAATTCTCGACTGTCGATTGGAGTCACCGCCCTACTGAAGTCGACCCAAAAGTAGCCTTCGAACTGCGGGGGCAATTCGGTGTATCCGTCGGCGCAGAACAAGCGATGGCCCTCTCCCATCACCTCATCGAGCAAACGCGCCACCGTCTCGAGGGTACAATCGTAGACGCCGAGCACGTGGCCGTCCGAAATGAACTCGATATAGGCAACCGAGCCGCACACGGCATGCAACACGGTATCTCGCTCGCGAGGCTGGCTTTGGCACTCGGCCCGTTCGTCGTGTGCACGGCGCTTGAACATTTTCGATTCCTCCGGGCCGAGTCGCTTGCAACGGACGCGCGGATCTGGATCGGCATTTTTTGTGTCTTCATCGTATACGTCTCGTACAACTAGTTTGTAGTCCAGCCCACCACTACTAGGAATGCCGAGTTCACTGGAAAAACAATGCATAGGCAGGAATAGACTCGGTTAACGGGTCGAATGGGTAGACTTGGCAAGGCCTGCCCCGCGTTAGATCATGCAGGCACGCAACGCGATCACCTGGCAGGGAGTTTGAATGTCTTACCTAAAAGACTTTCCGAGCAAAGAAGGCTACTTCGGTGAATTTGGTGGCGCTTTTCTTCCACCAGAACTCGAACCGCATTTCGCCGAGATCGAGGACGCCTACCTGCGCTTGATGCGCTCGGCCGACTTCCTCAACGAGTTGCGCTACATCCGAAAGCACTACCAGGGCCGCCCTACTCCCGTTTACTATGCCCACAATCTCAGCGCCGATGTTGGCGCCCATATCTATTTCAAGCGCGAGGATCTCAACCATTCCGGTGCGCACAAACTCAACCACTGCATGGGTGAGGCACTGCTGGCCAAGCACATGGGCAAGAAGAAGCTGATCGCCGAAACCGGTGCCGGCCAGCATGGCGTCGCGCTGGCGACCGCCGCGGCCTATTTCGGCATGGAGTGCGAGATCCACATGGGCGAGATCGACATCGCCAAGGAAGCACCCAACGTCACCCGCATGAAACTTCTGGGCGCGAATGTGGTGCCGGTAAGCTTCGGTGGACGCAGCCTCAAGGAAGCGGTGGACTCGGCCTTCCAGAGCTATCTCTCGCAGGCCGAAGAGGCGATCTTCGCGATCGGCTCGGTAGTCGGCCCTCACCCATTCCCCAAGATGGTGCGCAATTTTCAGTCGGTGATGGGCATCGAGGCGCGCGAGCAATACCTGGAGATGACCGGCGAGTTGCCGGACCACGTCACCGCCTGCATCGGTGGCGGGTCCAACGCGCTCGGCCTGTTCTCGGGTTTCATCGACGATCACGACGTGCAGCTCCATGGCATCGAGCCGATGGGCAAGGGAACCGAAATCGGCCAGCACTCGGCCACGATGACCTTCGGCAAGCCGGGCATGATCCACGGCTTCAAGTGCCTGCTGCTCAGTGACGAGGAAGGCAACCCGGCACCGGTGCACTCGATCGCCTCGGGGCTGGATTATCCCGGCGTAGGGCCGGAACACTCGTACCTCAAGACCTCCGGGCAGGTGAATTACCACGCAATCAGCGACGACGAGACCCTGAACGCGTTTTACACGATCTCGCGCCGCGAGGGCATCATCCCGGCGCTAGAATCGGCCCACGCGATCGCCTGGGCGATGAAGTTCGGACGCGAGAACCCCGGTACTACGATTTTGGCCAATCTCTCAGGACGCGGCGACAAGGACATCGACTACGTCACGGAGAACTTTGGTCATGGCTGATCAAGCCAACATCCACACACGCGCGGCGCAACTAGGAGCCCCCGGCTCGCCCGAGGCCACCCGGCTGATGCTTCTGGGCGCCGGCGAACTCGGCAAGGAGGTCGCGATCGAAGCCCAACGACTCGGCCTGGAAGTGATCGCGGTCGACCGTTATGCCAGTGCGCCTGCCATGCAGGTCGCGCACCGCTCGCACGTGATCGACATGCTCGACGGCGCGGCCTTGAAGAGTGTGATCAACCAGGAGATGCCCGCCCTGATCGTCCCCGAGATCGAGGCGATCGCTACCCAGACGTTGATTGAACTCGAAGCACAAGGCTTCGTTGTCACTCCGAATGCGCGCGCCGCGCGACTGACCATGGATCGCGAGGGCATCCGCCGACTGGCCGCCGAGACCCTCTCTCTGCCGACAAGCCGGTTCGCCTTCGCCGAGACCGAGGCGCAATTTCTTGCCGCCGTCGAAGAGATCGGCACGCCCTGCGTGGTCAAGCCGGTGATGAGTTCGTCGGGCAAGGGCCAGTCGCTGGTGCGCCAACCGGGCGCAGCACTGCACGCCTGGGAGTTCGCCCAGTCCGGTGGGCGGTCAGGACGCGGCCGCGTGATCGTCGAATCGTTCATCGACTTCGACTACGAGATCACCCTGCTTACCGTCCGCCATCGAGGCGGTGTCACCCTTTGCCCTCCCATCGGTCATACCCAAGTCGACGGCGATTACCGTGAGAGCTGGCAACCGCACCCAATGAGCGATACCGCGTTGGCAAGGGCCGGCGAGACCGCGCATGCCATCGTCGAGGAGCTAGGCGGTTACGGCATCTTTGGCGTGGAGTTGTTCGTCAAGGACGACCAAGTGTGGTTCAGCGAGGTCTCGCCGCGCCCGCACGACACCGGGCTCGTCACCCTGGTCTCGCAGGACCTGTCCGAATTCGCCCTTCACCTGCGGGCGATGCTTGGCCTGCCGGTCCACCCGGTAGCCCAACGCGGCTCGTCGGCCTCCTGTGCCATTGTCCGCGAGGGCGAAAGCCGGCATCCGATACTGACCGGAACGGCCGCCGCATTGGCCGAGCCGGGCACCGAGCTGCGCTTGTTCGGCAAGCCCACGTTGGCCGGCAAGCGACGCTTAGGCGTCGCCCTTGCCCGAGCGGAGACTATCGAAGCGGCCCGGGAACGGGCCCGGGGCGCGGCAGGTTCCGTGCAGCTCAAGTCGTGACGGCCAACCGCACGGCAGAAGGGCCGATGGAGTCCGGCAAAGCATGAGTACGCGCCAAAGCATTTGTCTCGATGGCAGCGGGGGCCGCGCCGGGTCACAACAGCAACCGGCGGGCACCTGGATCCGCTTCAACTGGGAGGACGCCGACGACCGGACTTGGCTCGAAAGCGACGCCGGCATGGACGAGTTGGTCTCGGAAAGCCTGTTGGCCGAGGACACCCGCCCGCGGGTGGTCGAGCACGACAAGGGCCTGCTATTGATCCTGCGCGGCGTGAACCCCAATGCGGGCAGCCGCCCGGAAGACATGATCTCGCTTCGCCTTTGGTTCGACGGCGACCGATTAATCAGCACCTCGCGCTATCCGCTGCGTACTGTCGAAGGGATCATTCACCAGCTTGAGCAAGGCACCGGCCCGGCCACACTGGCCGACCTGCTCATGGAACTCGTGGAAGGGCTGGCCGAACGTACCGACGAGTTGATCGAGTCGATCGAAGAGGGAATCGACGAGCTCGAGGCACAACTGCTCGACGGGGCCGACCGCGAACTGCGTGGTCGTATCGGCCAGATCCGCCGCAGCATCATCGTGATCCGCCGCTACCTCGCGCCTCAGCGGGACGCGTTGGCCCGCCTGTCGATCATCAACCGGCCACTGCTCGCGGCAATGGATCGTGGCCGCGTGCGGGAACAGGCAGACGCTCTGACGCGCTTGGTCGAGGACCTGGACATGGCCCGCGAACGAGGCGCGATGATTCATGAACAACTGCTCACACGGCTATCCGATCAGCTCAACACCCGCATGTACATCTTGTCGATCGTGGCGGCAATCTTCCTACCGCTGGGCTTCGTCACGGGTCTGTTCGGCATCAATGTCGGCGGCATGCCTTGGGTGGAGACCGAGAGGGGATTCTGGTGGGTAATGCTGCTCATCCTCGGCATCGGTGCCGGGCTGGGAATCTGGCTCAAGCGGCGTCGCTGGTTTTAGGCAGCCTTTTACGACTGGCCCTGGGCACTTAACCTAGGGCCACGTCCAGCACCATCATGACGATAAAGCCGCCGATCACGCCGAGTGTGGCGGCATCGGCGTGACCGCTGCGCTGGGCCTCGGGAATCACCTCCTCGACCACCACGAAGATCATCGCCCCGGCCGCAAAGGCCAGCGCATAGGGCAGAATCGGCTGCCAGAACAGCACCGCCGCCGCGCCAATCACCCCCGCGATCGGCTCTACCACCCCGGATAGCTGGCCGTACCAGAAGCTTTTTCGTCGGCTCATCCCTTCACGGCGCAGCGGCATGGCCACGGCCATGCCCTCGGGGAAATTCTGGATGCCGATGCCGATGGCCAGCGCAACTGCCGCCCCCAGGCTGGCATTGTCAAAACCATACGCTAGTGCGCCGAAGGCCACTCCGATAGCCAGTCCCTCGGGAATATTGTGCAGGGTGATCGCCAGAACCAGCAACGTGGTACGCCGCCAGGTCGTCGGCATCCCCTCGGCCTCGTGCATGGGGGCATTAAGATGCAGGTGCGGCAAGATCAGATCGGCCCCGCGCAGGAATACCGCCCCAAGGGCAAACCCCACCGCCGCCGGAAACCAGGCCGGAACGGACAGATCCGCGGCCATCTCGATCGATGGCGCCAGCAGCGACCAGAAGCTGGCCGCAATCATCACCCCGCCCGTGAAGCCGAGCAGCACGTCGAGCAGCCGCCGGTTCTCCCGATCCGTGAAAAAGACCGGCAGCGCCCCGGCGGCGGTCATGCCCCAAGTGAACAGCGTCGCGATCAGGGCCTGCACCACCGGCGAGGCGTTCACAAAGGCGTCGATCGGCGTGACACACCAGTCAAGCATGGCCACTCACCGCGTCTGAACTGGGCAGCATGAATCGCCTTTGGTTGGGTTAAGTTGAACTTCGAACCCGCCCCACGTGGACTCGACCGGTTCAGCCAGGGTACCGATCAAGTTCTACCCTTGTGAGTGGCGTTATCCATCCACGCACAAGGCAGGAGGGAAGCCATGCGCAAGGATATGTGAAGGTCGTCGAGGTCCTCGCGGAGTCGAAAAAGTCCTGGGAAGATGCGGCCAACGAGGCGATCGCCAAGGCCAGCCGCAGTGTCCACGGCATCAAGTCGATCGACATCAAGGACTTTGAGGCCAAGGTCGAGGACAACCGCGTCACCAAGTATCGCATCAATGCCAAAATCACTTTCCAACTTGACTAATTGAAACTGTGATCCGCCCGACGAACCGGCCCTCCGCATAGCGAGGCCGGTTTTTTTCGTCTGGCCAAACGAGCTACTAGACGCGATGTCTGCAATACAGGCGAACAATCTATCAAGAGATCACACCTAGTGCTCGGTGGCGAGCTTGTCGGTGCGCGCGGCCATGATGAAGTCGTTGCGATGCAACCCCCTAATCTTATGACTCCACCAAGTGACGGTCACCCGGCCCCACTCGGTCAGCAGCGCGGGGTGATGACCTTCCGCCTCGGCAATTTCACCCACAGCGTTGGTAAACGCCAGGGCACCCGCAAAATCATCAAAGCGGAACACGCGCTCGAGCTGTCTTACCCCGCCGCGGGTGACAACCTGCCAAGCATCCCGCAATTCCTTCTGCAGTGCAGCGATCTCGTTGTCGTCCAGGGTGGGTGCATCGGCCCGGCAGGCGTCACAGCGGTTCGTTGCCAATTCGCTCATTTCGGTTCAACTCCTTGATATCAAACCTGAGAACCCATGTCGTCGCTATGGGGGGGCAGGCACGTAAGGATCTACCCGAGACTGTAGGCAACGGTTACCGCCGCGTCCATCGTTGTCCTTATCTGCGCGAACATGTTAGTTTGCCTGGCTACCTAAGTGGTTGACGGGTGCGCCTTGACAGAAAGCCAACATCATCACCGTCTGGGCCTGATCCTGATGGCCCTCGCCGTATTGACCATCCCGATGTCCGACACCATCGCCAAGTGGCTGTCGACCGAGTTGTCGGTGGGCGAAATCGCATGGCTTCGGTTCGTATTCCAGACGCTATTTCTGCTGCCGTTCATGGCCATGTACTGGCGCGGCGCACGGCTGCAGCCAATCCATCTCCTGTTGGGCGCCCTGATCGCCGCCTCCATCCTGTTCCTGTTCTGGGGGTTAGCTCACCTGCCGTTGGCCAACAACATCGCGCTGTTCTTTGTCGAGCCGCTGATCTTGGTCATTTTCTCCGCCCTGTTCCTGGGCGAGCGGATCACCACCAGGCGCTGGATCGGGGTTATAGGCGGGCTGGTCGGTGCCCTGATCATCCTGCGGCCCAACTGGAGCGCCTATGGAGTGGCTTCCCTGCTGCCAATCGCCGCGGCTACGAGCTATGCCGGCTACCTGACCGCCACGCGCGCCTGGGCCAGCGCACCCCGCCCCCGTGACGCCCTGGTACTTCAGTTCTGGGTCGGTGCCGCCGCCTCAATGATCATGCTGAATTTTCTGCTTCTGGGACAGGGGCTGGAATGGTCGCTGACACGCTGGTCCACTCCGGGTGCGATGGAATGGTTCTGGCTAGCCACCGCGGGATTGCTCGCGGCCTTTGCCCACGTACTGATCGCAATGGCATTCGCACGCAGCGATGCAAGCTTGCTGGCCCCGCTGCAATATCTCGAGATCTTCGGGGCTACGCTGCTGGGCTGGCTGATCTTCGCCGAGTGGCCGGACACCTTCACGATTCTAGGCGGCCTGATCATCATTGCCGCAGGTCTGGTGGTGATCCGCGAACGGCCGGTTGCAGCACACCCTTGATCGCCCCCAACAGCCACGCGATTGACTGCCATTGCGCTTGAGCAAAAAAATCCCGCCAGATGGCGGGATTGTCCATTGGTCTGACTGACGCCTAGCGTCAGGCGCTTTCCATGTCCTCGCTGTACTTGCCGAGGCTTGCCAGCCCATTGTACTTCGCCCGCGTGAAGGCACGCTTTTGCGCTTCTTCCTGCTTGGAAGCTTCACCCTTCCAGTAGTCGAGTGCCGGGCCCTGGATGGCGCGAGCGTAGGAGAAGGTCAGCGGCCACGGCAGACGGTCAGCGTGGCGCGTGTGCATGGCGTTCAGATGCGCGGAGGATTCCTCGACCCCCTGCCCCCCTGAGAGGAAGACCACCCCGCCGAGCGCCGCGGGGACGGTACGCCGCAACGTTTCCACGGTGCGATCCGCCACTTCCTCAACACCGGCACGACTCGATGCGCCCTTGCCGGAAATCACCATGCTGGTCTTGAGAATCACGCCCTCGAGCATGACGTTCTGGTGGTAGAGCTGACGGAAGACCTCGTGGAGTTCCTCCTCGGTGACCCGCTCACAGGTAGCGATGTCGTGGTCGCCGTCGATTAACACCTCGGGTTCGATGATCGGCACCAGGCCCGCTTCCTGGCACAGGGCGGCGTAGCGGGCCAGGGCGTGGGCGTTTGCCTCGATGCAGCCGCGGCTCGGCAGACCCTTGGCGATGTCGATCATGATCACCGCCCGCCACTTGGCAAAGCGCGCGCCCATTTCGTAGTACTCCGCCAAGCGCTCGCGCAGACCATCGAGACCCTCGGTAACCTTCTCGCTGTCCGAGCCGGCCAGCGGTTTGGCACCGGTATCGACCTTGATGCCGACCACCTGACCGCGATCGCGCATCACGTCGATGAACGACTTGCCGTCGGCCGTCGACTGGCGAATCGTCTCGTCGTAGAGGATCGCGCCGCTGACGTACTCCTCCAGGGTGGGCGTGGTCAGCAACAACTCGCGATACTCGCGGCGCTTCTCCTCCGTGGCATCGATCCCGACGGCCTCGAAACGCTTGTTGCAGGTTCCGTTGCTCTCATCGATGGCCAGGATCCCCTTGCCGGGCGCGACCATCGCCTGGGCCGTCTGGATCAACTCGTCGGCTTTCTCGGGTCGATAGGTAGTCATACGCGAACTCCTTGATTCCATGTGAAATCATGTCGTGAAAAGTGACCGCCCAAGACCATAGTCCCTAGGCGGGCAGGTTTTCAAACCAGCACCTTCGTCGCGCCGTCTTAGAGGTAGGCCCCACCACCGCCGATCGAGATACTCACCAGCCCCAGCCACATGATGATGTGCACCAGCCGGCGGATGCGCGGAATCATCCCCCCCGCCCGGGACCAGTCCTCGGTCGCTACGGCGATATGTAACTGCCGATACGGCCCGAAGGCGAGCACCGCGAACACGATGATGGTCAACCAACCGAACAGTTGCATCCCGTGCAGGTAGCCTGGCGAACCGAACCCGCCGAACGACAAGAACAGCATGCCGTAGCCACTGATCAACAGTGCGGCGATCAGCACCCACACCCAGCGAAAGAAGCGGGTGAATACCCGATCCCAGAGCGAGACCCGCTCGGGTCCGGAAAGAAACGCCACCGACGGACGCAGGATCACGTAGGCATAGAAGACACCACCGACCCACAGGACCGCGGACAGCAGATGGACCACCATGAGCAAACCGGTCATCACATCACTCCTTCGTTGTCAAAACAGCTCTTACCCTTGCGCCTGTCGCGACCGACGGATGGTCTCGTAGGCATTCTGGATTTCCTGGCTGCGCTCCTTGGCCAACTCGACCATCGAATCCGGCAGTCCCTTGGCTATCAGTTTATCCGGGTGGTGCTCGCTCATCAGCTTTCGATAGGCGCGCTTGACCTCGGCGTCGGTGGCCGAGCGCTCCACTCCCAGTGCCTCGTAGGCATTGTCCAGGGCCGCGGCCGTGGTCGGCGCGCCCGGACCACGCTGATAGTGTCCCGCCAGCAGCGCCTCGAGCCGGGAAAAGTCGGCATCCGAGACCCCCAAGGCATGGGCAATGCGCAGCAACGCTTCACGCTCGGCCGGAGCAATCTGGCCGTCGGCGAACGCCGCCTGGATCTGGATCTCAAGAAAGACCTGCAGCAGCGTCGGCTGTCTGCCGCAAACGCGCACGAACCGGCGGATGATGTGTTCGGGATCGAAATCGCTGGCCTTGCCGCGATTGAAGGCCTCGATTGCCTTCTTGCGCCGCGCCTTGGTCAGGCGCATTTGCGTCATGATCTGCTCAGCGGCACGAATCTCCGCCTGCGTGACCTGGCCATCGGCCTTACAGACGTGGCCCAGCACGGTGAAGGTCGTATCGAAGAAGGTCTGCTGCACCTCGAGCAGCCGGCCACCGACCCGCTTGATTCGGCTGAGGAATCGATCGAGGAAGTGCCCTAGCAGCAGCCCAACACCCGCTCCGATCCAACCGAATATCCAGAAGCCAAGTCCGGCCCCCACCGCTTTTCCAATCCAGGACATGCGTGTTTCCATCAATGAACCAAGCGTGCAGTGTGCCAAAAACCGTGAGGCGACAGGCGATCACCTCACCGTGGCAATGGGCCAAACCTCATGAAAACCAGCATCGCCAGAATCACGAGGAGCCAGCCAATGTACCAGGGGTTGAGGCCTCCCACGATCAGCGCCATACCAAGTGTGCCGGCCGCCAGGACATAGTATCCCAGCGGGATCAGGGCCTTCCGGATCAGGTCACCTTCCCGACCCACCAGCCCCACGGTGGCCGAGGCGGCGACGACATTGTGCACACAGATCATGTTGCCGGCCGCCCCACCGACCACCTGCAAGGCCACCACCCAGGCAGCGCCCTGCGCACCCAAACCGATCGACTCGGCCGAGGCAAACTGGAACAGCGAGAACATCATGTTGCTGATCGTCGCCGACCCCGCCATGAACGACCCGGTAGCC
Organism: Guyparkeria sp.; assembly: GCA_041685825.1. Taxonomy (GTDB): domain Bacteria; phylum Pseudomonadota; class Gammaproteobacteria; order Halothiobacillales; family Halothiobacillaceae; genus Guyparkeria. The sequence continues at coordinate 17,576 of JAWLFB010000017.1, read as the reverse complement.
CCGATCAACGGAGCGAACAGCGGCCACAATGGCCCTGCCATCCACGAAACGCCCTGCGCAAGCACCAGCGGCATGCTGGCATAAGGTGAGCCCTGCCCGGAATGGATGAATACCTGAACCATGGGAACGGCGAACGCCAAGGCCAGGGCCGCGGAGAACAGCACACGGCCGGATTGGTGCCACGCCCGAGCGTAAGAGCCGGGGCGCCGGTGCATTCGGTGAACGAAGAAGGTCAGCAGGGACACCACCAGCAGGATGAAACCGGGCAGATAGAACGGTTGGGCCGACGTACCGACCTCGGTGCCGAAGATGCCCGACCATTCCAGGGTCAGTGCAGGTGACTGCAGCCAGTCGCGCAGGGGCGTCACGGCTCGACTCAGCACGAGCAGCCCAACCACGAGGACGTAAGGAAACCATGCCTGCCAGAGAGGCATTCTCGGGCCGGTCGGCAATGCCTGCAGTTCGTCCTGAAAGCGGCTGATCCAGTCCGGCTGCCATCGATCTCGCGGCTCGAACTCAAATAAGCGCCGCGGCACCAGAAAACCGCGTCGCGCGGCCGTGACCACGAGCAGCAAGCCGACCATACCGCCGACCAGCGAGGGGAATTCCGGACCCAACCAAGCGGCAACGGCAAGGTGAGGCAGAGTGAATGCCAGCCCCGCGAACAGCGCGAACGGCCAGGCGGCCAGCCCCTCGCGGAACGAGCGTGATGCACCGAAATAGCGCGTAAGGACCGCCACCGTGATCAGGGGCATCAATACCCCCACCGCCGTGTTGATCACCGCCGCATACAGCGTAATCCGGTCGAGGTAGTCCGGAGTCAGGGGCACGTCGAGCAATGCCTCCACCGCCGGATGCCCCGCCAGCCCGGCCTTCACGCCGACGAGTACCGGCGTGCCCACCGCGCCGAAGGACACGGGGGTCGACTGGACGATCAGTGCCGAGAGCACCGCAGCCATGGCGGGAAATCCGATCGCCACCAGCAGGGGGGCTGCGATGGCCGCCGGGGTACCGAAGCCGGCGGCACCTTCCAGCAACCCGCCGAATAGCCACGCCACGATGATCGCCTGGACCCGACGATCCGGCGAGATACTCACGAACCCCGCCCGAATCGACTCGATCGCCCCGGATTCCCGCAGCGTATAGAGCAGCAGGATGGCGCCGAAAACGATGGTGAGGATATTAACTGCCGTCACCACGCCATGCATGCTCGCCGCAGCCGCAACGGCCGGTTCCGTTTGCCAGACCAGAAGCGCGAGGATCGCCGTCAACAACCACGCAACCGGCATCGCCCTCCAGGCGGGCCATTGCCGCACGACGAGCAGCACGAAGACAGTGACCAGCGGCAACAAGGCCAATGTGAACAACGCTCCCAGCGGCATCCCGACGCCTCTCCTGTTTTATCTTCAGATAAGGCGACCTTCCAACAAAGCCGCCTCGTGGGCAATGAGCGAGGTACACTGACCCGGACCGTCCAATCCTGGTCTAACGGCCCGCGACCATTCGTCGCGTTCAGCAAGGAGAAGCCACCATGGGAACCGAAATCTGGATCGTGATCGCGTTGGTCGTGATCGCAGTCGTTTACGTCATCTACCTATACAACAAACTCACCTCATACCAGACCCAGTATGAAAATGGCTTTGCGCAGATCGAGACGCAGTTGAAGCGTCGCCATGACCTGATCCCCAACCTGGTCAACACGGCCAAGGGCTACATGGACCACGAAGCCTCGGTCCTCAAGGAGGTCACCGAGGCTCGTGCCGCCGCCGAAAAGGCGGTAGACGCGGCGCATGAACGACCGGGCAACCCGGAGACAATGGATCTGCTTTCGCGCGCCGAATCCGCGCTCACTAGCGGACTTGGCCGACTGAACGCCACATTCGAGGCCTACCCGGACCTCAAGGCCGACGCGAACATGCGCCAACTCGCCGAGGAACTCGCCACCACGGAAAACCGCGTCGCCTACGCCCGTCAGGCTTACAACGACCTGGTGCAGAAGTACAACGAGTACCGCCGCTCCTTCCCGCCGGTAGTCATAGGCAAGCTGGTCGGCCATGGCGACGATGCCCAACTGCTCGAGTTTGAGGACAGCGAGGCCATCCAGAAGCCCCCCGAAGTGAGCTTCTGAGCCGATAATTCATGGACTTTCGCGAACAGCAAGACCTCGCCCGGCGCCAGACCCGGATCCTGGTAGGGCTTTACGTACTGCTACTGATCGTCGCCGCGGCGAGCGTGGGTGCGTTGATGTGGCTCGGGCTGACCATCGGTGAGCAGGCACAGGCGGCGCAGGGCAGCGGTCCGCCCTCCGCGATGCCGGTCGGGGCGACCTGGATGGCCTTCGCCTGGGCAGCCGGCGTTACCGGCGGCGGCATTCTCATGGTCACCCTCTTTCGTTGGTTCACCCGCTCGGACGGCGCCAAGGTCGCCCAGTCGTTAGGAGGGCGCGAGCTTACTGGCGTGGGCGACACCAACCTCACCCCGGCCGAACGGCAGTACCTGAACGTGGTCGACGAGATGGCGATCGCCTCCTCCCTGACCCGGCCACGCGTCTTCGTGCTCGACGGAGAGGAGGGCATCAATGCCTTCGCCGCCGGCACCAAGCCGGAAAACGCCGCGGTGGCAGTGACCCAGGGAGCCCTAGACAATCTCAGCCGCGACGAGCTGGCCGGCGTGGTGGCCCATGAGTTCGGCCACATCGCTAATAGCGATATCAAGCTCTCCGTTCGCGTGGCGGCGATGGTGTTCGGCTTTACCTTCCTGTTCTTCGTCGCCCGCTGGTGGTTCCACGTCGGCCTCGGACCGGGCCGGCGAGACGCCCGCCTTCGCATCGCGATGCTCGTCGGCGCGGCGGCCATCGCGCTGGTGGGGCTACTGACCGTGTTCTTCGGCCGCATTTTGCAGGCGGCCCTCAGCCGCCAGCGCGAGTTTCTCGCCGATGCCTCCGCCGTGCAGTTCACCCGCTATCCCGATGGCCTGAAAAGCGCCTTCGAAAAGCTCAAGAACGGCGCCTCCTCTCAAGTTAAGTCCGATGCCGCCGCAGAGATGAACCACGCCTTCCTCTTCCGTGCCGGCGGCGCCCGGCTGTTCGACACCCACCCGCCGCTCGAAGAGCGGATTCGACGGCTGGACAGGTCGAGCTGACAAGCGCCGCCACGACATTACCCACCGCGGCAACCGACTGGTCGCCGGGCAAGCCATCTACTGTTTAGCCTCGTACGAGCACGGCTCCGGAAGGCACGGATCGCTGCAGATCACGGCAATCGCCCGGGGATGGCTGGTCGCCCGGCTCGCGATCCGGGTGCCAGATACGGCATTCGCCGGGCGAGGGCAGGTGTCCGGCCGGCACGGTCACGGGGTCGAGCGAGGTGTCCCCACCCGGATGGATGACGACCGTGCGCTGCTCACCACCGGGGCCCGTTACGGCACACCCCGCAATGAATGTCAGCCCCGCCAGTACAGAAGATCGCAGGGCCATGCGGCCGTTTAGGACTGGGTTCATGATTTCTCCTGGTTGTCCGCTCGGGCAAAGTATTCCCGCGTGATGGCAAATACCGTGCCCGACAGGGCAATCAGCGCGATCAAGTTCGGAATTGCCATCAGGGCATTGAGGATGTCGGCGACAAGCCAAATCAGTTCCAAGTTGGCGATCGCCCCGAGGAAAAGGGCCCCGACCCAGACGTAGCGGTACGGCTTGATCACCTTGACGCCGAACAGGTACTCGGCGCTGCGCTCACCGTAGTAGCTCCAGGCCACGATGGTGGTGAAGGCAAACAGCACCAGGCCAGCGGTAACCACCCAGTTGCCGCCACCCAGAGTCGCGGCGAAGGCCGCCGATGTCAGTGCCGCACCGCTCTCGCCAGTCTCCCAGACGCCGGAAAGAACTATCACGAGCGCGGTCATGGTGCAGATGATGATGGTGTCGATGAAGGTGCCCAGCATCGCGATGGTGCCCTGCCGGACCGGGTCGTTAGTCTGTGCCGCGGCGTGGGCGATGGGCGCGGAACCCAGACCCGCCTCATTGGAGAAGATGCCACGCGCGACACCGAAGCGGATCGCAGCCCAGACGGCCGCCCCAGCGAAACCACCGGTGGCAGCCGTCCCGGTGAAGGCGTCGCTGACGATCTGCGCCAGTGCAGCCGGCACGTCGGTGATGTTCATCAGGATGATGATCAGAGCGGCGGCAACGTAGAGAATTGCCATCGACGGCACAAGGTATTCGGCAAGATGCGCAATACGACGGATGCCGCCGATGATCACCACGAACACCATGGCGGCCAAGACGAGACCGGTAGCCCAGTCGGGAATGGCAAGGTTGGACTCGAGCACGTCGGCCACCGAGTTGGCCTGCACGGTGTTGCCGATACCGAAGGCGGCGATCATGGCGAACAGCGCGAAGGCCGCGCCCAGCCATTTCCACTTCGCGCCCATGCCGTTCTTGATGTAGTACATCGGGCCGCCGACGTAGCGACCACGTTCATCGACCTCCCGATACCGCACCGCTAGCACCGCCTCGGAATACTTGGTCGCCATGCCCACCAGCGCGGTCAGCCACATCCAGAAGATCGCACCCGGCCCGCCCAGGGCGATCGCGGTGGCCACCCCGGCAATGTTGCCCGTACCGATGGTCGCCGACAGCGCCGTGGCCAGTGCCTGAAAGGGCGTGATGTCACCTCGATCGTCCTTGCCGGCGTGCCGACCAAGAGCCAATTGACGAAAGCCATAGCCGATCCGGCGTATTGGCATGCCGCGCAATCCGGCGGTGAGATACACCCCCGTACCGAGCAACAGGGCCAGCATCACCGGCCCCCAAACGAATCCACTGATGCTGCCAAGAAACTCGGTCACTACGTCCATCGTGTCTGCTCACTCCTTTAGGTGGTTCGCCGGCAATAGATGCAAACCCTAACCGCTTTGCCCGCCAACACGCCAGTGCAACAGGCGCGCGGTGCTCGGCTTAACGGCTTTCGAGACCATGCGCGCATGCTAGTCTCGATTTCATCCTTACCATGGATTCTAGAGGCACTCATGGTCGAAGCGCCTACCGGGCTGGAAGCCGATCAATTCTACCGCGCCTGCCCGGCGAGTTCTTTGCCGTTCGAGACGACCGGTGAGCTCGATCCGCCGAGCCCCCCACTAGGCCAACAACGGGCACTGGAGGCCCTGTCCTTCGGCACCGAGATCAGCGACGACCGCTTTGACCTCTACGCCCTCGGTGCGACGGGAAGCGGCAAGTACGGCGTGGTACGCGATTTCCTCAACCGTCGCGCCAAGCGCGATGCGCCGCCTCCCAGTTGGGCCTACGTCTTCAACTTCGACGACCCTGACACGCCCCGGTTGCTGAAACTGCCTGCCCGGTCCGGGCGCGATCTGGAGGCGGATCTCAGCAATTTGATCGACGAGTTTCGCACCGCCATTCCGGCGGTGTTCTAGAGAGACGAGTACCACAACCGAATTCTAGAACTGCGCGAGACCTACAAGCACGAGGCGATTGCGGCCATCAGCAGGGAGGCCGAAAGCCGTCACGTGGCGATGGTGATCACGCCGAACGGATTCACGCTGGGGCCCCTACCGCAACGGCAAGATCCTCGACCCGGAAGCTTTCAGCAAGTTACCCGAGGAAGAGCAGAAGGCCTGGCAGGCGGCCATCGACGAACTCGAGCAAAAGCTCAAGGAAACCCGGCACCAGGTGCCAAAATGGCAAAAGGAGGCAGGCGAGCGACTGCAGGCGCTGAACGAGGAGATGCTGCGCGTTGCCGTGGGCCAACAACTCCAGGCGCTCGAGGAGCGCTGGGCACACTTGCTCGACGCGACCCGGTTTCTCCGGGCCATTCGCGATGACATCATCTCGCACGTCAACGATCTCGAGGACGACAGCAGCACGGTCCCCGAGGAGATCCTCAACCAGTACCAGATCAACCTGATCGTCGATAACGCCGAACTCCACGGCGCGCCGGTGATCTACGAGGACCTGCCGACCCCCGCGCGGTTAATTGCGGGAAGGAGCCCTGCTTACCGACTCCCGCCTAATTCTCGCCGGCGCCCTGCACCGCGCCAACGGGGTGTATCTGATCCTCCACGTCCGACAGATCCTGATGCAGCCGTTCGCCTGGGAGACGCTAAAGCGGGCTATCTACGGCAAGAAGGTGCGCATCGAATCGCTCGAGCAGTTCTATGCCGTGTTCACCACGATGACGCTCGAGCCCAATCCGGTTCCACTGGACATCAAGGTCGTACTGATCGCCGATCGGCTGCTCTATTACCTGCTGGCCGAATACGACCCCGACTTTGCCAAGCTGTTCAAGGTGCAGGCCGACTTTGAGGACACGCTGTCCCGGCGGGCGGAAAATGAGCTCGACTATGTGCGCACTCTTGCCGCCATGGCCCGCCGTGACAACTTACGACCACTCGATTGGGGGCAGTCGCCCACAGGATCGAGCATGCCAGCGGCCTGGCAGACGATCGCGAGAAAATGACCGCCGGCACCCGCCCGCTGGCCGACCTACTCGCTGAGGCGAACCACCTCGCGGCGTCGAGCCACGCCAAACAAATCGGCGCATAGCACGTTGAGGAACCCATCCGACGCCAGGAACAGCGCGCCGAGCGTCTGCGCGAACGCGACGTCGAGGCCATCCTGCGCGAGACCTTGAACGCGCCGACCCAGAGTAGATGCCGGCGGCAACAAGATGTTTCTCTGGCAGACGACACCAGACAGCGATGCCCCACCAGAACCGCAACATGGCGGGGAGAATCGACGTTCGCGCAGGGCATTGCCGTCTGACCGCTCGGCATTTCTGGGGGGAGAACGGTGTGCGCCCGTCGTCGGTCTGCTGGCGACGTAGCAAGCAGCGGACTCAGTCGTTCAGGCGGCCCATGCACTCGCCCTCGCTACCGACCGGTCCTGTCACCTGCTTCTGCTCTCGTCGATAGACCCCACCACCCCACCTTCGCTAGTGGCCTAGAGACAGGGGGGAGCCGCCGCTGTTGCTGGAGATTGTCGAATCCAATCGCATCGGGATGGACACACCACTGGCCCCTTCGTTGTTTGGCAACCTGCTCAAAATTCGGCTTCGGCACTGGTGGTTGCAGACGACGCGGTCGATGCCCATGGGTTGCCTTTAGCCGATCTGATCGCCGCGATCCACGCACCTGTGCTCCGCGTCCCTCAAGGCAGGCGTTAAACGCTTCGCAAGCCCATACAAACGCCTGCCACGCCCTTCAACCGCATGATACGATTCTTAATCATGTATTAGCCGCACAAGGCGCGCGATACATCGGAATGTTCCCGACCGCAGGAGACCCCATGACTTCCCGCCAATCATTCGCCCGATCCCTTGTCCTGTTGGCCATCAGTGCGCTACTGGCCGCAATGCTGAGCGCGCCCGCCGAGGCCAAGCGCTTCGGTGGTGGCAAGAGCTTCGGCTTTCAGGGCCAGAAGAACTCGCAGACCACCAACCAGCGGCAGGCGACCGACCAGAAGGCCACCCGTAGCGCAGGGGCCGGACTAGGCGGCATGTTCGCCGGGCTCGCCGCCGGAGGCCTGCTCGCGTGGATGTTCATGGGAGGTGCCTTCGAGGGATTCCAGCCGATGGACCTCCTCGTGATCCTACTGTTGGCCGCCGGGGCATTTTTCCTGATTCGACACCTTCGGGGCGGTGCCATGGGTCCTCGGGCTGCCCATGCGGGAGCGTCCCGTCCGGAGCCGATGGTCGAACAACCGACCCATCAGGCGCGGGCGTCGAACGAGATGCTCGGCGGCTCGAACAACGGCAGCCCCAAAGCGCGTCCCGGCTCATTGATGGACGAGTTTGGCTTTGGCAGAACGTCCGGCTACCAGCCACCTAGCTGGTTTGACGAAACACGCTTTCTCGGCGCAGCACGTACCCACTTCACCAACCTGCAACTCGCCTGGGATAACAACTGCATGGACGAAATCCGCGAGTTCGTCACCCCGGAACTTTTCCATGAGCTGGTGCGCGAACGCGCCGCCCTGAGCGATGCCGAGAACATCACCAGAGTGCTCAATCTCGACGTATCACTCGAGGAACTGGGTGAGGAAGGTCGCGACCTGGTCGCTGCCGTGCGCTTTACCGGCCATGTAAATGAGGGTCGAGAAGCCACACCGCTCGACGAAACCTGGTTGGTCAGCCGTAATCTCGACGACGAGAACGCCAACTGGCTGATCGCCGGGATTCGTCAGAACCACTGATCGCGACTGGAATCTTTCCATAAGAACGAACCCCGCGGATCGAATCGATTCGCGGGGTTTTCATTGTTACCAAACAGTTGATTTGTACTCGTCAGGTATAAAAGGATTCTTGAGCCAGCGCCTTCATCACCTCGGTCAGATTGGCTTCGGCATTGTCAACAACCGCCACCATGCTCGACATACCGCATACCGTGCGCTGGTCCCCATGCACGATCCAGCCGTTGGCCGGCGTCCAGCCGGGCTGGTTGACGAACAGGGCCAACTGGTCGGCATGACCCTGCGTCATGCGCTTGAAATCCAGTGCCAGGCGCGTCAGCCGTCGGGCATCGGTATCGGACAGTTCACCGTGCACCTGCCAAGGCTCGCCTGACTCCTCACGGAAATGCGCAACGGCCTGAACGCCCTTTAAATTGAGAAGTTGCTTGAGCATGACATCCTCCTCACTCCCCCAGCGCCTTGTAGGCGGCATCGAAGTCGGCCTTGTCGTTGGACAAAACCACCCCCTGACGACCGCGAGAAACCGCCGACCAGTCAAGCCCGACAAAGGTAAAGCCCTGAACGGGATAGAAGCCTTTGACGTCGCTCATCCCTTCCCAGCCGCGGGCCTGCATGGCCCCGATGGCCATGTTCGCCACACACAGGTGACCGAGCAAATCCAAGGTGTCCCGGTCGATAGCCACCTCGTCAGTAATCACCGAATCCTCGAGTCGACCTTGGTCGTCGAACTGGAAAGCCGCCACGGTGCCAGGCATCGAACTGAGTGTCTTGAGATCGGACATGATCATTCCTCCTCGTTGGGACGGACCGCCCATGGGCGTCAATTCAGAAAATCGGGTGCATCGGCCAGACGGTCGCGCATCATGCGCAGTACGCTCCCCAAGGACCCCCGCTCATTGTCGATCACGCAATAGACGTTGGAGATGACGCAGACGCTGCGCGACTTGCCGTGCATCGCCCAACCCTTGGTCGGTTCGAAACCGCATCCACCGGCACCCGGCTGGCAGACCCGGGAAAACATCGCGAGCATGTCACCCTCCATACGGACCGCCGCGGCATTCGCCCGACATAGGGACGAAACCAGCCGGGTCTCGGCCGCGGACAGATCTCCCTCGTGGTGATAGGACTGATCCCCCCGATAGGCGAAGTCGCCAGCCGCCACGACTCCGGGTTGGTCCATCAGATCACTTACCAGACTCATCATTTCGCCCCTCTTTTGGACTCCGTACTGCGGTTATAGACCGCTGCAGTCAAAAAGGCGCGCTTTCCGGTATTCAATCTTCTGATTCCAAGAGCTCCTGACTTATGCCCCGACCAGCAACGCGTGGGATACAGCCGGGTTAGCTGTCGTTCCACAATCCTTGCAGTCGCGCCGCATCCCGCGGTGCCAGCGCCTCGGCATCGTTGTCGAACTAGACTTAAACATCCCGGCCCTGATCCAACCATCCCCGGCAACGCTGAGCCAATAACCGCAACTGCGCGTTGCTGTAGCCACCCCGATGCGGTCCATCCGGCCCGTGCCACCGCAGGTAGAAAAATCCTCGGTCTCGACGAAGGGATTGGTCTGCCCATTGAGGTCGAAGAGGCAGGAGGCGGCACCGTGCGTGGCCAACAGGTCAGTTGCCACCGGATACCACCAACTACAGTCACAAAACTCGAAGGTGTAACGATATCCATCAGGAAGTGCGTCAAGGAAGACGGACGGGTGCTCGACGTTGACGCGCCAACGTGGCGGCAACTGGAACAAGACCTGCTCCAGCATGTCACCCAGCCGATCGATATGCCCAAAGGAGGTGGCGATGCTTGATTGGGGATCCTTGCGCTTTTTCAGGTGGGTGATGTAGCGACTGGCCTTCACCGCGAAGCGAAAATCGTCGGTCGCGGCATTCGGCCAAACATCCAGCGTTTCAGGGCTGGGCAGCCGGCTCCTAGCCAAGGCCCGGCCCGATCTCCGGCGCCGATACTTCACGGGCACGCTCTGGTCGCCCTCCTATTTCGCCGCCTCCTGCGGTGGAGCGCCCATTTCCATCATGCGCCACCACATCGAACAGCAGCGCCCCCCGACTAGGCGCCGTAGAGCCTCGCCCTGAACGGCGGGTCTCTACGGCGCGTTAAGTAACCACATCGACCGAGCGGCATGGCCAAGAAAAAACGCGCCAGCCCCGCGCGAGCGGATGATGCGTTGAGCTGAGCCCTCGAAGAGCGGATATGCCTAACTGGCGAGCGCCTCACCGGCGCCATCGGCAACGACGCGATCGCGGCCACCCGACTTTGCAGCGTATAGGCGCGAGTCAGCCAGTTTCATCAGCGGCTCGGCGCTGGTTAAACGGTCGTTGGCGGTGCAGGCGATCCCGAGGCTGGCAGTGACGGATAACGTATGCCCTGCAATCTCCACGCAACTCTGTGCCAGAGCAAACCGGATGCGCTCGGCAACTTCCTCGCTGTCCTCGATGTCCGAACCGGGCAGGATGGCGATGAACTCCTCGCCACCGTAGCGCATCACCACATCGCCCTTTCGCAGCATGTCGCGGATCACACTCGCGGCTCGCACCAGCACCTTGTCGCCGGCGAGGTGACCGTAGGTGTCGTTGAGCCGCTTGAAGTGGTCCAAATCGATAATGATCAACGACATTGGCGTCTGGTTGCGCTGGATGCGGGCCAGTTCCTCCTCGAGACGCTTCATGCCGAACCGACGGTTATACAAACCGGTCAACGGGTCGAGGGCGGCGACCCGCTGCAGGTCGTCATGCAACAAGGCGTTATTCAACGCCAGCCCCAATCCTTGAATCATTAGCGGCAGCAGCCGCGTAGTGTTGTCGCTGAAAGGAGCGGCCGCTGCCAGCACTACCCATCCGAGCAACAGGCCATGGTGCTTGATCGGCAACAGCAGCACATCGCTGGGAGTGAAGTGCGAGAGCACCGCATCGACCTTGACCTCTGCAGGCAGATCATAACGCCGCACCACGGCTTGCTCGTGAGCCGCCTGAAGCGCCGGACTCCTAAGGATCGCCTCGGGATCGATCAAACCGGTGGAGGCGGGAATGGTCCACTCGCCCTGCTTTTCTAGGATGATGGCGCCGCCATCGGCCTCGGAATGCTCAATCAATAGCGACAAGGCCTGCTCGCTGAGATCGTGCAGGTCGAGCTGACTCGAGAGGGTGTTGTTGAAGTTCTGGATGCGTTCCTCGACCCGATGGGCCGCGTGAAGCGCCTGCAATAGCGCGTTGTAACTGTCGGCCACGTCACCGAGCTCGTCCTCGGCCTGCTCCTGGAGTCGACAGATGGCCGGATCGCATTCAGACCAGTCCCCGGAATAGGTCGCCTGATCCATTGCCGAACGCACCTTGCGCATCCTTGCGGTCAGGCGACGCAGCCGCGGCCGAACGATGCGACTGGCCAGCGCGAAGTTGAGCCCACCTACGATCAGGCCGGCGGCCAATGTGGTGACGATAAAACTGGGCGACAAGGCCAAGTCGGCCGACACCCCCAGTTCCATGGCAACTAGCGGGAAGATTGCGCCAGTGAGAATCCCCAGCGACACCATGCCCCAGGCAAGCGCTCGAAATACGTGCTTCGATCGGTAGAAACTCATCCCTGTTCCCCTCGTTATATTCGTTTTGACGCGGACATTAGCATGCCGCGGAGCATTAATAACCCCTTGATTTGCGCGGGAACAACACCGGCGAACAATCGACGCCTCTCCTTCAGTTGGCCCGGTGGTCTACGCTTTCCGGCAGTCGAGTCAGAGCATCAATCGATGGCACCAGCCGTCATCCCAGGCTTAATCCACCGCACCGAGGTATTCGCATGAGCAAGGTTCTCGTTTTGTACTACTCCATGTACGGCCATATCGAAACGATGGCGCAAGCAGTAGCCAACGGCGCCGCCGATGTCGACGGCACCGAGGTCACCATCAAGCGCGTGCCGGAACTGATAGACGAGGAGACGGCGACGAAGGCCGGGGCCAAGCTCGACCAGTTCGCCCCGATTGCCGACCCCAAGGAACTGGGTGTGTACGACGCCGTGATCATCGGCACCCCCACCCGCTTCGGGAACATGGCCGCACAGATGCGCAACTTCCTAGACCAGACCGGCAGTCTTTGGGCCGAAGGCAAGCTGATCGGCAAGGTCGGCAGCGTGTTCACTTCCACCGGCACCGGCGCGGGCAACGAGACCACCATCACCTCCGCTTGGAACACGCTGGCCCACCTAGGGATGGTGATCGTCGGCACGCCCTACGGCATCCCCGAGATGTTCGACATCTCCGAGCCGCGCGGTGGCGGGCCATACGGTGCCGGCACGTTGGCCGGTGGCGACGGCAGCCGTCAGCCCAGCGACATGGAACTGACCATCGCCCGCTATCAGGGCCGGCACGTTGCCGAAATCACCGCCAAGCTCTGCCGCTAAACCCACCAACGGACCACGGGTCCGATCAATACGACTCGCGATCAGTCCCGCAGCACGGCGTGAACGTATCGACGTCCTGCAAGATCGTCCCAATAACGGCGGCTGCCGCTGCCGTGCGCGAACAGTACTAGCCCTTGCGGCTGGGGTGGCAACCCAAGCATGTCCTCGCGAATCGCCCCGCCCAGCCGCATCTCGACGTTCTGCTGCATATCACCGTTCACTGCCCATCTCCCGGTCTGTTGACTGCTGGAGCATAGCGATCACCTCGTGGTCGGACACCTGCGGGAAGCTATCGTAATAGGCGCCAACAGACCCCAAGTACTGGTCGGCAATCTCCAGCGCCACCATGTCATTGGCCTCCGTTTCCAGTTGCGTCGCAGTCGAGGCCGGCACCACCGGGATGGCGACCACAACCCGGGACGGGCCGCGGGCGTCGGCATCGCGAATGGCCGCTCGCATCGTCAGCCCGGTGGCAATCCCGTCATCTACGATGATGGCGAGCTTGCCGCCCACCGACGGCGCATCGGCCCGCCCGAAGAGTGCCCGGCGCCGCGAGGCCTCCACCCGCTCGTGCGATTCGGCGTCGGCGAGCCAATTCGGATCGACGGCCACCTCTTCGCGGCGGTTGCAGACTCGCTCGCCCTGCTCGGGGACGGCGCAGATGGCATATTCCGGCCGCATCGGGTGACCGATCTTGCGCGGAATCAGCACGTCCAGCGGCATATCTAGGTAGCGCGACACCTCCAGACCAAGGGGCACCCCGCCCCGCGGGAGTGCGAAGACCACACCGGGCTGACCCCGGAAATGCTCCAGTGCCTCGGCCAATTGGCGGCCGGCCTCACGTCGATCGGCAAATCGCATGCCCCCCTCCGAAGATCTTCGGTGTGAATCACCCACTCGTCACGCCTGACATGACTATAGCCACCCAGCAGGATAAGGCTGCCCTAATGACGGCGTTTTTTTGTTCAAACAGTAGGTTGCGAACGATAACGGAGTGGTTTGCCGTGCTATCTTCCGTAGTGGAACGCCGGTTAGGCATTTGTGCTGCGTTTACCCAAACGTCGGCAGGCGAGACCTTAACGGTAAAGGAAACTCTTGCGACCAGCCGCATGCTGTGACGTCCGCATCGTTGATGATAAGCAATACGGGGAACCAACCGAGCCGATCGCCACGACCGTCCGCTCCGTATTCCCCAACCGGGACGCTACTGACATTCGAATCATGTCGGCGCATCCTGAGAGCCAATGTTGCTCCGAGTGATGAGGCGACTCACGGGTTTACGGTGACCGTAGGCCTTCAACCTGAAGAGTGAGGAGAAACGCCATGATCAGGAAACGACTGTTACGAGAACTGGCCACCTGCTGATTGCCGCCATCATGCTGACCGCGGCCCCCGCAGCACTGGCGGGTGACAATAAGCCGCGACACGACATTTAAGGACAGCGAATGGCAAATGGAACCGGGTCCCACTAACCCGGTTACGTCCAGCGACATGGCCAGGAATATGGGCCCGTTATACGGGTTACAGGGAGGCGCGCCGTGTGCACCCGGTGGTGGCTATGGCCCGGCAATGATGCAATCAGGTTACGGTCCCGGCATGATGGGTACTGTTCGCGGCTATGGCCCGATGATGAACGGCTCAGGATCAGGCTGGGGCGTCCAATCCCTTTCCGAGATACAGCGTGAAAGAGTCGGCGAGCTTCAGCAGGAAGAGCAGACGGAAAACTGAGAGCGCATGCAGAAACCGCAGGATCGCCAACGCGAACTCCTGTGCATGCAACTTTCCGACGAACCCGACCACGACGAGATAAAGGAAAACTGACATCCTCCCCGCCCTGAAGGACCGGGCATGTCGAGCCTACGGGGAAATCACGGGATTTTCAGAAACCGTGTCCCAGCAACCCCAACACCCCAAGGGTGATCAGGTAGATCGCGACGATATAATTGAGCAGTTTAGGGACGATCAGGATTGCAATGCCCGCGCCCAGCGAGATCAGGGGAACGAGTTCGATATGTAAGGTCATGCCTTTCTCCTTGCCGGGTCGTCAGTAGGACATCCGTACACCACGACCTTGATCGTGCCGCGCCGGGCAGGTGTTGTCCACCGACCTTACCGACACGTTAAAGGGCGCCCTCGTCGCGCAGTATCTCGGTAAGCCGCTCGGCCATGGAGCGATAGCCCTCGGCATTCAGGTGCACCGCATCGGACTTGTAAGCCGGGCGACGCAGCAGGCTGGCGACCAGATCGTCGACCAGCACCACCCCGCGCTCCTCTTCCAGGGCCTCGTACAGGGTGGCGGACTGCGAGAACAGGGACTTCTCTGGCACGCCGACGAGCACCACGACCACGCCCTTGGCCTGAGCCTGGCTGATCATCTGATCGAGGTTGCGCTTGGCACCCGCCAGATCCTGGTTGCGAAGCACATCATTGCCACCCATGAGCAGGATCATCAGGTCGGGGGCATGAGCCTCGAGCGCCTCGGGCAGGCGCGCCAAGCCATCGGCTGTTGTCTCACCGGCCACACCGGCATTGATCACCGTCCACCCCGTCAGACGGGCAAGCTGTTCGGGATAGGCCGCCCCAGCCGGCGCCCCCACGCCCTCGGTCAGACTGTCTCCAAACGCTAGGATGGTCGCATCACGCGGCAGCCGCTCGAGCGCTGGCTCGCCGCAGCCAGACAGCGCCAGAACGAGAATAGCTAACAGCCAATGAATTGATCGTCCGACCAGGGTAATCAATCGCTTTTAGCCTCCCTCCGCGAGGCGCGTTTCTCTTCGAGCATCAAACGATCCGCCTCAATCACGGCCGAACCGATATCCTGACTGGGATCGCGGGCCGACCAGCCCAGCGACGCCTCGACGCCAGCCATGGCAAGTGCCGACCGGATCTTATTCTCGATACGCCAACCAGCGTCGGCGCCAGTTTCCATGCAAAGCACCGCGAACTCATCCCCGCCGATCCGCGCCACGGCATCGGTCTCCCGCATGGCCACACGCAGCGCCTGCCCGGCGCGCACCAGCAATTCGTCGCCGGCCTCGTGGCCCCGCCGGTCATTAATCTCCTTGAGACGGTTCAGGTCAATGATGGCTACCGTTGCCGGACTGCCATAACGCCTCGCGCGACGCTCCTCGATCGCGACACGTTCGTTCCAGCCGCGACGATTGAGCAGGCCGGTGAGCGGGTCGAGGCTTGCCTCTTCCCGCACGGCCTGAAGTTTGCGCGTCAACTCGACAGCATGCATCTCGGCCTCAAGGATGCTACCCAGCAACCGGGCAAAAAGCCGGACCAAGGGCAATTCGGCGTTGAGTGCCTCCGGCTGCGGTTCGGGGTCGATCGCACACAAGGTCCCGAATAATTCACCGTTCACCCGCATCACGGGCACCCCCACGTACGCACCGATCGGGACCTGACGACCGATCGGTGCCTTACGATAGCTTGGCACCTCCGCCGCGCGAGGTGCCGACTGCGGCCCCTCTCCCACCACCATCAGCGAGCAGAACGAATCCGCCCAGCGCATGATGTCGCCATCTGTTACCGCGTGACGATCCCCTTCGGCTTGGAGCACGATCCAGTCCTCACCCTCGGTGCGGGTCATCATCCAAAGCCCCAAACCGGTGCGTTCGCTCAACTGCGCCAGCACGGCCCGGCAGGCGGCATCGAAATCCGAGTAAGGCAGGACGTCGGCAGGTTGGTCGGTCATCGTTCGTGACCCTCATCTCTGGGACTTGGTCGGTTCTTCCCCGACCTTGGCGAATCCCGAGTGTAGAGCTCAAGCACACACCCTGCGCTGTGCCCCGCACGCGGCTTTTTGGCTAGGGCAGAGATCGGCGCGGAGCCATTCCCTCCAGACCCAGCACGTCACGTGGGATCAGGCTTGACGCCACCAATCTGCCTCCGGACACGTCAGAACATCGCGATGCCGGGTGGTATGGGATGCCTGCAGACCTCGTTTATCGTATGGCAACCATAAGGGATCGCAATTCCTCCCGGTTCCTGCTGATGGTAGACTCGCCGGCATTCGACCTTTCCTGATACTTGAACTGGCCCGTGCCAAGGTCCTCGCTCGATGATCGAACTTCGGACGTACGTCTTTATCGACTCGCTCCAGCCCCAGTTGGCGGAGTACTTGGCGACGGCGTCCCAAGGCTTTTTGCCAGTCCCGGGCGATGCCTGCCTGTGGGTCGAGGTCTCGCCGGGCATGGCCGTCCACCGACTGACCGACATCGCACTCAAGGCATCCAGCGTGCGCCTGGCTCAGCAGGTGGTCGAGCGTGCGTTCGGCTCGATGGTCATCCACCACCGCGTGCAGAGCGACGTGGTCCAGGCAGGCAACACGGTGCTCGAGTACCTTGGCCGCGAGCAGACCGAGCGCCAACCCTGCGAGATCGCCTGGCAGGAAATCATCCGTGGCATGACACCCGATCACACGGTACTGATCAACCGTCAGAACCGCCGTGGCAACATGATACTGCCTGACCAGAGCATGTTCATCCTCGAGGTTGAGCCGGCCGGTTACGTCGTTTACGCCGCTAACCAGGCGGAAAAGGCAGCCAACATTTCCCTAATCGACGTACGAGCCGTCGGCAAGTACGGCCGCCTGACCATTGCCGGCACCGAAGGCAACGTCGACGAAGCGGCCCGCGCCGCCATCGCCGCGGTCAAGAACCCCGCCATGACCTAGGGGCGCCGACTCATGCATCGTTGCGACCTACTTGACCAGCTCGCCCGCTACGACACGCGCTACCTCGACGAGGCGGCCTTCGTCCAGCGCGCGCGACAGTTCGTTGCCTCTCACCCTGATACCTTCTACCGCGAGCACCTGCCAGCTCACGTCTCCGCATCCACTTGGGTGATCAATCCCTCGCGTACCGCGGTGCTGCTGATGCACCACCGGAAGCTCGACTGCTGGCTGCAGCCCGGCGGGCATGCCGACGGCGACACCGACATGCGCAGCGTGGCCCTGAAG
>JAWLFB010000067.1:0-8729 GCA_041685825.1 Guyparkeria sp. | reverse complement strand
ATGATCGCCTACGCCCAGAACGGCGAAGCGCTGCGTCCGGAAAACGGCTACCCGATCCGCTTCCTGCTCCCGGGCTGCGAAGCGAACATGTCGATCAAGTGGCTGCGCCGCATCAAGTTCGTCGACAAGCCGCTGGTCACTTACCAGGAGACCCGTCACTACATCGAGCCGCTGCCGGATGGCACCATCCGCCAGTTCACCTTGGTCAACGAGGCCAACTCGGTCATCAACTACCCCTGCCCGGACTACCAGATGCAGGGCAAGGGAAGCTACGAGATCCGTGGTATCGCCTGGTCGGGTCGCGGCAAGGTCGCTCACGTCGACGTTTCCGTCGATGGCGGCAAGAACTGGCAGGAAGCCGAACTGGTCGAGCCCGTGCTGAGCAAGTGCGTGACCAAGTTCAAGCTCCCGTTCGAATGGAAGGGTGACGAGCACCTGATCATGAGCCGTGTGACAGACGATACCGGCTACGTTCAGCCAACCCTGATGCAGTTGCGCAAGGTTCGTGGCTTCAACAGCATCTACCACAAGAACTCCATTCAGGCCTGGAAAATCGAGAAGACCGGCGAGGTGAAGAATGTCCAAATTGAAAACTTCTAAGTTCGGGCTAGGCCTTGCGGCCGGTGCCATGGCCCTTGGCCTGAGCACCGCCGGCATGGCATCCGAGCACGGCAATGGCTTCAACGGCATCGGCAAGAACATCACCGACAAGGCCATCGAGCCGTGGGACATCAGTGTGTTCTTCGACGGTGAGAACCTGCCGGAAGGCTCCGGTTCGGTAGCCGACGGGGAACAGCCGTACCAAGCTCAATGCGCCATGTGTCACGGTGACTTCGGCGAGGGCGCCGAGGGCTACCCGAAGATGGCCGGCGACCCGATGCCGCAGTTCGTCGAGTCCCTCAAGCAGGGTCTTGATGGGGTCGGCAACCGTGGCGTCAACAACGCTTGGGGCCACGCTCCGACGCTGTTCGACATGATCAAGCGCCACATGCCGTTCTACGCACCGGGTACCATGGGCGTCGACGAGTCCTACGCCGTCACGTGCTATGTCCTGAACCTGGCAGGTGTCGTCGACATGGACTTCACCTGCAGCGACGAGAACCTGGCAGACGTGAAGATGCCGTCCGTCGACTACTTCGTGACCGACACCCGTCCGGACACGAACAACGAGCGCTGCATGAGCGACTGCACTGACGAAGAGCCGGAAGTCGTTTACTCTGCTGTCGAGGGCGTGAGCGGTTAAACACCGCCTCCCTGCCTCAAGCAGAAACCACCAGCCCCGCCATCCGGCGGGGCTTTTTTGTTCGCCTGAAAATTTAATCACCGCCACCAGAGACAAAGCGACGACGAACCCACCGCTTCGCTGTTCGGCAGACCCGCCCCGGGAAGGCCCGATACACGAATTTGACGGCGCCAGGAGTGCGACACCCTGCCCGAAACCAAAAAGACCCCGCCTGTGAGCGGGGTCCTCGGAAGGATTCCAATCCGGGTCAGGGCTTACTGCATGAAACCCAGGATCGCATTGCGCACCGATTCGAGATCGGCATCGATGGTCACCATCGTTGCCTTCTCGACACCCGGCATATCGCCGGTGCACTGGCCAATAGCCGTGTCCGGGTCCTTCAGGCCGTTGCCGGTCAACGTCAAGACGATGCTCGAGCCGTCCTGGATATTGCCGGCCTCGAGATCGTTGATCAGGCCGGCCAGCGAGGCGGCCGAGGCCGGCTCGCAGAAGATGCCCTCGTGCTGGGTCAGCATGCGTTGAGCGGACAAAATCTCCGTATCGGAGACCTCCGCAAACCAGCCACCGGACTCCTCAATCACCTTCCAGGCACGATTCCAACTCTGCGGGTGACCGATGCGGATGGCCGTGGCGACCGTGTCCGGTTCATCGACCATCTCGCCACGCATGAACGGCGCCGAACCGGTCGCCTGGTAGCCAACCATCTTGGGGCGATTGCCGCCCGAGCCACCACCGGCGAACGGGCACTTGCCGTTGCAGTAGGCGCAGGATTCGGTCACGTTGTCCCCCGACATCGCCGAAAACTCGCAGTAGCCAATCCAGTGCGCAGTGATATTGCCCGCGTTACCCACCGGCAGGCAATGGTAGTCGGGTGCACGCCCCAATTCCTCGACGATCTCGAAGGCGGCGGTCTTCTGGCCCTGCAGACGATAAGGATTGACGGAGTTGACGATGGTAACCGGCGCCTCCTCGGCGACTTCCTTGACCAGACGCATGCCGTCGTCGAAGTTGCCACGGATCTGCAGGATGGTCGCCCCGTACATCATCGCCTGGGCCATCTTACCCATGGCGATCTTGCCGTCGGGAATGATGACAAAGGCGGTGATGCCGGCGCGTGCCGCGTAGGCCGCGGCCGCCGCCGAGGTGTTCCCGGTCGAGGCACAGATAATGGCCTTGGAACCTTCTTCCACCGCTTTGGTGACCGCCATAGTCATGCCGCGGTCCTTAAACGAACCGGTCGGGTTCAGCCCCTCGTACTTGACATAGATATCGACAGAGCGCCCCAGTACCTTGGGCAGGTTGTGCAGCCGGATCAGCGGCGTGGCGCCCTCGCCGAGGCTGATCAGGCGGGTGTCGTCAGACAACGGCAGACGGTCACGATACCGATCCAGCAGACCGGTGTAGCGGCTTTGATGCGTCATGGGAATCTCACTTGGAATGACGCGCCGACCGACCGGCCCAGATTCGGGCCAAGGCCTGGCGGCGAGCAGATGATTTAAGGGCATTTTACCCTGCCAACCGGCAACTGTCAGGGGCGTATGTATCAGCGATTGAACAACCCAAGCAACGCATGGGCTGCCTCCGATCGATTCCGGGCCTGCGCCGATACGGGGCGGGGTGAATCACGGGGGCTAGTGGCGAACCGCTCCCTCACCCCGCCTTGATCCGGCAGAGCATCTGATCCTGGTCACTGAGGATCTGTTTGAGGATTTGGCGCACTTGACGCATCGAGGTGGAGAGCGTCTGCTCGATATCCTTCATCGAGACGGTCTCGCCGTCATGCACCCCGGCTGCCCAATTGGCGACGACATTCAGGCTGGCGTAGTCGATACCGGCCTCGCGCGCCAGAACCGCCTCAGGCATCCCGGTCATGCCTACAACGTCGCAACCGTCGCGCTCCAGCCTCCGGATCTCGGCGGCCGTCTCGAGGCGCGGCCCCTGGGTGGCACCATAGGTGCCGCCATCGATCATGGGCAGGTCCAGTGCCCGGCCGGCCGAGAGAAACGACTCGCGCAGAGAGGCATCGTAGGGGTAGGTGAAGTCGACGTGGGTAACCGAGTCGAGGTCGCCCTCGTAGTAGGTCGACGGGCGCCCCCAGGTGTAATCGATCACCTGGTCGGGCACCACCAAGGTGCCCGGCCCCATGTCCGGATGAATCCCGCCGACGGCAGCCACCGCCAGGATGCGGGTCACCTTGAGCTCGCGGAGCGCCCAGATGTTTGCCCGGTAATTGACCTGGTGCGGCGGAATGCGATGGTTGTAGCCATGACGCGGCAGAAAGACCACCTGGCAGCCCTGCATCCGCCCGATAGTCACCGGCCCGGACGGCTCACCGAAAGGCGTGGGAACCACCTGGTGACGCACCTTTTCGATGCCTTCGACCTGGGACAGCCCCGTCCCGCCGATGATTGCCAGATGCACGTCAGTCCTCCCGTCGATTCAAGTCACCCGCCGGCTCACTCCCCCTCGGGAAGGGCATGAATGCCCGGCAGGTTGCGAAAGTAGCCATGGTAATCCATGCCCTCGCCGAAAATGTAGCGATCGGGCACCGACACGCCGCAGAAGTCGACGGTCAGTCCCGACACCTTGCGATTATGCTGCTTTTCGGTCGCCACCGCGATCCAAACCCGGGCGGCCCCCGCGTCGATGCACCACTCTCGTACCGCCGCCAGCGTCGTGCCCTCGTCGAGGATGTCGTCGACCAGCAACACCTCGCGGCCAGCCAGCTCGATATCCGGCTGGGCGAGCCACTTGAGCGCCCCGCCGGTGGTCGCCCCCCGGTAGCGTGTCGCGTGCAGGTAGGAAAGCTCAAGCGGGAAATCCAGTCGCGGCAAAAGTTGCCCGGCACTGATCAACCCACCGTTCATTACCGCGAGCACCACCGGCAAGCGCCCAGCGAGTTGCCGGTTAATCTCCCCGGCCAGACGGGTATAGGTCGACTGCATCGCCTCGGCGCTCACAAGGCATTCGCAACGCGCCAGCAGGGTATCGAGCTCGCCGGACCGCTCGCGAAGATTATCGCTCGCTTGCATGACGTTCTCCGTTGGAAGTTCAGGCACGATCGGGAAATAGGTCGGGCTCGTCCACGCCGAGCCGTTCGATCCAACCCAGTGCCTCGGCATAGCGAGGCGAGTGGGCAAGCCTCCCCTCGCTGGGAACTGGTCCGTGACCGAACAGGCGGGCAAGCCGGGCCTCGCGCTGGGGGCTGGGCTCGAACGTCAGCGATTTCTGCACCCGCTCTACCAGTTCGGGGTGGTTGCAGATAAGCACCATGTCAACACCGGCCGCTAGGCATTGCTCGACGCGCTCCTCGATCTCACCCACGGCCGAGGCGGCCGCCATGGTGAGATCGTCACTGAATACCGCGCCCTCGTAGCCCCACTGTTGTCGCAGGACCTCGCGCACCCAGACCGGCGAGAACCCGGCCGGCCTGACATCCACCTCCGGATAGACCACGTGCGAGACCATCAGACCGGGAATCAACCGGTCGGCCATCACCCGGAACGGACGCAGATCAGTCTTCTCGATGGTCGCGAGCGGACGGCGGTCGACCGGGTGGGCGATGTGCGAGTCAGCCGCAACCGCGCCATGGCCGGGATAGTGCTTGCCCACGGCGCCCATGCCGGCGTCCTGCATCCCCCCGGCCCAGGCGATCGCCAGCGCGATCACCGCCTCGGGCCGTTCGGCGAAGGCCCGGTCACCTATTACCCCGCTGATGCCGCGATCCAGATCGAGGACCGGGGCGAAGCTCAGGTCCACTCCGACCTCGCGCAGTTGCACCGCCATCAACCAGCCAAGCGACCGGGCCGCCTCAAGGCCGGCTTGACGATCCTCGTCGAACAGATCGCCTAGGCGCCCCATCGCCGGCAATGCAACGAAGCCATCGCCCTTGAAACGCTGTACGCGCCCACCTTCCTGGTCGACGGCTATCAGCAGATGCGGCCGCCGAAGACTTCGTATCTCGGCGATCAGTTCGGCAAGCGGCGCCCATCCCCCGAAATGGCGGGCGAACAGGATGACTCCCCCTGTGGACGGGTGCTGCAGACGACGCCGGTCCGCCGGAGTAATCCCCGGGCCAGCCAGATCGATCATCAAAGGCCCTAGTGCCGTCATGTCGATTTCCTTCCCCTCAAACGGTCAGTGGTCGTCCTGGTCGCGGACGTTACGCAGACGCCGACTGCGACCATTGTTCCCCAGCAGGGCCTTCTCGGCGAGCGCACCGAGGTAGACGTACAGACCTAGGGCAACCAGCAAGGCCGCGGCCGCGAACACCATCAGGGTGGCGACCACCCCTTCGTCGGAATACCCCATCGAGACCTTGAACATGGTCAACAGGCCCTCGATCAGGATGGCGACCAGGATGGCGGCGACAAAGCGTGTCATCGTTCGTCTCACGGTACTGTGGCGATGGACATCCTTCTCCATCAGCACCTCCTCCTCAAACACTGTCTTGGCCAGATCGAAGATCGCCATCGCCAACGTCAGGACAACAATCACCTCGAATGGCTTGAGTTGCAGTTCGGAGGCCCAGCCGGGCTCCATCAGAGCGTGAACCAGTTCGCTCATGCTGCTGTAGAAGAGCACGCCGGCAACAAGCAGCATCGCGGCGGCGAACACGCCGTAGAGAAACCGGAAAAACGGCTCGATGCGGCGGCGGAGGGTGTCGCCCAGCAGGAAGCTGATCATCGCCTCGAGGTCGACATCGATGACCAGATATCCCACCCGGCCCTGATGTTCGATCTGCAAGGTCGCCGAGATACAGAGATCCCGCGAGGCCGAGGAGAGATAGGGCTCGGTCAGGTGGACGTATTCCCCCTCCTCGAAGAACTTGAAGTACGGCCGCTGGCTCCGGTCGGTGCCCTTGCCTCGCCCCATCGCCCGGTTGATATAGCCGGTCTCGTCAGCACCGTACTCGGCGACCTGCACCCCCTCCTCGTCCAACAGATAGACCAGGTCGACAAAGGGATAGAGGTCGATCAGCTTCTCAGTCACCGAATGCAGGGCAGCCTGATCGGTGAGCAGACGCGGCTCGCCGATGCCGGTGATAATCGATTCGATCAATTCGCGAATCGAGCGTGATTGCTCGTGGTAGCGGTCGATGGTGCTGATGTAGTTAGCCGAATGCATGATGTCCTTGGCTGGCAAAGAGAGTGGGATTGGGCGACGACCCAGGCCGCCAGTTTAACCTGAGCAGGCCGACCACGTGAGGAACGCTCCGGAGGAATGTGGTGCCTTGACGTCCTCGGAACACGGACGGCCCGCCCGGGCCGGCGCAGCAGCGACTGGGTGCAGCCTTTCGTAGGCAAAAAAGAGGCGCCCACGAGGGGCGCCCAGCAAGGAGGAGTCAAAGAGCACCAACGAGTCACGCCGGAACCGATGAAGGACAGCGCGTCGCGTTGGCAAACCACTGAGAGCGAGAAACATGCCAGTCGTCTGTGATACCTGCATGGCAAGAGGATGGACGCACAGTGACACGGTTTTGCGACCAGCCGAGGGGCAGGGAGCCGCTCAAGGGCAAGGGCCCTGTTGGCCAACCGTCGCCCCTTCGTGGTGCAATTGCCGCTGCGACGCCCCAGCGTGGATCGCTGCTCAGCCGAGTTTTCCCGCGAAAAACTCCAGCGTCTTCGCCAGCGAATCGCGGTCGGCGGCCTCGTCGTAGGAAAGCGGCAAACCGAATTTCTCCGCCTTCTCGTCGGCGCCCGGGTTGGTGAAGGCATGGCTGACCCCGGGATAGCGGGTGACCTTTACTTCCGCGCCCGCCTCCCGCATCTCCTGCGCGACGCGCTCAACCTCCTGTGGCTCGGCCATCGGGTCATCCTCACCGGTGAATATCCAGGTGGGCGTGTCGATCGTCCCGGCGATCGATGCCAGCCCGCTGATGCCGGCGTGGAACGTCGCCAGCGCGTCGTGATGAACGCCCTGCCGTGCCATGCTAAGGCCGACCGCCCCGCCGAAGCAGTAACCGATCGCCGCGAGCTGCTCGGCGTCAACGGCGTCATGACGCTTGATTGCCTCGATCGCAAGCCGATAACGAGTTTTCAACGCCTCGAAATCCGCCAGGGCCTGATTCATCAGCTCGGTGGCCTCGCCCGCATCTTCGGTGACGCGGCCTTCGCCGTAGAGATCGATGGCAAAACCGACATGGCCCGCCTCGGCCATGTCTCGGGCGCGCTTTTCCATGTAGGCGGTCCGCCCCCAGAACTCCGGTACCACCAGCACGACCGCCCGGGGGTCGGCGGCATTGGCATCGAAGGCAACCAGACCCTTCATGGTCAGGTCATCCGAACGGTACTCGAGCTCCTCGGTCTTGATTTCTGCGGCCATCAATCATCTCCTTGGGAACGTTGGCATCGGCACTATCGGGCCGACACTCCGCCCGCGGCAGTTTCGGGGCCAGACATCGGCACAACAGGTAATGAGTCTTAGCAGCCGCAACCAGCAAATGCAGGATCAGCCGACCGCGTCGGTAGCAGGCTCGCCCGGCCAAGCTGCCTTGGCGGCACGGGCACGGCGTGCCGAGCGTTGGTCGAGCGCCTGCTTGAAAGCCACCAGCAGCGCCAGGCCAATGAACGCCCCAGGCGGCATCAGCGCCAGCAGGAAGGTCATCTTCTCAGGGAGCACCCGCACGCCCCAATCGATGGCGATCGGCCCAAACAACTGATCGGCGCCATCGAGCAGGGTGCCGAAACCGATCAGTTCGCGCATGGCGCCCAGCGCTACTAGCACCAGGCCAAAGCCCATCCCCATCATCAGGCCGTCGAACAGCGACACCCCGAAGCCGTTGCGCGAGGCAAAGCCCTCGGCCCGCGCGATGATGATGCAGTTGGTCACGATCAGCGGGATGAAGATACCGAGCGTGTTGTAGAGCTCGTGAAAATGCGCGTTCATGATCAGCTCGATGATAGTGACCACCGAGGCGATCACCATCACGTAGACCGGCAGGCGCACCTCGGCTCGCACCCAGTCGCGGATCAGCGACACCACGCCATTCGAGACCAGCAGGGTGACCAGCGTGGCGATCGCTAGCCCCAGCGCATTGACCGTGGTGTTGGAAATCGCGAGCAGCGGGCACAGGCCGAGCACCTGCACCAGCGCGGGATTGTTCTTCCACAGCCCATCGAGGGCCAGCTCGGACAGGCGTGGGTCACTCATTCTCGTCTTCCTCCGCGGTTGCCGTCGGCGGCTCGTCGAACAGCAAATGATGGTGGCGACCGACGTACTCCAGCACGTCCTTGACAGCCCCAACAACGGCGCGGGGCGAAACCGTCGCGCCGGTGAACTGGTCGAAAACACCGCCATCCTTCTTCACCGCCCAGTCGTCGGCCGGCGGATCACCCAGCCGACGCCCGGAAAAATCTTGTATCCAGGCGGTTTTGTCCGCCTTGATCTTATCGCCAAGGCCGGGGGTCTCTTTTTGCTCGAGCACGCGCACGCCCGTGATTTCACCTGCGACCGTCACACCCACCAAAAGCCGGATGTCGCCACT
>JAWLFB010000016.1:0-33869 GCA_041685825.1 Guyparkeria sp. | reverse complement strand
CGCCGGGGAAGATTTGCAGGGTGGCCTCATGCACAATGGTCAGCGGTTCGGGCGTGCGCACGGTCTGCGTGACGCCCTCGATGGTCAGGATTGGCTGGCTGTCGTCTCGGGGGGTATCGGATGAGGACATGGGGAATGCTCGGAAGTCGTTGGCCGGCTGGCATCGCCGGGCTGTTGCTGCTGTGTGTCGGAGTCGGCGCGAGTATAGGTGACGACAGCCCGTCTGCACCTGCGCAGACGCCGACCCAGGTGCTGATATTCGGCGACTCGCTCTCGGCGGCCTACAAGTTGCCAGCCGAGGATGGCTGGGTCGCGCTACTGCGCGAACGCCTGGACAAGCGCGTTCCAGGCTCGTTCGAGATTACCAATGCCTCGGCCAGCGGCGAGACCACCTCCGGCGGCCTCACCCGCCTGCCCGAGGTGCTCCAGACCGGCGACTACGACTGGGTACTCCTGGAACTGGGCGCCAACGACGGCCTGCGCGGCCTTCCGCTGAGCACCATCGAGGCCAACCTGCAGAAACTCATCGAACGCGCCGAGGAAAGCGGGGCCCAGGTGGTCCTGCTGGGCATCATGCTCCCGACCAACTACGGCCCTGCCTACGCCGACCCCTTTCGCGACATGTACGCCCGCCTGGCTGAGAAAAACCACCTTTCCGGCCTGCCCTTCCTCCTGAAAGGGGCAGCCGACGACCGTGCCCTGATGCTCGACGACGGCATCCACCCGAATGCCGACGGACAGGAGCTGGTGCTGGAGAATGTCTGGGACGTGGTGGCGCCGTTGTGGGAACTTGACGAAAAGAGCGAGTGACCGTGAGTCCGTCCAGTCGTCCGGAGCACACTGGCATTCAATTGAGAGAAACCACCGGAGGGTGGGTAGATCCCGTATGTTTCGCCGAGTATCGCAGTGGAAGCCGAATCAGTCCGAAGGATTGCGCGCAGGGACGCGCGTAACCGTGCCGTCGGGCAGGGATGCACGTCGGCACGGCTCGGCTGGAGCGAGAAACGCAGGGAACCGCGCCACGCGCGGCGAAACATCCGGCGCGTTTCTTTTCGGCGGTTTTCTTTCGCGCGAGCAAAGAAAATCGCCCCGGTCGTCGAGCACGGCGGTAGTGCGGAACCGCCTCGCGTCACAGGCGACCGGAACCGATCCACTTCGGCTGATTGATGCAGACGAGCGCGGGAGTCGGGAGGAATTGACCGCATGAGCATCTGGAAGAGCAGCGCGGCCTTCGGCGGGATGACGATGATCTCGCGGGTGCTGGGCTTCGTCCGCGACATGCTGCTCGCGCGGGTGTTTGGCGCCAGTGCGTCCATGGACGCCTTCTTCGTCGTCTTCAAGATCCCCAATTTCCTGCGCCGGCTGTTCGCCGAGGGTGCCTTCCAGCAAGCGTTCGTGCCGGTGCTGTCCGAGTACCGCGAGACCTCGACGCGCGAGGAGCTCAAGCGCTACGTCGATTACATGTTCGGCACGCTGGCGGCGATCGTCGCGGTGGTCGTCGCGCTGGGGCTGGCGGGTGCGCCGCTGCTGGTGATGCTGTTCGCGCCGGGCTTTACCGACGATCCGGCCCAGCTCGAGCTGGCCGAGACGATGCTGATGATCACCTTCCCCTACCTGCTGTTCATCTCGCTGACCGCCTTCGTCGCCAGCAGCCTGAACGCCTTTGGCCGCTTTGCCATGCCGGCGCTCGCGCCCATCTGGCTCAACCTGAGCCTGATCGCCGCGACCTTGGTCGCCGCGCCGTTCTTCGACGAACCGGTAATGGCGCTGGCCTGGGGCGTGTTCGTCGCCGGCATCCTGCAGCTGTTCTTCCTGCTGCCGTTTCTTGCCCGGCTGGGGCTGCTGCCGCGCCCGCGCCTCGGGCGGCATCCCGGCGTGCGAAAGACCTTGCGGCTGATGCTGCCGGCGATGTTCGGTGCCTCGGTGACGCAGATCAACCTGCTGATCGACACCATCCTCGCCTCGTTGCTGGTGGCCGGCTCGGTGAGCTGGCTGTACTACTCCGACCGGCTGGTGGAGCTGCCGCTGGGGGTGTTCGGGGTGGCGATCGGCACGGTGATCCTGCCGGCCCTGTCGCGCGCGTTCGCCCGGGGCAGCGACGAGGATTACAATCGCACCGTCAACGGCGCGCTGCGCCTGACCCTGCTGATCGGCGTGCCGGCGATGGCCGGTCTGATCGGTCTGTCGGTGCCGATCCTGGCCACGCTGTTTGAATACGGCGCGTTCTCGCCCACCGATACCCAGATGGTGTCGATGGCGATGACCGCCTACGCGCTTGGCCTGCCGGCGTTCCTGCTGATCAAGATCTTCGCGCCCGGATTCTTCGCCCGGCAGGACACGGTCACCCCGGTACGCATCGCGGTGATCTCGGTGGGTGCCAACCTGGTCTTCAAGGCCCTGCTGGTGGTGCCGTGGATTTTCTGGCTGGGCGGCGATCTTGCCCACGTGGGGCTAGCACTGACCACCGTGATGGCCGCCTGGGTCAACGCGCTGTTGCTGGGCTGGACCTTGCGCCGGCGTGGTGTCTGGCGGATCGAGCCCGGTACGCGCCGTTTCATCGGCCATATCACGCTCGCCGCGTTGGCGATGGCCGGCCTGCTGCTCTGGCTGAGCCCTGCCGCCGAGGTCTGGACCGGCTGGGCGTGGCTCGAACGGCTCGGGGCGGTGCTTGGCCTGATCATGCTGGGCGTGGCGGTATTCGTCGCGGCCGCCGCGGCACTGGGTCAGACCCCGCGCCGCCTGGTGTCGGTAGTCGCCTTCGATCGCCTGGTGCCCCCCGAGCGTCAATGACGGAACGTCAATGAAGGAAACCCGAATGGACCTCATCCGCCTGTCTCACGGGACAACGCCACCTGACGCCGCCCCGGCCGGCGGAGCGGTGGTCACCATCGGCAACTTCGATGGCGTGCATCGCGGGCATCGCGCGGTGATTCGGCAGGCGGCCGAACGGGCCGACGCGCTGGATCTGCCGCTGACGGTAGTGATCTTCGAGCCGCTGCCGCGTGAATTCTTTGCCGAGGCAAGAGGGATGGAGCCGGTCGCGCGTCTGACTCGCCTGCGCGAACGCTTCGAGGCCTTTGCCGCGTTGGGCGTGGTCGACCGGCTGGTGCTGATGCCCTTCAATGCGCGACTGGCCGGGATGTCGGCCGAGGCGTTCGTCAACGATTTGCTGGTCGATGCGCTGGGCGCGCGGCACGTGGTGATCGGTGACGATTTCCGTTTCGGCGCCAAACGTGCCGGCGATTTCGCCCTGCTGGAATCGATGGGGCCGCGGCTGGGTTTCGGCGTCGAGCGGGCGGTGACGGTCACCCTCGATGGCGAGCGCGTCTCCTCGACGCGGGTGCGCGCGGCGCTCGAGGCCCGCGACGTGGTCGCCGCCGCGCGCCTGCTGGGCCATCCGTTCTTTCTCTGCGGACGGGTGATGCACGGCGACAAGCGCGGACGGCAGCTGGGCTTTCCCACCGCGAACATCGCGTTGCGACGCCGGCTGTCGCCGTTGCGTGGAGTCTTTCTGGTGCGGATGAGCGGCATCGAAGGCGGGCCACGTTTCGGCGTGGCCAATATTGGTACCCGCCCGACGGTCGACGGCGGCCAGGCGCGTCTGGAGGTGTTCGTACTCGACTTCGACGGCGATCTCTACGGGCAGTTGGCGACCGTGGAGTTCCTCGCCGACATCCGCGACGAGCGTCGCTTCGAATCGCTGGATGCCCTGGTCGAACAGATCGGGGCGGACGTGGCCGAGGCGCGCCGACTAATCGACACGCATCGCCGGGCGGGCAAGCCCTGGTCGGTGGATGAAGGAGTGACTGCATGACGTCCATCGACGTGCTGATCGACAACCCGGTTGCCTGGGGGCTGGCAGCGGTCGCGCTGGTCATGCTGGTGGCGACCGCCTGGCTGGCGGCCCGCCTGCGGGCCGAGACGCGTGAGCGCGACCGGCTGGCTAACGAACACGAGCGTCTGGAGACCCTGCTCGAGGCGGAGACGGAGTCGCTCGGCGCCGCCCGCGAGGAGTTGGCGGACGCACGCACCATGGCAGCCCGCCATGAAACCGAGCGCCAGCACCTGGTCGAGATGCGTGATGCGCTCGAGACCCGGCGGCGCGAGGCGCAGGCGGCGCTGGATGCCGAACGGGAGACCAGCGCCGCGCTCAAGGCGGAGAAGGCCGAGCTGACCGAACGGCTCGAACGCGAGCGTGAGGCGGCTGAAGAGAAATTGAAGCTGCTCGACGAGGCGCGCGAGAAGCTCTCGGATGCCTTCAAGGGGCTGTCGGCCGATGCGCTGTCGCGCAACAACGAGTCCTTTCTCAAGCTGGCCCGCGAGAATCTCGAGCGCTTCCAGCACCAGGCGAAGGACGATCTCTCGGCGCGCCACAAGGCGATCGAACAACTCACCGCGCCCATCCGCGAGCGCCTGGAGAAGTTCGACACCAAGCTCGACGGGCTCGAGCAGGCGCGCACTGGTGCCTATTCGGCCTTGAGCCAGCAGGTCAACGACCTGTTGCAGACCCACCTGCCGCGGCTGCACCGCGAGACCGCCGACCTGGTCAAGGCATTGCGCCAGCCGCAGGCGCGCGGGCGCTGGGGCGAGCTGCAACTCAAGCGCGTGGTCGAGATGGCCGGCATGCTGGAGCACTGTGATTTCGAGGAGCAGGTCAGCCAGTCCGGTGAGGACGGCCGATTGCGCCCGGACATGATCGTCCACCTGCCCGGCGGACGACAGGTGGTCGTCGATGCCAAGGCGCCGGTGGACGCCTATCTGCAAGCCGTCGAGGCGCCCGACGAGGCCGGACGCAAGGCCGCGCTGGTCCGCCATGCCCGCCAGGTGCGCACCCATGTCGGCCAGCTGGCGAAGAAGAGCTACTTTGACCAGTTCGATCCCAGTCCAGAGTTCGTGGTGCTATTCGTCCCCGGCGAGGCCTTCTTCTCCGCTGCACTGGCCGAAGACCCCGGGCTGATCGAGTACGGCGCCGAGAATCGCGTGATCCCGGCCAGCCCCACCACGCTGATCGCCCTGCTCAAGGCCGTCTCCTACGGCTGGCGGCAGGAGGCCATGGCGCAGAATGCCGTCGAGGTGGCCGCGTTGGGCAAGGAACTCTACGAGCGGATCGGCACGCTCGCCGATCACTGGACCAAGGTGGGCAAGAGCCTCAACCAGACGGTCAATGCCTACAACAGCTCCGTAGGTACGCTCGAATCGCGGGTGCTGCCCAGCGCGCGCAAGTTCCGCGACCTCAAGACCGTCTCCGCCGAGAAGGACATCGCCTCGCTCGATCCGGTGACCCAGGAGCCACGCCCGTTGACGGCCGCCGAGTTGACCGAGGCATTAACGTATTCATCTGTTGATGGAGCGGGCCCGGATAAAGACTAGGCGAGCTCCGTAACGTGTATCTCGTGGGCGGGATATCTGGTTGCCGGTGGCAATAGGGGTTGTGCGCGCTTTTCTGCTGCTATCCCACCAGCCGCGCCTCCCGCAGCAAATGTGCCGGCAACGGGTATTCCAGCTCCCAGACAATGCTCATTGGCTGACTGCCTTCGTGACGTTGGTAGCGCAACGGTCCGCAGAAGTGGAACGGGGCGGTGAGGCCGTTGGCCAGCGTGCGTCGCGGTCGGACGAACAGCATGGGCTGGTAGCCTT
Source organism: Guyparkeria sp. (assembly GCA_041685825.1). Classification (GTDB taxonomy): domain Bacteria; phylum Pseudomonadota; class Gammaproteobacteria; order Halothiobacillales; family Halothiobacillaceae; genus Guyparkeria. The sequence continues at coordinate 28,232 of JAWLFB010000016.1, read as the reverse complement.
GGTCGCGGTGGTGGATGTAGCGCTGGCCGGTTGGCGATTCCGGTGTGGTGCGCGACTGGCTCTGCCAGTGGAACAGCCGGTCGGTAATCGCGTAGTCCTCGTAGAGCGTGGTGGGGCTGAAGTCGGCTTCGGCTTTGTCGATGGTGACGAAAAAGGCATCCACGCGACGTTCCGGGACATGCACCACCCCTTCGCGGGAGGTGTGCGGCTTTTCCAGCGATCCCTTACCCAAGCCCAACAGGATCTGCTCGCGGCTGTAGCTGGTATGCAGCTCTAGTGGTCCCGTCGATTCGAGGCGGATACCGCTGGCGGGCAACAGCGCACTTCGATGATGGTGAATGATTTCCAGCAAGTCGCGACAAAATGCCTCGTTTTCGCGGATAAATTGTTCGATTGCCGCCAACGAGCCGTCCCCTGGCCGATCGTTCGGCCAGAGCAGTGCGTAGGTCAGTGGTAGCGCTTCCGTGCCTGCCGCTCCGTTTCCTTCCAGGTGCGTGGCCAGCGTCTCCAGTATCGCCATGTCGTCACATTGCGCCAGCTGCCGGAGCCCGCGTGTGAGTGGTTTCCTGTGTTGCTCGATCTGCTTGAGTTCCTGTCCGTGCGCTTCGGCGCGCAGCAGGCAGGGTGGGCCGTGGCGTAGCAGTTCATCAGGCTCGTCGAGGTGTAGCCAGTCGAGCATGGCGCGATAGCCGGATGCCGGCTCCTTGCGCACGAGTTGTCGCAGTTGTTGAATCAGCTGCGGGCGGCGCATGCCGAGTTGCTGGCGGATATTGTCGAGCACGTGCTCCCGGGCCACGCGGTCGAGGTCCACGAGACAGCCAGAAGGTAGCCAGGGAAAACCGTGCTCAATCTGCTGGTCCACGCGCCGGCGTGGCTGGTTGCTCAGGGCGCGGAAGCGATCGGCGTAGCGGAACCGGCGATGCTGCGGGGCGACGAAATCCAGCACGGTCAGATGCGGTTTCTCATCGTGCAGGCGCAGGCCACGGCCGAGTTGTTGCAAGTAGATGGTCAGGCTTTCGGTGGGCCGCAAGAGCAGGAGCGTGTCGACTACGGGAATGTCGACGCCCTCGTTATAGAGGTCGACGGTAAAGATGATCCGGATGCGACGCTGGACCAGCTCGCTCTGAACGCGTCGACGTTCCTCGGCAGTGCTGTCGGCGGTAAGCGCGACCGCGGGCAGGCCCCAGTCAACAAACCGGCGCGCCATGAAGTGGGCGTGCTCTCGGCTGACGCAGAAACCAAGCGCCCGGATGCGGCCGGGATCGGCGACGGTGTCCTGCAGGTGATCGAACACCCATCGGGCTCGGGCATCATTTGCGCCCAGCACGGCCTGCAACTCGGCGGTGACGTAGCCGCCTCGCTGCCAGTCGAGGCCGCTTAGGTCGATGTCGGGATGATCCCCAATACCGAAGTAGTGGAACGGGGCGAGCAGGCGCTGCTCGATCGCATCCGGCATGCGGATCTCGTGGGTGTAGCGGTCACCGAAGTCATCGCGGATATCACGTCCATCCGTGCGCTCCGGCGTGGCGGTCAACCCAAGTAGCGAGTTTGGCTGCAGGTGTGCAAGCAGCGCCTGGTAGCTGTCGGCTGATGCGTGATGCGCCTCGTCGAGCACCACGTAGTCGAAATGTGATGGGGTGAGCTCATCCAGCTTGCGGCTATGCCAGCTTTGCACCGAGCAGAACAGGTGCCGGTGTTGAGCAGGCGTGCTGTCGCCGACCAGTAGGTCGCCAAAGCTGTTATCGCGCAGCACGTGGCGGAAACTGTTGAGCGCCTGCTGGAGGATTTCCTTGCGGTGTCCCACGAACAGGAGAGCCGGGCGTATGCCATCGTCTCGCTGGCGGATCACGCGTTGATAATCGAAGGCCGCGACCATGGTCTTGCCCGTGCCGGTGGCCGCGATCACGAGATGACGGTGGAGTCCGGCGGCCCGTTCTCGGGCGATGGCGTCGAGTATCTCCTGCTGGAAGGCGTAGGGCCGCAGCTCGAAGAAGGTTGACGCCGGGGCGGGGTTGCCCGAACTGGCACTCTTCTCAGCCTCGAGCGCGGCCTTCAAGCGGAACAACTCGCCACGGCGGACTGGCTCGAATTCCGCCGGGTCATCCCAGTGCGACTCGAAGGCCATCGTGAGCTGCCGCCACAGCTGCGGCAGCTCGTGCTGGCTGATTTTGGCGGTCCACTCCAGTCCCTCGTCCAGCGCCACCTTAGAGACGTTTGCCGAGCCGACATAACTGCTGCCGAAGCCTGTCAGCCGGTGGAAGGTATATGCCTTGGCGTGTAGGCGGGTGCGATGGGTATCGAAGGAGGCGCGCACTTCGGTATGCGGCAGTGATGTGAGGAATTCGACCGCCTTGAGATCGGTCGCCCCGAGATAGGAGGTAGTCGCCACGCGCAGACGAGGCCCACCGTCCGGGGCCGGGGTTTCGGTAAAGCGCTGCAACGCCTCCTTCAGTGGGCGAATCCCGCTCCACTTGATGAATGACACGAGCCAATCGGCTCGGTCTGCGGTCAGCAGTTCCCGGCGGATCTGACTGATCAGGCTGGGGGTGCGCGCCGAGCCGGTGAGCAAGGCCGAGACACTCAGCGGTGTGTCCGGCCGCTCGTTTGTCATCTGACCGACCGCTGCTGCGTCGGGCGAAACGATTTCCAGCAGTCGGCGAAAAGGTGGGGTCGGGATTTCATCGACCAGCTCGGTGAACGGGTGGTCACTGGCCTCAAGCGCGGAGCGCAGTTCTTCCAGTCGCGCTCGCCAAGTGGCCTCGTCGCTTTCGCGCACTGCCAGCGAGAGTTCCGTGAGCAACCGGGCAAGGTGGCTGCCGACGGCCGGTGCCGCCTCGTCCCGGGCGATGCCGGATTCCCATCGGGCCAAGTCGACTAGGTCCAGCCGTTCGAGTTCCTCGTGCAACCGGGGTGTCTCCAGCCGCTCGTGAAGACCAATCCAGCGTTTTGCGGCCGTTTGCATCGCTATCCTGCCCGTTGGTTCCTGATCCTTTCCAGCGGGCCCAGGCTACCAGGGTCCGGATAGCGACAGGATTAATCCGTGCGGATGACAGTCTCGAGCAGGGTGTCGGCGATCTCGACGGCGTGTTCGCGCCCCTCGGGCATCCGGGCGTAGACGCGCAGGCCGAAGATGCCCGTCATCAGCAGGCGTGCCTGGCGTTCCGGGGACGTCACCGCCCGAATCGAACCGTCGCTCTGTCCTTCGCCGAGTACCTCGGCAAAACGACCCTCGACGTATTTCAGTGCCTCGCCGGCCCGCCGGCGCAGTTCCGGCTCGTCGGCCGGGGCCTCGATCAGGGTGTTGATCAGCAGGCAGCCCTTGTTTTCAGGGTCATGCGCCAAGCCGTCAAGTATTTTGTCGAAGAAGCGTCGAAACCGTGCGGCGGCATGCCCTTCCCCGCCCAGGGCGGTATCGGTTTCCCGGCGCAATGCCCTGGTGTACAGGTCGACTGACTCGAGGAACAGGCCCTGCTTGTTGCGAAAGGCCGCGTAGAGACTACCCGGGTTGAGTCGCGTCGCCTGGGTGAGGTCGCGCATCGAGGTGCGGTTGTAACCCCGTGACCAGAAGAGCTGCATCGCCTCGGTCAGTACCTCGTCGCGTTCGAAAGCCGCCGTTCTAGCCATGGTGGTCATCAATCCTGGTCGCTGGTGCGTTGCCCGTGCTTATTTGAACGATCGTTCGTGGTGGTATACGTTCTGTTTTCGTTGAACGGTTGATCAATTATATCCCGCGAAGGAGTCGTGACAATGTCGGACCGTTATCCCGTCCATAGCGCCGAAACCGCGCCCGACAAGGCTGCAGACTCGATCGAACAGGCCACCGCGGCATTCGGTTTCCTGCCAAACCTGATCGGCATAATGGCCGAGTCTCCGGCACTGGCCGAGGCGTACCTGTCGCTTTCCGACATCTTCGAGTCGCAAACTGGGCTCGATGCCAGCGAGCAGCATGTCGTGCTGCTGACCGTCAGCCGCTACCACGAGTGCCACTACTGCATGGCCGCGCACACGACCACCGCGGGGGTGATGGGAGTGGACGCCCCGGTGGTCGAGGCGATACGCAAGGGCCAGCCGATCGATGACCCCAGGCTGGAAGCTCTGCGCCAGCTGACCCATGAAATGGTCGATCGTCGAGGCTGGCCGAGCGAGGCGACCCAGCAGCGCTTCTTCAATGCCGGTTACGAGCCGTCCCAGCAGTTCGACGTGCTGGTGGGCATCGCGCAGAAAACCCTGAGCAATTACACCAACCATCTGGCGGATACGCCGGTGGACGAACCGATGCAGGGCAATGCCTGGACACCGCCGTCGGCGTGAACTAGCCCTGTCCCTGTTCCCCGAGACAATAAATGGAGTGACGTGATGAACCTCAAGACGATTTTTTCGAAAATGCGAGCCGCATTGTTGGGCGCGCTATTGGCTGGGCCGGCCTTTGCGTTGCCGGCCACGGCCCTGGCCGGCAACGGTATCGCAACGTTGGAAAGCCAGTACAGCGTGGCCGAGACCGAAGAACGGCTGATCGAGGCGGTCGAGGGGAAGGGCCTGACGGTCATGGCACAGGTCGATCACCAGGCCAACGCGAAGACGGTCGACTTGGAGATGCGGGCGACGCGGCTGGTGATCTTCGGCAACCCGGCGGCCGGTACCCAGTTGATGAAGTGCGCCCCGACGGTGGCGATCGACCTGCCGATGAAGATGCTGATCTGGAAAGACGGGGATACCGTCAAAGTGGCCTACAACACGGCCGAATACCTCGTCGAACGCCACGGGATCGGTGATTGTGCCGCGCCGGTGCAAGAAAAGGTCGGTCAGGCACTCGACGGCTTTGCGAAGGCGGCCGCTGGCGTCAAATGATCGGGAGCGACCCCGTTTCAGCCGTTGAACCCAGGTGACTGTTGATCTGGGCAAAGGAAAGGCCGGCGAAAGCCGGCCTTTTTCATGGTGGCGATTCGTGCAGAGCTTTCCAAGGCAACCGGTCAGGCGGCCTCGGGCAAGCGGCGCCGTTGCCACAGCCAGTAGATCACCGGCAGGACGATCATCGACAGGATTGGCGCGGTGATCATGCCGCCGACCATCGGAGCGGCGATGCGAGACATCACCTCCGAGCCCGTGCCCACGCCGATCATGATCGGCATCAGGCCGGCGAGGATCACGGCAACGGTCATCGCCTTGGGGCGTACCCGCAGCACCGCCCCTTCCATCAGGGCGTCCTTGAGGTCGGCGCGCGTGTTGAACTGGCCCTCCTCCTGGCGGCGCTTGATGGCCTGGTCTAGGTAGATCAGCATCACCACGCCGAACTCGGCGGCCACGCCGGCCAGAGCGATTAGCCCGACCGCCACCGCGATCGAGAAGTTGTAGCCCAGCGCCCACAGCAGCCAGAAACTGCCGATTAGCGCGAAAGGCAGGCTGCCCATGATCATCACCGCCTTGCCGCCGTGGCGGAAAGCCAGGTACAGCAGCAGGAAGATGATGGCCAGCGTCAACGGCACCACCTGCTTGAGGCGCTCGGCGGCGCGCTCCATGTAGCGGTACTGGCCGGCCCACTCGATGGCGTAGCCCGGTGGCAGGTCGACCTCTTCGTGCAGCGCCTGCTTGGCCCGTTCGACGTACCCGCCCAGGTCTACGCCCCGGGAGGTGACGAAGACGAAGCCGGCCGGCCGACTATTCTCCGACTTGATCACCGGCGGGCCGGACTCCACCTCGATGCTCGCGACTTGGCCCAGCGCTACGGTCGCTCCGGTGGGGGTGACGATCGGTAGATCGCGCAGTGCCGAGACCGAATCGCGGTCGGCCTGGGGGTAGCGCAGGCTGACCGGGAAGCGCTCCAGTCCCTCGACGGTATCGGTCACCTTGACCCCGCCGACGGCCAGGCTGATCACCCGCTGGATTTCGCCGATGTTCAGCCCCACGCGAGCGGCCTTGGCGCGGTCGGGGGTGATAACCACGTAGCGCCCGTCCGAGGTGCGGTCGGCGAACGCGCTGCGCGTGCCGGGCAGCCCCTTGAGCGCGGTCTCCACCTCCTGGCCGATCGCCTCGATCTGCTCCAGATCCGGCCCGGTAATCTTGATGCCGATAGGCGTCTGAATGCCGGTGGTCTGCATGTCGATACGGGTCTTGATCGGCATCACCCATGCGTTGTTCAGGCTGGGGAAGTCGACTTTATCGTCCAGTCGTTCGATCAGATCGTCGAGCGTCACGCCCTTGTCCCACTCGTCACGCGGCTTAAGTGTGATGCTAGTCTCGATCATGGTCAGCGGGGCGGGGTCGGTGGCGGTGTTGGCTCGCCCAATTTTGCCGAACACGCGCTCGACTTCCGGCTCTTCGGCGATCAGGCCGTCGACCTGCTGCATCAGCAGGCGTGCCTCGCCCACCGACAAGCCCGGCAGGGTGGTGGGCATGTACAGCAGGTCGCCCTCGTCGAGTTGCGGCATGAACTCCGAGCCCAGCCCCGAGCCCAGGGCGGCGAGCCGGGGTGAGCCGTCAAACCACCCCTGCCATTGGCGCTCTAGACCGGATTGCCAGTCGGTGACCTGCGCCTGCCAGTCCGTGTCCCCGCCCCACTTGAGCGGCGAGAGAAACCCGGAGATGCCGGCGAACGGCAGCACGGCCGAGAGCAAAAGCAGCAACGCGCCGACCAGCACGGTCTTCGGGAAGCGCAGTGAGCCGGACAAGATCGGCCGGTAGCCCCAGATCAAGAAGCGGTTGAGCGGGTTGCTTTCCTCCTTCGGAATTCGCCCGCGGATGAAATAACCCATCAGCACCGGCACCAAGGTGACGGCAAGGCCTGCGGCGGCCGCCATCGCATAGGTCTTGGTGTAGGCCAGCGGGGCGAACAGGCGCCCTTCCTGCGCCTCGAGGGCGAACACTGGCAGGAATGACAAGGTGATGATCAGCAGGGAGAAGAACAGCGCCGGACCGACTTCGCCGGCCGCGCGGCCGATCAACTGCCAGTGCTCCTCGCCTTTTGGCGCCTGGCCGTACTGATCCCGATGACGGGCCAAGTGCTTGTGGGCGTTCTCGATCATCACTATCGCTGCATCGACCATCGCACCGATGGCGATCGCGATCCCGCCCAGCGACATGATGTTGGCGTTGATGCCCTGCCAGTGCATGACGATGAACGCGGCGAGAATGCCCAGCGGCAGGCTGACGATGGCGACGAACGCCGAACGCAGGTGGAACAGGAAGATCAGGCTGACCAGCGCCACCACGATCAGTTCCTGGACCAGCTTCTTCTCGAGGAAGGCCACCGCCCGCTCGATCACGCCGCTGCGATCGTAGGTGGTCAGCACCTCCACGCCCTCTGGCAGGCCGGATTTCACGTCCTCGAGCTTCTCCTTGACCGCGGCGATCACCTCGCGGGCGTTCTCGCCGTGGCGCATCACCACGATGCCGCCGACGACCTCGCCCTTGCCGTCAAGATCGGCAATGCCGCGCCGTTCGGCTGGCCCGACCTCGACCCGGCCGAGATCGCGGACCGTGATCGGTGTGCCGGAATCCGAGACGCCCACCGGGATCTGTGCGATGTCGTCGACCGACTGCAGATAACCGCGGCTGGTGATCATGTACTCGGCACCGCCGCGTTCCATCACGCCGCCGCCGACCTCGCTGTTGGCCTCGGCGATCGCGTTGCGCAGTTCGGTGATCGAGATGTCGAACACCCGCAGGCGCTGCGGGTCGACCACGATCTGGTACTCGCGCACCATGCCGCCGACCGTGGCCACCTCCGAGACCCCCTCGACCGACTCGAGCTGGAACTTCAAGAACCAGTTCTGCAGCGTGGTGAGCTCGGAAAGATCATGCTGTCCGGTGGGATCGTTCAGCGCGTACTGGAACACCCAGCCCACCCCGGTCGCATCCGGACCCAGGCTGGGGGTGACGCCCTCGGGCAGGTCCTCGCTGGCCTGGTTGAGGTATTCGAGTACCCGCGAGCGGGCCCAGTAGAGGTCGGTGCCTTCCTCGAAGGTGACGTAGGTGTAGGAGTCGCCGAAGAACGAGTAGCCGCGCACCGCCGTCGAGCCCGGCACGGCCAGCAGGCGGGTGGTCAGCGGGTAGGTGACCTGGTCCTGCACCACCTGCGGCGACTGGCCCGGGTAGCTGGTCTTGACGATCACCTGCGTGTCGGAGAGATCCGGTATCGCGTCCAGCGGGGTGGCCTTCCAGCTTGCCCAGCCGGCCACGGCCAGCAGGGCGGACAGCAGGACGACCAGCACCCGCAGGCGGATGCAGGCATGGATGAGTCGCTCGATCATGTCTGCCTCCCCTTAGTGCTGGTGACCGGACTGGCCGTTGCCGGACGAGTCCTTTTCCTTCGACGTCTCCGAGCCACTGGAGCCGGACAGGCGCGAGAAGGCGGCCTGTACGTTCGACTCCGAGTCGATCAGGAACTGCCCGGAGGCGACCACCTGATCGCCGGCCTCCAGCCCCGAGACGATCTCGGTGTAGCCACCGGCCTCGACGCCGGTCTCCACCACCATCGGCCGGAAGCGACCCTCGCCGGTGCGTACCACCACGCGTGCGCCGCCGGGTGCGGGAATGATCGCGGTCGACGGCACGGCCAGCACCTCGGGGGCATTCGCCGGGCTCAGGGTGACCTCGGCGAACTGGTTGGGGCGCAACAGGCCTTCCTCGTTGTCGAAGACCAGCCGCACCCGCAGCGTGCGTGACTGCGGGTCGAGTTCCGGATAGACGAAGTCCACCGTCCCCTCGAACTCGTGCCCGGGGACGCCGTCGACCTGCATGCGGGCGGTCTGGCCCTCGCCGACGGACTGCATGCGCCGTTCGAGCACGTCGACGTTGACCCACACCTGGTCGCGGCGGGCGATGGTGTAGAGCTCCATGTCCGGGCGGATGTACATGCCCTCGCGCAGGTCGATCTCGGCGACATAGCCGTCCTGCGGGGCCAGCAGCGGGATGGTGCGCGTCACCTTGCCTTGCTGACGGATGCGATCGATGGTGGCCTCGGGCACGTTCAGCAGCTCGAGCCGTGCGCGACTGGATTCGATCAGGTCGTCCATGCCGCGCCGCAGGGCCACCAGGTAGTCCTGCTGGGCGGAGACGATATCGGGGGAGTAGACCTCTAACAGCACGTCGCCCTGCTTCACGCTGGCCCCGATGGAGGCGACCTTAAGCGTTTCCACCCAGCCCTCGGCGCGCGGGTGGACGTGGGCGAGCCGGTCCTCGTCGTAGCCGACGGTGCCCACCGTGCGGATCTCGCCGGCGAGCTGTCGTTCGGCGGCCTCGCTGATGACCACGTTCATGTGGCGCACGGTGATCGGGTCGACCGACACGCTCGGGTAGCTGGGCACCTCCTGAGCGGAGTCCGACTGGCCGCCGTCCACCTCGCTGGCCGGGTATTCTTTCTCGACGAGATCCATGCCGCAGATGGGACAGCTACCGGGTTCCTCCTCGACGATCTGCGGGTGCATCGGGCAGGTCCAGCGCGTCACGGTCTCGCCGTCGTCACCCGACGCCTGGGCGTGATCGTGGCCTTCGTGCGCGCCCTCGTCGGTGGAGGATTCTTGCGAGGACTCGGCGGCTTGCTCGGCCTCCTCGGCCGGGAATTCCTTCTCGACCAGGTCCATGCCACAGATCGGGCAACTGCCGGGGGCTTCCTCGACGATCTGTGGATGCATGGGGCAGGTGTAGCGGGTGACGGTCTCGCCGCCGTCATCGGACGATTCGGCTTGATCATTGCCCTCATCGTTTGAGTTGGACTCCGGGTCCTCGTTCGCTGCCTGCTCGGCCTCCTCGGCGGGGAATTCCTTCTCGACCAGGTCCATGCCGCAGATCGGGCAGCTGCCGGGTTCTTCCTCGACGATCTGCGGGTGCATGGGGCAGGTCCAGCGGGTCACGGTATCGCCGTCGTCGCTCGCGGACTGGGCGTGATCGTGACCCTCGTGGTCGGCCTGATCGCCGTTGTCGGCCGCCATCACCGAGGTGATCGCCGGGTTGACGCCCATCAGCAGGGCCGGGGTGACCAGGGCCGAGCCCAGCAGCGTGACGCGGGTGAGCCGCTTGATGCGGAAGGTGCGGTTGGGGGTCTTCATGCGGTCGGCTCCAGCAGGTAGCGCAGGTCGATGAGTTGGTCGGCACGGTCGAGGCGCAGGGTGAGCAGTTCCTGGCGGGCCTCGACGACGGCGCGTTCGGCCTCGATCAGGGCGTCGAATTCGCCCCGCCCGGAGCCGATCTCGCCGCGGATCATCTCGGCGACCTGTTGTAGTTCGGGAATGATGTCGGTTTCGTAGCGCGTGACGCGCCGGTCCAGGGCGGCCAGGCGGGCGCGGATGCCGTCGGCCTGGGCGGCGAGATCACGCGCGCGCTTGGACAACTCGAGCTGGGCGGCCTGGGCGGACTGTTGCGCGCCGCGCAGTCGGGGTGATTGGCGACGCTCGCTGAAAATCGGCAGGCTTACGCTCACGCCGGCGGACAGCGTGTTGGGCTCGCTGCCGGCTCGCAGCCCGAAGCCGACCTGCAGGCCGATTTCCGGTGCGAATTGCTCTTCTGCCTCGCCTACCTGGGCGCGAGCGGCTTCGAGGTCGGCGCGTAGCCGCTGAACCTCGGGTTGGTGCTCGATCTCGCCCCTTGGGAAGTCGGTGAGCACGGCGGGCAAGGTGTCCGGCAGGGGCCAGCGCGCGGTGTCGCCCACCCAGCGCGCCAGCCGTGCCCGGGCGACCTCGGCCTCACCGCGGCGACGGTCGAAGGCATCACCAAGGCGTGACAGTCGTGCCTGCAGGGTGACCAGATCGCTGCCGCTGGCTGCGTTGACCTGATAGGCGGTGCGCGCGCTTTCGAGCAATTCCCGGTAAAGCTCGCGTTCCGCCTTGATCAGGCGGCTCAGGGACTCTTCGCGGTAGACGGCCAGCCACAGTCGGCGCACCTCGCGCCTGAGCTGGCGGTCGGCGGTGGCCAAGGCGGCGGATGCGCCCTGGATGCGGGCTTCGGCCTGCTCGCCGCGGAAGGCAAGCGTGTCGCCCGGCGGCAGGCTCTGCGATAGCGTCACCACCGTCTGGGTCATCGGCGAATCGCTCAGGCTGTAGTTGTCGGTTGGCACGTTCTGCAGTGCGACGGACAGCCGCGGGTCGGGCAACTCGTCGGCGGCCTCGGCGGTCGCGGCCAGGCCGGCGCGTCGTCGATCGGCGGCCTGCAGGCCTTCGTCGTTCTGGGTCGCGGCCCGCTCGGCCGCTTCCAGTGTCAGGCGCAGCCCGGCATCGGTCGACGAGTCGGCCAGGCTCGGGGTGAGCGGCACGGCAATCGCCAACAGGGCAGCGGTGGTCCGTGAGAGAATCGATTGGTTCATGGGGCTTTCCTCGGTTGAAGACGGTCAGCGGGACGCTGGGTCAGCCGAGGTGTCGTCGGGGCGTGCTGCCCTGATCGGCTCGGCCGTGTCAGGCCGAGAGGGGAGGGCGGAACGGGGTGCTGGGGACCCCTGCGGCCATCGAGTCTGCCAAGAATGCATTGAGGGTGCCGTTTGGCACGTGGATGGCAGCCGGTGTGGACTGGGTCGGCAGGGAGAAGCCGCCCAGTAACACGCAGTTGGCACAGTGATCACAGCCGGCCGACGCGGTTGGCTCCTCGGTCATGCCGCCCATACTCGGGCAATCGGCCGAGTGCTCGATTGTCTCGTCGATCGGACAGTCGAGCATGGCCACGCCGGCAGTCACCGCGTTGAGCGGTGCCCAGAAGGCAAGCAGCAGGGTGATTACGTGCATGATTCTCATCGTCTCGGGACTATAGGTGCCTGTATGGGCAGGCGCAAGCCTTGCGGCGGATGCCCGTTCAGTCGGGTGTCAACCGCAGCAATCGTCCATCGGCATGGTCGGTAATGACCCAGAGCGCGCCGTCCGGCCCGAGCTCGACATCGCGGATACGCCATTCGCGCTCCTTCAGCCATTGTTTCTCGCTGACCACGCGTTCGCCATCCAGTTGTAAGCGGGCGAGGTGGCGCTTGGCCAGCGCTCCGACGAACAAGTTGCCCTGCCAGGTGGGCGTGGTGGCGTGATCGTAGAAAGTCATGCCCGACGGGGCGATCGATGGGGTCCAGTGATGGAGCGGGCCGATCACGCCCTCCACCTCGTTTGGGGCGATCTCCGGACCGGCGTACTCCCGGCCGTAGGTCTGGATCGGCCAGCCGAAGTTTTCTCCGGCGGCCGGGATGTTGATCTCGTCGCCGCCGCGCGGGCCGTGCTCATGAATCCAGACGCGGCCGGTTTGCGGATGTGTAGTCGCCCCCTGTGGATTGCGGTGGCCGTAACTGAAGATCGCGTCCTCGGCATCGGCTTGGTCGACGAACGGGTTATCTGCCGGGATGCGGCCGTTGTCGTGGAATCGCAGGACCGAGCCGTTGTGATCGGCGAGATCTTGGGCACGATCGCGTTCGCCGCGGTCGCCGACAGTCATGAACAGGTACCCGTCGCGATCGAAGGCCAGCCGCGACCCGAAGTGAATGCGGGAATCGACGCAGGGGGTGGCGACATGCAGCGTCTTGAAGTCGACCAGCCGTTTGCCTTCCAGTTGCCCTCGACCCAGGTGGGTAGCGTTGCCGCCATCGCAGCGTCCGGCCCAAGTCAGGTAGATCCATTGGTTGTCTGCATGCGCCGGGTGGGCGAGCACATCAAGTAGTCCACCCTGATTGCGGTGATCGACCTCCGGCACGCCGTCGATCGCCTGGCGCTCACCCGTCGCCGGGTCGACCCGCCAGAGCCGGCCGCGGCGCTCGGTGACCAGCACCTCGCCATCGGGAAGAAAGGCCAGGGCCCATGGGTGGTGCAGGTCGTCGGTGACCGTCTCGACGGCCGGCTCGGCTAGTGCGGGCTGGGGGGCGAGCAGTGGAAGGAAGGCGATCAGGGCAAGTCGTGCACGAGACATGGTGGTTCCTCGGGGCAGGCGTTCCGGGGACGTGACGTTCGAGATTAGACGAGCTGGTTGCGGTTCTCAGGCCAGCATCGGATAGCTGAACAACGAGAAGTGCAGCAAGTTGACCAGCCAGTGCAGTCCGATCGCTGGCCAGAGCGAGCCGCTTTTCCACGCGATCCAGCCGTGGCCCAACCCGGCGATGGTGGCCACAGCAGCGAACTCGGTGCCGAAGGGTAGGTGGACCAGCCCGAAGACCACCGCAGTGAGCCACCAGAGTGAGCCACCAGGCATGTGCCGAGTCCATCCGGACGAATAGGTGCCGCTGTAGCAGGCCGCGGAAAAGCACCTCTTCGGCAACCACTGTGACCAGATTCACCGCAGCGAACAGGATCAGTAACGATAGGCCGGGCCAGCCCGGCTGCCAGCGGAACATGCCGGTGGCGATACCCAGCGCGATGGCCGCGGTGATGGTGACGAGCCCGGCTGTCAGCAGGGATAACGGATGGGTAGTCCGCCAACGGCCCAGCACCAGGGGCAGCCAAGCGGCCACCAGCAGGGCCTGGTCGACCGACAGGTAGAAACTGTGTGGCAGGCAGTCGCGGCAAAAGTGTCGGTCCAGCCAGATCGGCGGGTTGTCAAGGCCGGGCCAAAGATGAAGGCTGAGGATCACGCCCAAGCCGATGGCGATGGCCGCGGTCATCGGGCCGATCACCCCGCGGGCGGCGGCGATCAGGCCCAGTCCCAGCAATGGCAGCAAAACCGCCAGGCCCAGTGGCCCGGCGTGTCCGGCAAGTAGCGCGGCAAGGCTTGTGGTCGCGGACAGAGCCAGGGCCAGGCTCCAGTGGCGCAGATCGATCATGGGATGTTCCGACACGTCCTTCGCTCCGGCGCGAAGCTCCGGTGATTGGAAAAGGGCATTGTCGCCTAGGAGATGGCTCGTGGGGGCGCGAGGCCGTCGTCTTTGGCCGATAGGAAGGGTAGTTATGCGTATAAGCGGTTGTTTTTATCGGAGAATGCACTAGAATTCGCCGGCCTTGAGGGGGAATGCCGAACGGCCCGAGATCCGCGCCGTTCAGCCTTTCTCTCGTGGTCGGCACGGCCTATCCCATGCGCACCAGACGAGGTTTTATGACGACTGTTGCCAAGCGAGGCATTCGCGGAAACCCCCAAGCTACAGCGGCGAGTACGCCGGACGGGCAGGCGCCCAAGCTGCAGGTCTTTACCGATCGCCACCTCGACAAGATCGAGCCGCTCAAGCGCCTCGGTGAGGAGGCGCTGTTCGAGATGAAGGTGGTCGCGAGCGTGCTGCCGTTTCGCGTCAATAACTACGTCATCGAGAACCTGATCGACTGGGACCGCGCGCCCGACGATCCGATCTTCTCCCTGACCTTCCCGCAGCGCGACATGCTCGACCCCGAGATGTACGAGGAGATGGCCGAGCTGCATCGCCGCGATGCGCCCAAGGAGGAGATCACGGCGCTTGCCTGGAAGCTGCGGCACAAGCTCAACCCCCACCCGGCCGGCCAGATGGAGATGAACCTCCCCGAGGTCAACGGCGAGACCGTCGAGGGTGTGCAGCACAAGTACCGTGAGACCGCGCTGTTTTTCCCCAGCCAGGGTCAGACCTGTCACAGCTACTGCACCTTCTGCTTCCGTTGGGCGCAGTTCGTCGGCGACAAGGACCTCAAGATCGCCTCCAAGGAGGCCGGCCAGTTGCTCGACTACCTGGCCGAGCGTCCCAACCTGACCGATCTGCTGATGACCGGTGGCGATCCGATGGTGATGAAGACCAAGCACCTGACACCGTATCTCGAGGGGCTGCTAGATGAGCGCCTCGAACACGTGCAAACCGTTCGCATCGGCACCAAGGCGTTGTCGTTCTGGCCGTATCGTTTCGTCACCGATGCGGACGCCGACGAGTTGCTGGGGCTGTTCGAGCGGCTGGTCGAGTCGGGCAAGCATGTTGCAGTAATGGCGCACATCAACCACGACCAGGAGATGGCAAACCCCATCTTCCGCGAGGCGGTCAGGCGGATCCGCGCCACCGGCGCCGAGATCCGCACCCAAAGCCCGCTGATCAAGCACATCAACGATTCTGGCGAGGTCTGGGCGCGCATGTGGCGCGAGCAGGTCCGACTTGGCATGATCCCCTATTACATGTTCGTCGAGCGCGACACGGGTGCGAAGTACCGCTTCGAGGTGCCGCTGGCCGAGGCGCATCGCGTCTACCGCGACGCGATGAAGCAGGTCTCGGGCCTGGCGCGCACTGCACGCGGGCCGTCCATGTCCGCTGGGCCGGGCAAGGTCGAGATTCAGGGTGTGGCTGAGATCCAGGGCGAGAAGGTGTTCGTCCTGCGCTTCGTTCAGGGCCGAAACCCGGACTGGGTCCAGCGCCCGTTCTTTGCCAAGTACGACGAGCAAGCCACCTGGCTAAATGAATTGACGCCGGCCTTTGGTGAGGAGACGTTCTTCTTCGAGGAAGAGTACGCGGCGATGCAGGAGGGAGGTGGCCTCAACGTGATCGATGCCGCGGAAGCCGAGGCATAAGCCCCTCCTGATCGGACTTGACGAGCAAGGCGCTGGTCGCTAGAATTGCGCGCCTTCAAACAACGCCGGCTGGCGATGCCTTTGTGTCGCCAGCCCTTTTACGCATAAACATTCGGGTTTTACAGCATGTACGCAGTGGTCGTTACCGGCGGTAAGCAGTACCGCGTCGAGCAAGGCAGCAAAGTGCGCGTCGAGAAGCTCTCTGGCGAAGCCGGCAGCGCCGTGACGCTGGATCAGGTTTTGATGGTCGGCGACGGCGCGGATATCAAGGTTGGTACGCCCAACGTCGATGGCGCAAGCGTCACCGCCGAGATCGTGGGCCAGGGTCGCGGCAAGAAGGTGGAGATCATCAAGTTCCGCCGTCGCAAGCACCACATGAAGCGTCAGGGCCACCGCCAGGCCTACACTGAACTCAAGATCACCGGTATCAGCGCTTAAGCGCCCGGTTACCAGACCAGGAGACTTGAACCATGGCACATAAGAAAGCAGCAGGCTCTACCCGAAACGGGCGCGACAGCGAAAGTAAGCGCCTCGGCGTGAAGCGTTTCGGCGGTGAAGCCGTCTCCGCCGGCAGCATCATCGTTCGTCAGCGTGGCACCAAGTTCCACGCCGGCAGTAACGTGGGC
Organism: Guyparkeria sp.; assembly: GCA_041685825.1. Classification (GTDB taxonomy): domain Bacteria; phylum Pseudomonadota; class Gammaproteobacteria; order Halothiobacillales; family Halothiobacillaceae; genus Guyparkeria. Next base: position 12,210 of record JAWLFB010000016.1, on the reverse strand, counting down.
GTCGGCCGTGACTACACCCTGTTCGCCCTGACCGACGGCCAAGTGAAGTTCGAGACCAAGGGTCCGAAGAGCCGCCGTTTCGTCAGCATCGAGTCGGCCTAAACCGGCACGATGTAAGTTGGCGGTCAGCCCGTCTGGCCGTTGACCGCCTTCTGAGCCCCGCCCGCGAGCGGGGCTTTCGTGTTTGTGGCCTGTTCAGGGCAACGCCGAATGCGGGCAAATCGGTAAGCTAGGAATGCCATCGCATCATGCAGAATTGTCTTAAATGGCGTGGGATTGTGGGGATCGTGTCGTGAAATTTGTCGATGAAGCGACCATCAAGGTCAAGGCCGGTGATGGCGGCAATGGCGTGGTGAGCTTTCGCCGCGAGAAGTACGTTCCATTTGGCGGTCCGAACGGCGGCGATGGCGGGGACGGTGGCTCGGTGTACCTGGTCGGCGACGTCAACCTCAATACTCTGGCCGACTTCCGCTTCCAGCGCCACTACGAGGCCGAGCGGGGCAAGAACGGCGCGGGCCGCAACATGACCGGCCGGAAGGGCGGCGACCTGTACGTCCATGTGCCGCTGGGCACGGTAGTTCACGACGAGGACACCGGCGAGGTGATCGGCGAGGTGGTTGAGGCTGATGCGGAGCTGCTGGTGGCCAAGGGCGGCTGGCACGGGCTAGGCAACACCCGGTTCAAGAGCTCGATCAATCGTGCTCCGCGGCAGAAGACCGACGGGACGCCCGGTGACGAGCGCCGGCTGCGCCTGGAGCTCAAGGTGCTGGCCGATGTCGGGCTCCTTGGTCAACCCAACGCCGGCAAGTCGACCCTGATCCGGGCCATCTCGCACGCCCGGCCCAAAGTCGCCAACTACCCGTTCACCACCCTGTATCCCAATCTGGGTGTGGTCGCCCCCCAGCCGCATCGCAGCTTCGTGGTTGCCGACATTCCCGGCCTAATCGAAGGCGCAGCCGAGGGGGCGGGGCTGGGCATCCGGTTCCTCAAGCATCTGGCGCGCACCAACCTGTTGCTGCATGTCGTCGACGTCGCACCCTACGACGAGATCGACCCGGTCGAGAGCGTCGCGGCCATCGAGGCGGAATTGGAGAAGTACGACGAATCCCTTGCTGACCGGCCGCGCTGGCTGGTGCTCAACAAAATCGATGTCTGGGCGGACGAGGAGTGCGAGGCCAATATCGAGGCGCTGAAACAGCGCTTCGCGACTGAGATCGGGCTGACCGGGCCAGTGTTCGCGATCAGCGCCCTGGACAAGACCGGCACCCAGCCGCTGGTTTGGGCGATCCTCGACTACCTCGAGACCGAGTGGGCACGCGAGCGCGAGGCGTCGACCGAGCGCCCGGGATCGTCGACGGAGGACTGAGGATGCGTGACGAGGTCAGGGGCTATCAGCGCTGGGTAGTCAAGATCGGCTCGGCGATGGTCACCGGGGACGGGCGCGGCCTGGACCGCGAAGCCATCGCTGCTTGGGCGCGCCAGCTGGCCGAGCTTCGCCGCGAGGGACGCGAGATCCTCATTGTCACCTCGGGGGCGGTCGCCGAGGGCATGGCGCGCCTAGGTTGGGACGAACGCCCCGAATCCTTGCCCAAGTTGCAGGCTGCTGCGGCCGTCGGCCAGATGGGCCTGGTCGAGGCGTACGCCGAGGGGCTGGCACGGTTCGATACCCATTCGGCGCAGATCCTCCTGACCCACGACGACCTCGTCGACCGCGAGCGTTACCTCAACGCCCGCAGCACGTTGCGCACCCTTTTGGAACTGGGCGTGGTGCCAGTGGTCAACGAGAACGATACGGTTGCCACCGACGAGATCCGTTTCGGCGACAACGACACGCTCGCCGCCCTGGTCGCCAACCTCGTCGAGGCCGACATGCTGGTCATCCTTACCGACCAGCCGGGGCTGTTCGAGGCCGACCCACGTAAGCAGCCGGACGCGAAGCTGCTGGCCGAAGTGACGGCAGGTGATCCGATCCTCGAGACCATGGCCTCCCCCGAAGGTGGGCGTCTCGGTCGCGGCGGCATGTACACCAAGGTGCTGGCCGCCAAGCGCGCTGCCCGTTCTGGCGCAGCGACGATCGTCTCGGCGGGCAGCGAGGCGGACGTGCTTTGCCGACTGGCCGCTGGCGAGCCGCTGGGGACGCATTTTCGTCCCGCGACTAACCGGCTGGCCGCGCGCAAGCAGTGGCTGGCGGGGCAGTTGCGCGTGCGGGGCGAGTTGCGGGTCGATGCCGGTGCCGCCCGGGCGGTGGCCGAGCACGGGCGTTCGCTGCTGCCGGTCGGCGTGACGGGCGTTTCGGGGCAGTTCGCCCGTGGTGAGTTGGTCTCGATCGTCGATGACGAGGGCCACGAATTCGCGCGCGGGCTGGTCAACTACCCGAGCAGCGACGCCGCGCGACTGGTCCGTTGCTCGAGCCAGGCGATCGCCGAGGCGATCGGTTACCGCGAGGAAAACGAACTGGTACACCGGGATAATCTGGTGCTCCTTTGAGGTTGCGACAGCGGTGGACGGTCAGCCCCTGAGGCGTCGCGCCTCGGTATCCAGTTCGTCGAGAAGACGCTCGTAGATCGCGGACAGGACGTTCAGGTCCTCGACCGCGACATGCTCGTCGATCTGATGGATGGTGGCGTTGAGCGGGCCGAGCTCGATCACTTGGGCCCCGGTCGGCGCGATGAAGCGTCCGTCCGAAGTCCCGCCGGCGGTCGATGGCGTCGGTGCCGTTCCAAGCTCGCCTTCCACGGCCCGCTCGACCGCGCCCACCATGGGTCCGTCGTCCCGGGTGAGGAACGGCACGCCCGACAGGTGCCAGTCGAGGCGATAAGACAGGCCGTGGCGTTTGAGCAGTTCCTCCATCCGTGCCTGGATTACTTCGACCGAGGTCTCCGTGTTGAAGCGCAGGTTGAACTGGACGCTCATCTCGCCTGGAATGACGTTGTTCGCCCCAGTGCCCGCCTGGACGTTCGCGATCTGCAGCGTCGAGGGCGGGAAGTGGGCATTGCCCTCGTCCCACTTGATCTCGACCAGTTCGGCTAGGAACGGCGCGGCACGATGCACCGGGTTGTTGGCCAGGTGCGGGTAGGCGACATGACCTTGGCGGCCTTCGATCACGAGGTTGCCGGTGATTGACCCGCGACGCCCGATCTTGAACTCGTCGCCCAGCCGGTTGCGGCTCGACGGCTCACCCACCAGGCACCAGTCGATTGAAATCCCCTTTTCGCGCAGCCACTGCACCACACGCTTGGTGCCGTGTTGGGCGGGGCCCTCCTCGTCGCTGGTGATGAGAAAGCCCAGCCGGAATGCCGGTTCGGGTTGCCGGGCGAGGAAGCGCTCGGCGGCAGTGACGAACGCCGCCACCGAGCCCTTCATGTCGGCCGCGCCTCGTCCGTACAGGCGCCCGCCGTGGATCTCGGCAGCGAACGGCGGGTAGGTCCAGCCCGAGGCCTCGCCGGTCGGCACCACATCGGTGTGCCCGGCGAACACGAACAACGGAGCGGCGTCGCCCCGGCCGCCATGTATCGCCCAGAGGTTGTCGACCTCCTCGAAGCGCAACGATTCGATGGCAAAGCCCAGCGGGGCGATTCGCCCTGCGATTAGCGCTTGGCATCCCTGGTCGTCCGGCGTGACCGAGGGACGGCGGATCAGTTCGCGGGCGAGGTCGATGGTTGCCTCACTCATGCCAGGGTCTCCTGCCATTCGTCGGCGGAAAAGCCGATCAGCGTGTTGCCATCGTGTTCCACCACCGGGCGCTTGATCAGGCTTGGATTGGCGAGGGCCGCTTCGCGGGCGCGTGCGAGATCCATGGCCTCTCGTACCTCGGCCGGCAGACGACGCCAGCTCATGCCCCGGTTGTTGATCACCTTCTCCCAGCCGAATCGTTCCAGCCAGTCGTCCAGCCGGGGTTCCGGTATACCTGCCTTTTTGAAGTCGTGAAAGCGATATTCGAGCCCCTGCTCGGCCAACCAGGTTCGGGCCTTTTTAACGGTGTCGCAGTTGGAGATGCCGTAGACGGTGATCATCGATAGTCCTAACAAGTGAAAATAGTTGTTCCGGATAGGAAAAATTGATTTTCCTATCAGTGCCGGCGTCCTACACTCAAACACGACGCGGCCGTGAAGATGATCCGCGCGTTAAGAATTGCAGCAGAAAAGGAGTGGCAACGCCATGCGAACCAGGAAGAAGATGCACGCAAACCCGACTCGAATGCTTAGCCTTATCGCCGGCGCAATGCTCGCCGCCCCCGTGGCCGCCGAGCCAGACATCGCCTGGGGCGGTGAGCTTTTCGCCGACAATTGCGCCGAGTGCCACATGGTTCCGCACAATGACGAGTGGTTCAAGGCACGCGCGGACGCCGGCAACATGGGCAGTTACGACAGCCTGCGCACCATGGTCCAAGGCTGTGCCAACAACTTTGGTCTGCCGTGGTTCGACGAGGAGGTCGACGCGGTCACCGCATGGATGAACCAGGAATACTACGATTTCGAGTGAACGGGCCGTTGCGGTCGAGGCGTGATCAGTCGATGAATCGCATCGACAAGTCGATCGCCTCGACGTGTTTTGTCAGCGCTCCGATTGAAATGTAGTCGACCCCGGTTTCGGCCACGTCGCGCACTGTTTGCAGCGAGACGTTGCCCGAGGACTCGAGCTTGGCCCGGCCCGCGTTGAGCCGGACGGCCTCGCGCAGCTGATCGAGCGAAAAGTTGTCCAGCAGAACCCGAGTCACCCCGGCGCCCAGTGCCTCCTCGAGTTGCTCGAGGTTCTCCACCTCGACTTCCAACGGCAGGTCGCGTGCCGCCACCCCGGCAGAACGAACGGCCTCAGTTATCGATCGCGCCGCCCGGATGTGGTTCTCCTTGATCATCACCATGTCGTACAGACCCATGCGATGGTTGGTGCCACCGCCGTCGGTCACGGCCTTCTTCTGCGCGTAACGCAGGCCGGGCAGTGTCTTGCGGGTGTCGAGGATCTGCGCGCCGGTGCCCTCGACTGCCTCGACGAACCGGCCGGTGAGCGTGGCCGTTGCGCAGAGCGTCTGCAAGAAATTCAGCGCCACCCGTTCGGCCGTGAGCAGGGCACGTGCCGGACCGCTGAGCAGGCACAGGCTCTGTTCCGGGAACAGGCTGTCCCCGTCGGCGGCGGCCCATTCGATCCGAACAGCTGGTGAGACGCGCTGGAAGGCTGCATCCGCCCAGTCGACACCGGAGAGAATCGCCGGCTCGCGGCTGATGATGCGGGCATGTGCGATCTCGTCGGCCGGGATCAACTGCGCCGAGACGTCGCCACTGCCGATGTCCTCGGCCAGGGCACGCGCCACGTCCAGGGCGACGATGTCAGGATCGGCTTTGCTCATGGGGCTCTTGCTCGATGTCGAGGGATCGATTAATTGGGCACGCAAGTCTAGCAAGTTCCTCCCTGCAGGGTGGCCAGATGGTAGGTCGCGCGGCCTCACGGCTCGCGAGACTTCCCGTCACGTTGTCATCTTGTCATGCTGCTGTCATCGCGGCGGCGTTTAATGCCGGCACATGTTCGGGGCTTGACCCGGTTCCATCCGGTTCCCCGGCACCCCGCTCACACCGATTGTTGCGAGGACCGGCGCTGGCCGGAATGATCGAATGCAAAAGACCATACTGATTGTCGAGGACGAGAAGCCGATCCGCGAGATGGTCGCCTTCGCCCTGGGGCGCGCCGGTTACGACCTGATCGAGGCCGCCGATGTGCAGGAGGCCTTTGAGCGTCTGGCAGAAAAACAGCCAGACCTGATCCTGCTTGACTGGATGCTGCCGGGTGCCAGCGGTATCGAATTCGCCCGGCGCATCAAGCGCGACGAGCTGACCAAAGATGTGCCGATCGTCATGCTCACGGCGCGAGGCGAGGAGGAGGACAAGGTGAGTGGGCTTGAGGCCGGCGCCGACGACTACGTGACCAAGCCGTTCTCGCCGCGCGAACTGATGGCGCGGATCAAGGCAGTGCTCCGCCGGGTGTCGCCGGACACCGAGAATCCCGTTATTGATGTTGCCGGGCTGAAGCTCGACCAGGAGAGCTACCGGGTGACCGCCGCCGACGAGCCGGTCGATATCGGCCCGACCGAGTTTCGCTTGCTCGCCTTCTTCATGAAGCACCCGGACCGGGTGTTCACCCGTGCGCAGTTGCTCGATCGGGTCTGGGGGCAAAATGCCTACGTGGAGGAACGGACGGTCGACGTGCATATCCTGCGCCTGCGCAAAGTGCTCTCACCGAGCGGTTATGATGGCCTGATACAGACCGTGCGTGGTGTGGGCTACCGGCTTTCGGCCCAATGACGGCAGCGAATCGTGCCTCGGGCTGACTGATGAATCGTCGATTTCGTTGATGACCGACTCGCGACCTCCCTTGCCGGACGACCTTCCTTCGCCGACGCGGCTCGAGCGCAGAGCCCAGTTGCGGCAGTTGCGATTGGCCGAGGCGCGCCAGCGTGCATGGCGCGAGGAAGGCGTGCTGGTCCTCGTGGTTTTGGCGCTGGCGTCGCTGGTTGCTTGGGGCGGCGCGGCGATCGGCTGGGAGGCCGCCTGGGCCTTGGCGCCCGTCACCGCGTTGTTCATCTATACCGTCGCGCTTTTGTGGCGCGTGATCTACCTGGCGCGTGCCTTGCCGATCACCTCGCAGCCGCGCCGCGTCTGGGGGTTGCCCGGTTTGATCCAGGTGCGTCAGCGTCGGCTAAGTCGACGATGGTCTCGGCGCCAGCGCCGCCTGGTGGCCCTGCTCAAGCGGTATCACCACTCGGCGATGACCGTGCCGGATGCCATGGTGGTGCTCACCGCCGAGCGCGAAATCGAGTGGATGAACCACGCCGCCATCGACATGCTGGGGCTCAACCGCTCGGATATCGGCTTGCGTCTGGACGATCTCTGGCGCACCCCAGCCTTCATCGCGTGGCTGAAACAGGGGGATGATCGACCGGCACTGGAGATCGGCGCGCCGGCGGATGAAACACGAACTTTGAGTCTGCGGATCGAGCCCTATGGTTCGGATCGCTACCTCTTGATCGGGCGCGACGTGACGGCGTTGCATCGGCTCCAAGGCGTGCGCCAGGACTTCGTGGCCAACGTCTCGCACGAGCTACGCACCCCGCTGACCGTCCTGGCCGGCTACGTCGAGACCCTGCTCGACACCGAAGAGGGGCAGGATCCGCAGATGCATCGCATCCTGGCGAACATGCACCAGCAGGCCGACCGCATGCGGCGGATCGTCGAGGACCTGCTGCTGCTCTCGAGGCTCGAGACCTCGCAGCCCGATGCAGACTGGTTCGAGACCATCAACGTGGGCCGCCTCGTCGAGCCGATTCTCAACGATGCGCGCCTGGTCTCCGGCGAGGAAGGTCACGACATCCGTGCCGACCTCGACCCCGCCCTGACGGTGTGGGGCGTGCCGCGCGAGTTGCAGTCGGCGTTTTCCAACCTGGTGTTCAACGCGGTCAAGTACACCCCGGCCGGTGGTCGCGTCGAGGTGCGCTGGTCGCGTGACGATCAGGGCCGAGCCGTGTTCTCGGTATGCGACACGGGTATCGGTATCGAGGCGCGCCACATTCCCCGCCTAACCGAGCGGTTCTATCGCATTGACGTGGGACGATCGCGGTCGCGGGGTGGTACCGGTCTGGGGCTGGCGATCGTCAAGCACGTGGCCCTACGCCACGGGGCGCGGCTTGAGATCGACAGCACGCCGGGCGAGGGCAGCTGCTTTCGCGTGATCTTTCCGGCCCCGACCGCCTGACCGTTAGGGCCCATGATGGTCAACCGGTCGCCCCGCGAACATGGGTTAGACTGACCCGACTTGCCATAGAGGGGGCGCAAGCCAGCCGATGTCCGAATTTTGGAACGAAAAGTACGGCCAGGTCGATTTCCTTTACGGGACCCACCCCAACGAGTTTCTGATGAGCCAGTCCTACCGTCTGCCGCCGGGCGGGCGCGTGCTGGTCCTGGGTGATGGCGAGGGTCGCAACGGCGTCTGGCTCGCCGAACAGGGTTTCGACGTCACCAGCATCGACTACTCCGCCGTGGGCTGCGAGAAGGCTCGCCAACTGGCCGACGAGCGCGATGTCAGCGTGGCGGTACACTGTGCCGATCTGACCGAGTGGGATTGGGAGGAAGACGGTTTCGACGCGGTCGTGCTGATCTACCTGCATTTCGAGCCGCCAGCGCGCCGCGAGGTCTACCGCCGCGCTGCAGTGGCCCTGCGCCCTGGTGGCCTGCTGATAATCGAGTTGTTCCACCCGCGCCAGCTCGCCTATCAGAGCGGCGGCCCCAAGCGTGCTGACATGCTGGTGCGGGCGAGCGACCTCTCGCAGGATTTGCCCGGACTGGAGTGGCTCATCCTCGCCGAGGGCAAGGCGCTGCTTGACGAGGGGCCCGGACACCAAGGGCCCGGTTTCGTCACCCACGGTGTGGGACGGCGCGCCGACTCGTAAAAATCCCGCCTTTCAACTGATGCCAGTCGAGAGGCGGGCTGGGAAATAGCGTTGGGATTATTTGGGCGGGGCGTCACTTGCCCGGCATCACACGTCGCGCAGCAGCTCGTTGATGCCGACCTTGGAGCGGGTCTTCTCGTCGACCTTCTTGACGATCACCGCGCAGTAGAGGCTGTACTTGCCATCTTTGGACGGCAAGTTGCCGGAGACCACCACCGAGCCGGCCGGCACGCGGCCGAAGTGGATTTCGCCGGTCTCGCGATCGTAGATCTTGGTCGACTGGCCGATGTAGACGCCCATCGAGATCACAGAGCCTTCCTCGACGATCACGCCCTCGACCACCTCGGATCGTGCGCCGATGAAGCAGTTGTCCTCGATGATGGTCGGGGCGGCCTGCAGAGGCTCGAGAACACCACCGATGCCGACACCGCCGGACAGGTGCACGTTCTTGCCGATCTGGGCGCAGGAGCCCACCGTAGCCCAGGTGTCGACCATTGTGCCCTCGTCGACGTAGGCGCCGATGTTGACATAGGATGGCATCAGGACGGTGTTCCTGGCGATGAAGCTGCCGCGGCGGGCCACGGCGTTTGGCACCACGCGCATGCCGGCGGCTTCGAAGCGCGCCTGGTCCCAGTCGGTAAACTTAGTCGGGACCTTGTCGAAGTAGTTCACGTCACCGCCGGAAACCACCTCATTGTTGCGCAGTCGGAACGACAGCAGTACGGCCTTCTTGAGCCATTCGTTGACCTGCCAGTCGCCTACGCCACGTCGCTCGGCCACGCGTAGCGAACCGTCGTCCAGCCCAGCGAGCGCGGTCTCGACCGCTTCGACAACGTCGGCCGGGGCGTTGGACGGGTTGATCTCGGCGCGGCGCTCGAAGGCCGATTCGATGGTGTCGCGAATAGAAGAGATGTCCATCGGATGCTCCTGGAATGATATGGAAATACGAGCGACCGACCTCTTTGGATCGGCCGGGAAAAAGGGTCATCAACTGCTAGTGATTGTAACAACAGATCGTTGATGGCGTGGGTTCTACCCCGTTGATGGCGTAGCGGTGGGGTCGCCGTTTCGTTGACATCCTCCCCGCCCTGAAGGACGAGGATTCCTACCGCGCCTGCGTCGGCATCGAGCCGGCGTAGGTCGCCTCGGCGGGTACCTGCTTCATTGGGGCCGCCGTATTGGCACCGAGGTGCCGATACGGGCTTACGTCCTCCTCCACAGGCCATGACGACATCCCCTGCCGCCAATATGTTGCGAACGGTGTTCACGTCGGAATGCGCCGTGTGACCGCAGGCAGCACACTCGAACCGGGATTGGCTCGGGCGATTCTTCCTCGCCTCGTGCCCACAAGCCGAACAGGTTCGGCTCGTATTCTGCGGTGGCACCGCCTCGACAATCCCGCCGCGCCACGCCTGCTTGTACTCAAGCTGGCGCTGGGATTCCCTCCACCCTGGGTCCAGCATGGAGTGGTTGAGTCTCGTCTTGGCACGGACGTTTCGCCCCGGTTGATCGACCGCCCCCGACGCCGACCTCGCCATGTTCCGTACCGGCAGGTCCTCGATCACGATCGCCGCGTGGTTTTTGCTTAGCGTCGTGGTGAGTTTATGCAGGTGGTCGCGTCGGGTATTGCCGATCCTGGTATGAATTTGCCGGACCCGGGCCTTGTGCCTTGATCCAGTTGCGGGAGAACGTCTGCTTGCGGCTCAGGGCCCTCTGGATGCCCTCTTATCTCGCCGCCTCCTGCTGTGGAGCGCCGATTTCCATCGTGCGCCAATACATCGAACAGCAGCGCCCCCCGACTAGGCACCTTATATCCCCGCACCGAACGACTTGGCTTTAGGGTGCGTTGGGTAAGAAAACCGACTCGCGCTCTTGGCACTGAGGGCAACTAAGCGCCACTTCGGGCAATGGGCGTGCGAAACCCATCCTCGGTCCGCCTGTCAGGCAGGAGTCACATCAGCATCGCACGAATCCGCTCTGCCGCCTCGACGCAGTCGTCCAATTCCGCCACCAGCGCCATCCGCACGAATCCCGCCCCGGGATTCACCCCGCCGACGTCGCGCGAGAGGAACCGTCCAGGAAGCACGGTAATGTTTTGCTCGGCGAACAGACGGCGGGCGAAGTCGCGCTCGTCGCCTGTCACCCCGGCCCAGAGATAGAACCCGGCATCCGGGCGGCACACGTCGATGCCGGCGACCGGTTCGAGGATCTCCAGCACCGCATCGAACTTCTCGCGGTAGAAGCCGCGGTTGGCACGCACGTGCTCCTCGTCGTTCCAGGCGGTGATGGAGGCTAGTTGGGTCGGCAAGGACAGGGCACAGCCCTGGTAGGTGCGATAGCGCAAAAAGCGTTTCAGCAGGGCCGCGTCCCCGGCGGCCAGCCCCGAACGCAATCCCGGCAGGTTGGAGCGCTTGGATAGGCTGTGGAAGACGATCACGTTCTCGAACGGCTTTTCCCCGCCCCGCTCACCGGCGACCTCAAGGAGGCCGGTGGGCGGATCCGCCTCGTCTAAGTAGATCTCGGAATAGCACTCGTCGGCGGCGATGACCACGCCATGGCGGCCCGCCTTCGTCAGCAGGTCGCGGTACCGCGGACCATCGATCACCGCGCCGCTGGGGTTGCCCGGCGAGCAGACGTAGAGCAACTGCGCGCGTTCCCAGATGGCCTCTGGGATGGCATCGAAGTCCGGCCGAAAGTCGTTGTCCTCCAGCGTCGGGTAGTAGTAGGGCTCGGCCCCGGCAAGCAGTGCTGCGCCCTCGTAGATTTGATAGAAGGGATTAGGCATCAGCACCACCGGCTGCTGGTCGCCGGTATCTCGGTCGACCACGGCCTGCGCGATGGCGAACAGGGCCTCGCGGGTGCCGGCGACGGGCAGGACATTGGCCTCGGGATTCAGTTGTCCCGGTGTGAGCTTAAAACGACGTGTCAGCCAGTAGGCCATCGCCTCGCGCAGGGCGGGTTCACCCTTAGTCGCCGGGTAACGGGCGATTTGCGGGAGGGCCTCACGCAGGGTGTCGAGCACGATTGCCGGCGGGGCGTGGCGTGGCTCGCCGATCGATAGCGGGATGTGCTTCCGGTCTGCCGGTGGCTCGGCGCCGGCCTTGAGTTCGGCGAGCTTCTCGAAGGGGTAAGGATGCAGTCGGTCGAGATTGGGATTCATGCCGGGAGCCGTTCGGTTGGGTGATGACGGGGCTGGATGCAACCAGGCATTATAGGTGCCCGATCCAGTCGCTGCGAATGGCAGCGAGAACCGAACCGGGAGCCAGTCATGCCTGACGCCGACCATCGACTTGATCTGCCGCCGCAGGTCTATGGGGTTGACCACGTGAGCCTGCTGGTGAGCGACGCCCGGCAGGCGCGTGAATTCTATGCCGAGGTGCTGGGCTTGGCGGAACTGCCGCGCCCCGAGCTCGGTTTCCCGGGCGCGTGGTTGTCGCTGGGTGGCGGGCAGGCTCTGCACCTGCTCGAGTTGCCCAACCCCGACGGGGTCGACGGTCGACCGGAACATGGCGGTCGTGACCGGCACGTCGCGTTGCGGGTCGAGACGACGGCGCCCTTCGCCGAGCGACTGGAGGCCAACGGCCTTGCCTTCACGCGCTCGCGATCTGGCCGGGATGCGTTGTTCTTCCGTGATCCGGACGGTAATGCGGTGGAATTGGTGGGAATGGAAGATTCCGCTTGACATCCTCCTCGCCCTGAAAGGAAGAGGATTCCTACGGCGCTCATGCCGGCACGGGGCCGGAATGAGTCGCTTCGGCGGATTCCTGCTTCATTGG
>JAWLFB010000066.1:0-8992 GCA_041685825.1 Guyparkeria sp. | reverse complement strand
AGCGACTCGTCTGATTGCGCGCGTACCGAGGGATCGGAGCCATTCCGGCGGCCGGCACGCGGGCGGGTCAATTCAAAGGCCGCGTAGGATAAAAGAACCGTGCCGGCTTGGCAAGGGCATCTGCGCGGTAATCGCCAGCCTCGTCGTGGCGTCGCTGCCTAGTGTCGATTGGTTGTAATGCGCTCTCGCCGATGGCCTTGATCAGAGTTTGAGACGAGATGATCTTATTGGCTGCCCGACAAGCAGGGATTCTCAGCCGCCTAGCGGCCATACCCACAGGATCATGGGGACGGCAACGATCACCACAAGGAAGGACAGCGGCAATCCCATGCGCCAGTAATCACCGAACTGGTAGCCGCCCGGCGCCATGACCAGGGTATTGGATTGGTGGCCGATCGGCGTTAGGAAGGCGCAGGAGGCGCCGATGGCCACCGCCATCAGGAACGGGTCGGCCGAGGCGTTCATGCCTTGCGCGAGTTGAATGGCGATCGGGGCGGCCAACACCGCGGCGGCGGCGTTGTTTACGATGTTCGAGAGCAGCATGACCGCCATGATCAGCAGCGCGAGCATCAGGAAGGCCGGCAGGTGGTCGGCCATGCCGAGCAGGGCCTCGGCAATCATGGCCGAGCCGCCGGTGGTTTCCAGGGCCTGGCCCACCGGCAGCATCGCGGCGAGCAGTACGATCACCGGCATGTCGATCGCCCGGTAGGCATCGTCGGAGGGCAGTAGTCCCGCGATCACCATCGCCACGGCGGTGCCGACGAGCGCGGTGGCGACCGGCAAGAGATCGAAGGCGACCAGCGCCAGGCCGGCAGCGAAGATGCCGGCACCCAGCGCGACGCGGCGCGGGCGGGCGATGTTCAGGCCGCGCGAGGCCAGCGGCAGGCAGCCGAGTCGGTTCATCGCGCCAGGCAGGCTGTCCTCTCGACCCTGCAGCAGCAGGATGTCGCCGGGGAGGAAGCGGATCTGGCTGATGCGCTGTTTGAGCCGCTTGCCTTGTCGGGCTACGGCCAGCACGTTCACCCCGTAGCGCTCGCGCAGATCCAGCGCGCCCGCCGAGCTTCCCACCAGTGTCGAATTGGGGGCGACGATCGCCTCCGTCATGGTCAACTCGCCGGCCGTTTTGTCCGTTTCCTCCGATGATTCGTCCGATTCACCGGCCGCGAGCTCCAGACCGGTGGCCTCGATCAGGGCCTCGAGCCCGTCGGAATCTGCCTCTATCAGCAAGATGTCGCCGGGCCTGAGCACCTCGTAGGTCGAGGGCAGGCGTCGGCGTTCGTCCTCGCGCAGCAGGGCGGTGACCATCACGTCGGTCTCCTCGGCGACCGATTCGATCAGTTCGTGCACGCTTCGCCCGGCGTAGGCGCTCGATTCGGGCACGCGAAATTCGGTGAGGTAGTTCTCGATTTCGAACAGTTCGTCGCCATCGGTCGGCTGGTCGCGCTGTGGCGTCAGGCGCCAGCCGATCAACGCAATGAAGGCGACCCCGACGAGCGTGATGGCCAGCCCGACCGGCAGGAAGTCGAACATGCCGAAGGCCGGTGCGCCGGTATCGGTCCGGTAGGAGGAGATGATGATGTTGGGCGGGGTGCCGATCAGGGTCAGGGTTCCGCCGAGCAACGAGCCGAAGGCGAGTGGCATCAGCAGGAACGACGGCGAGCGCCCAGCATGTCGCGCCATCCACACGGCCACCGGCATGAACAGCGCCAGTGCGCCGACGTTGTTGATGAACCCCGAACTCAGGGCGACCACGCTGGTCAGCGTGATCACCTGGACGACCGGCCGGTCGCCGACGCGGGTCAGTCGCCGCGCCAGCACGTCGATCACACCCGCGTTCAGTAGCGCCCGGCTCAGAATGAGCACGGCCGCCACGGTGATGACCGCCGGGTGGGAGAGGCCGCTGAACATCGCCCCGGGCGGGACGAGCCCGGTCAGCCCGGTTGCCAGCAGCGCGAGCAGGGCAACCACGTCGTAACGTAGACGCCCCCAGGCGAAACCGACCAGTGTCAGGCCGAGAATCACGAAGAGCAGTATCTGGTCACCGGTCATCGGTTCGACTTGTGCTCCCACCATTCCGGCAGCGCCGCGATCGAGTCGAGCACCCCGTCGGGCGAGATGCCTCGGTCGAGGTCTTCCGGGCGGAATTTGCCGGTACGTACCTGCAGTGCTCGCAGTCCGGCCCGCTGAGCGCCATCGATGTCACCCATGATGTCGTCACCGACCATCCATGCCTGATCGATACGGCCGCCCATGGCCTCGACGGCCAGTCGAAAGAACGGTGCGCTGGGCTTGCCGAGCACAACTGCATCCCGGTCGAGTGCGTATTCAAGCCCGCGCACGAACGGCCCGACGTCCAGTCGAGGGCCGTCTTCGGCTTCCCAGAAACGCGTCATACCCAGCGCCACCAGTACCGCGTCGGGGTTTTTCTTCAGCCAGCGGAACGCCCGGTTGAAGGTGGCAAAGTCCCATCTGTCGCCCAGATCCCCCAAGACGACTGCCGAGACGGGATCGCCTTCCGAGTTGGCCCGCCGGAGCGGGCTGAAATCCTCCTCGGTTGCCGTGGGCACTAACAGTCCGACGGGCCCGTCGGCCCGCTGTGCCAGCCACTGTCTCGCGACGACCGGTGGCGTAACGATCTCCTCTTCGCTCGCCTCGATGCCCATTCCCTGAAGTTTTTCGACCAGCGCGGCCCGGGGGCGAGAGGTGGTGTTTGTGACGAAACGGAACGGAATGGCCTCGCGCCGACACCATTCGAGGACCCCGGCCGCGCCATCGATGGGCCGGTCGCCGACGTAGAGAACGCCGTCCATGTCGAAGAGGATCGTCTGCATCGTGGATCTACCCATTGCCTTCTGCCGGTGGCTTGCCTCTCTGTATAGCAGGGGTGGTGCCCGATGACCCTCGCCGGGGCTTTGCTATGATGATTCGTCTTTGCCCGGCCGTGCGGATGGATTCTCCCGCCCGGCCCGGAACATGCCGTACTCACCCGCTTCAAGAAGTCATATTTATGTCCAAGAATGACAAGCCGCCGGTGGTGCTCTCCGGCATCCAGCCCTCCGGCCAGTTGCTCATCAGTCACTACGTCGGTGCGATTCGCAACTGGGTGACCATGCAGGACACGCACGATGCGCTGTTCATGCTGGTCGATCTGCACGCGATCACCGTGCGCCAGGACCCGGCCGAGTTTCGCTCACGCTGTTACGACTTCCTCGCCCTCTATCTTGCCTGTGGCCTCGATCCGGACAAGAGCACATTGTTTGTCCAGTCGCACGTGCCGGCGCACGCCGAGTTGGGCTGGGTGCTCAACTGCTACACCTACATGGGTGAGCTCGAGCGCATGACCCAGTTCAAGGACAAGTCGCAGCGCCACCAGGCCAACATCAACGCCGGGCTGTTCGACTACCCCGTGCTGATGGCCGCCGACATCCTGCTCTACCAGGCCACCCACGTGCCGGTCGGTGCCGACCAAAAGCAGCACCTCGAGCTCACCCGCGATCTGGCCATGCGCTTCAACAAGCTCTACGGCGACATCTTCACCGTGCCCGAGCCTTTCATTCCCAAGGCCGGTGCGCGCGTGATGTCGTTGCAGGACCCGACCGCGAAGATGTCGAAGTCCGATCCAAGCGAGGCAAGCTACGTCGCGTTGCTAGACGAGCCCAAGAAGATCCTCAAGAAGTTCAAGAAGGCGGTCACCGACTCGGACATGGATATCCGGTTCGACCCGGAGAACAAGCCGGGCGTCTCCAACCTGTTGACGCTGCTGTCGATCTTCGGTGATGAGCCGATCGAGTCGCTTGAGGGTCGGCTGGCCGGCGAGGGTTACGGCAAGCTCAAGGTTGAGACCGGTGAGGCGGTAATCGCCCACTTCGAGCCGATCACTGCCCGCTATCGCGAGATCCGTGCCGACGAGGCGGGGTTGGATGCGATACTTGCCAAGGGCGCCGAGCGGGCCGCCGAGAGGGCCCGGCCGACACTTCAGCGTGCCTTCGATGCGCTCGGCTTTCTGCCGCGCCCCGACATTCTCGGCTGATCACCCCGGACGGAACCATGTCGACCGCCGCTCCGCAGCTCATTCGTCACGTTGTCGATCCGGCCTTTGCACGGGCCTGGTCGGTGGAGAGCATTCAGGCCCACGAGCAGGCGTTGTTCGCCGGTGGGGTGGATGCTTACGGGCTGATGGAGCGTGCGGGCAGAGCTGCGTTTGCTGAATTGCGCGACCGCTGGCCGGGCGGGGCTCGCCTGGCCATCCTGATTGGGCCGGGCCAGAACGGCGGCGACGGGCTGGTGGTTGCCCGGCTGGCAAAACAGGCCGGTCTGACGGTCGATCTGCTCGGTTGGGTCCGTCCGACATTCCGCGGCAGTGCCGCGCATGCCTGGGCGGCACTCTCGGGGGGCTTTCCGGCAATCGAGGTGCAGACCGAGTCGGCAGCCATCGACGAGGTGCTGCAAGCGGCCGACGTGGTGGTCGATGCCCTGTTCGGCATCGGCCTGTCCCGGGCGATCGAGGGCGCGGCGGCGGACTTTCTGCGTCGCGCGGATACCGTGCTTTCCTCGCGTGCCGAGCGCCCAGGTGTGTTGGCGGTGGATCTGCCGTCCGGCGTCGACGCGAATAGCGGTGCGATCGATCTGCTCACGCTGGGAGCCGATTGCACGGTGACCTTTCTCGGTATCAAGCGGGGGTTGACAACCGGGCCTGCCGTGGCCGCCTGCGGCGAGCGGGTGCTGGCTGATCTCGGTTATCCGCCGGAGGCCGACGAGACGTGTATCGAACTGCTGCACGGTGGGCTGCGATTTGGCCCGCGAGCTCGTGATGGGCACAAGGGTCGATTCGGCACCGTGTTGATTGCCGCCGGCAATCGCGGCATGCCGGGTGCGGCGCGGCTGGCTGCCGAGGCGGCCTTGCGTGCGGGCGCGGGCAAGGTGATCGTTGCCACCCATCCCGATCATGCTGCCACGCTCAATATCGGTCGGCCAGAGCTGATCGTGCACGGGGTCGAAACGGCCCAGGACGTGCTGCGCCTGGTCTCCCTGGCGACCAGCGTGGTGGTCGGCCCGGGGCTGGGGCGGGATGGCTGGGCGATGACAGCCTGGCGCGCGCTGCGAGACTGCCCGTTGCCGCTGGTGGTGGATGCCGATGCCCTGCGCCTGCTCGGCCCGAATTCGCTGCGCGAGCGTGACGCGGTGATCACGCCGCACCCGGGCGAGGCGGCCATGCTGCTTGAATGCGATGCCGCTACCATCAACGCCGACCGCCTCGGAGCGGCCCGTTCGATCGCCGAGCGGCTCGGATGCGGCGTGGTGCTCAAGGGCGCCGGCAGCGTGCTGGCCGATGGTGACCGAGTCGCGGTCTGCCAGCGAGGCAGCGCCGCCCTGGCGACGGCCGGGACGGGCGACGTGCTGGCCGGCCTGCTCGGTGCGTTGCTCGGCATGGGCTTGTCACGCCAGTCGGTCATGGAGCTCGGGGTTTGCCTGCACGCCGAGGCGGGCGAGCTCGAGGCGGAGGCACGCGGCGATTGGGGCATGGCGGCCAGCGACCTGTTCGGGGTGATCCGCGCCCTGCTCAACGGCCAGGTCGAGCCGCTCGGCACGGGCTGGCGGCGGCGCTGTGCATCCAGCGACGACTCCTCGCGGGGACAGGGCGATGACGGGCGCTGAGACCGAACGCCGCCATCGCGAGCTCGATCAGGCGGCGGTCGAGACGCTAGCCGCGGCCCTGGCCGCCGTGGCGCCAGCGTCCGGCCTGCTCTCGCTTCGTGGCGAGTTGGGGGCCGGCAAATCCACCTTTGCCCGGGCGTTTCTGCGATCCCTGGGCGTGACCGGCACCATCCGCAGTCCGACCTACACGTTGGTCGAACCCTACGACGTGACGCCCCCGCCGGCCGGCCCGAGTCGCGTCCTGCATCTCGATCTCTACCGACTGGCCGACCCCGAGGAACTCGACTACCTCGGTGTGCGCGACGAGGCGGATCATGCGCTGTTCCTGGTGGAGTGGTTGAGTCAGGCCCATGGCGAGTTGGCCGCCGATCTCGAGATCTCGCTTTCGGGGTGTGCCGCTCGGCCGGAATGCCGCGATCTCGTCTGTCGGGCCGCAAGCCCGTTGGGCGAGGCCTGGTTGGCGCGTCTTCCCGGCGCCTGAGCGCCTTGCCCGACCGGGTGTGGTGTTTTTTCAACGTCAGCTAAAAACCACATCATCTTGTGCTTCGTGGTGCGACGCCCCGCCACATTTGGTAATGAATCTTCTCGGTTCGAGTTAAGAAGTGCGCGCTATCTTCTTGCAATTGTTGAAAAAAATCCTTTTTGGCGCACACTGTAGTGGCCGTGTTGCATGACACGTTCTTGGGGCTGTGTTGCCAGAGGTGGAGCATGAACAATTCATCCCAATCTGCTCGTGACGCGCTTGCTTTGCTGAATGCCGAGCGCCGCCGCTTTTTGCGCGCGGCAGTCGGTACCGGGGTGGCGGCCTTCGGTCTTCCCCTGGCTGGGCCGGCGCTGGCCGGTCGGGCCGTCAACGTCTCCCGCGTCCAGGCGTGGCGCCACGACGGTTTTACCCGCTACGTCTTTGCCATTTCCGAACCGGTCGACTTCGACACCCTGTTGCTGGACAACCCCTCACGGGCGGTCATCGATGTGCGTTCGACCCATCTGAAGGACGTTGCCATGCCGTCGACCCCGGACTCACCAGTAGTCAAGGGTGTGCGTGTCGGGGTGCGCAACGGTGAAGACCTGCGCCTGGTTTTCGACCTCAAGAAGCGGGCGCGCCCGCAGGTCATCATTCTGCCGCCCACCGACGGTGGATCTCATCGGCTGGTCATTGATTTGCCCCACGGTGGCGGAGCAGACACCGTGATTGCCGAACGGCCTGACGTGCCGCGACAGGAATCGGCGGTGCAAACGGGTTCCGGTGCGTTTCGTGACCTCGTGGTGGCGATCGACCCCGGTCATGGCGGAAAGGACCCGGGGGCCATCGGTCGACGCGGCACGCGTGAGAAGGACATCGTGCTCAATATCGGCCTGCAGTTGCGCGACCTAATTGCCGCGACTCCGGGGCTGACGCCGGTCATGACCCGCGAGGACGATCGCTTTATCCCGCTGCGCCAGCGGACGGAAATCGCGCGACGGAACAACGCCGATCTGTTTATCTCGGTTCACGCCGATGCCTTCCGGCTTGCCTCGGCAAAGGGTGCCTCGGTCTATTGCCTGAGCCAGAACGGTGCTAGTTCCGAGGCCGCCCGTTGGCTGGCGGCCAAGGAGAATAGCGCCGATTTCGTCGGTGGCGCGTCACTTTCCGGTCACGACGAGGACGTCGCCTCGGTGCTGCTCGATCTGGCCCAGACCAAGACGCTGGAATCGAGCCTCGACTTTGGCGATCGAGTCCTCCGGCGGATCGGTGGTATAGCCAAGTTGCACAAGCGCGACGTACAGCAGGCGGGTTTCGCCGTGCTCAAGTCGCCCGACATTCCGTCGATCTTGGTGGAGAGCGCCTTTATCAGTAATCCGCAGGAAGAGGAACGCCTGCGCTCTTCGAGCTATCAGCGTCAGATCGCCCGATCGGTCCTCGAGGGCGTAAACAGTTACTACACGGCGCACGCCCCACAGGGCACCCGTTACGCGATGCTTTGATCGGCCGCCCCGGGCGGGGAACTTGTCTCGGCGCGACGACGCGGGCGACAATGCTCGTTTTTCGTCGCAGAGACCTCATGGCCGAAATCCGTGCCCTCCCGCAATCCCTTATCAACCAGATCGCCGCCGGCGAGGTGGTTGAGCGCCCGGCCAGCGTGATCAAGGAATTAGTCGAGAACGCACTCGACGCAGGTGCCGACCGGATTGAGGTGCAGGTGGTTGCCGGCGGGGTCAAACAGTTGTCTGTGCGTGACAACGGCCACGGCATGCCGCCCGAGCAGATTCCCTTGGCGATCGCGCCGCATGCGACCAGCAAGATTCGCGACCTGAATGACCTCGAAGCGGTAGCCAGCTTCGGCTTTCGCGGCGAAGCGCTGGCCAGCATCCAGTCGATTTCCCGCCTGCGGTTGGTCTCCCGGACCACGGATGCCGATCACGGCTGGGAGCTAGCCCCCGGAGTATTCGACGAGCCGCGACCCACGCCGGCGAAGGCCGGCACCCTGGTCGACGTGCGGGATCTCTTCTTCAACGTGCCCGCGCGGCGCAAGTTCCTGCGTACCGAGCGCACCGAGTTCGGCCATGTCGACCAGTTGATGCGCAAATTGGCGCTGGCCAACCCGGACGTGGCCTTCCGTCTGATCCATAACGACCGGTCGGTACTCGAACTGCCGGCGGTGACCCTCGAGACGGTCGAGCAGCGTATCGCCGCCGTGCTCGGTCAGGGTTTCCTCGAGCAGGCGCGCGAGATCGATGTTTCGGCCTCCGGCTTTGCCCTGCAGGGGTTGGTGGCCAGTCCGCAGTACGCCCGCGCCTCGACCGATCAGCAGTTGTTCTTCGTCAACGGCAGGGTGGTGCGCGATCGGCTGGTCGCCCACGCGATTCGCCGTGCCTACAGCGACGTTCTGCATCACGCCCGGCACCCCGCCTACGTGCTCTCGTTACGCCTCAACCCGGCAACGGTCGACGTCAATGTCCACCCCACCAAGGCCGAGGTGCGCTTTCGCGATGCCCGTGGGGTGCACGATTTCCTGTTCCAGTCTGTGCATCGCGCCCTGGCGGCCCCTAGCGGCGCCTCGTCGTCAGACCTCGCCGAGCCCGCGGAGACTGGGATGGCGGCCCCCGGGATGCCGTTCGACGGCGAGGCGGTCCATCCCCCCATTGGCGTGCCAGCGATGGAAGGTGGGCGCTCGGCGCAGGGTTACTTCTCGCTGCTCGAACACGGTCGGGCCGAGCAGGGCGACGGCGGCCGAGTTGTCGAGCCACTGCCCGAAGGTGAGGAAATCCCCCCGCTGGGGTATGCCATCGCCCACCTCGGTGAGATTTACATCCTGGCGCGTAATCGCGACGGGCTGGTGATCGTGGACGCGCACGC
>JAWLFB010000015.1:0-34609 GCA_041685825.1 Guyparkeria sp. | reverse complement strand
TCGTTCCGCGCTGCCGTGCTTGTAGTCCGGTTCACCTTGGTAATTCATTCGATGGCCTCAACATTTTTCGACGAGTATCCTACAGTCTGAACGTGCCCGGTCGACGCAGCAAAACGCGTCGCCGAACCCGAGACCGGGTCAATCCCGGTCCATTCTAGGCAAACCAGTCACACGTTGCCGGATCGGATACTTTTGCACCGGTCCGGCGGTCGCTGTCACCCCGCTGGCGACTATCACACCGAATAATCACAGGAGTACTCCTTCATCATGGCCGACAGCAACACCCGTCACAGCAAACTGCTTATCCTCGGCTCCGGCCCCGCCGGCTACAGCGCCGCGGTATACGCCGCCCGAGCCAACCTCGACCCCGTGCTGATCACCGGCATGGAGATGGGCGGCCAGCTGACCACTACCACCGAGGTGGAGAACTGGCCGGGTGATCCGGACGACCTGACCGGCCCGGCGCTGATGGATCGCATGAAGGCGCACGCCGAGAAGTTCGACACCGAGATCATCTTCGATCACATCCACACCACCAAGCTCGATGAGCGCCCGTTCACGCTCACCGGCGACCAGGGCACCTACACGTGCGATGCCCTGATCATCGCCACCGGGGCCTCGGCACGCTATCTCGGCATCGAGTCCGAGCAGGCCTTCCGCGGCAAGGGCGTGTCCGCCTGCGCGACCTGTGACGGCTTCTTCTACAAGAACCAGACGGTCGCCGTGGTTGGCGGCGGCAACACGGCAGTCGAAGAGGCACTGTACCTTTCCAACATCGCGGCCAAGGTTCACGTAGTGCATCGTCGCGACCGCTTCCGCGCCGAGGACATCCTGATTGATCGCCTGATGAAGAAGGCCGAGGAAGGCAACGTCGAGATCCACTGGGATCACGAGGTCGACGAGGTGCTAGGTGACCAGATGGGCGTCAACGGTCTGCGGATCAAGGACAAGGAGGGCGAGAGCACTGACCTCGAGCTCTCAGGCGTGTTCATCGCCATCGGCCACTCGCCCAACACCGGCATCTTCGAGGGCCAACTCGACATGCCGGGCGGCTACATCAGCGTCAAGAGCGGCACTAATGGCAACGCCACCGCGACCTCGGTAGATGGCGTGTTCGCAGCCGGCGACGTCATGGACCATGTCTACCGCCAGGCGATCACCTCCGCGGGAACCGGCTGCATGGCCGCGCTCGACGCCAAGGCGTTCCTGGAAAAGTTGGACGACTGATCCCGACCGACCATCGCTTCACCCGGCCGATCGGACGATCGGCCATCACGATCGAAGGAACATCGACATGGATCCAACCATAGCCGCCTACGTGGTGCTACTTGCGCTGGCCCTTGGCCTGACTGGCGCACTGCGGGCCGAACGGGAACATTGCGGCCGAGGCCTGCTGATCGTGACCACTCTGGCCGGGTTCCTAGTAGTCGCGGCCGTCAGCGCCCTGCTGACCTCGCAAAGTGCGCTCGAGCTCATTCTGTCGACCATCGCCGTGTTCTTCGGTGCACAGTCGGCAGCGACGGCCTTCCTGCTGCTGCGCCAGGAGATACATGCGGAACCGACGGACGAGCCCGACGAGCAGGACCTCCTCGACGAGGAGGATTGCGAACAGCAGTTCGCCCAAGAACGGGCCAGCAAGGAGGTGTCGTGATGGGCATCGGATTGATGATCGACAACGCCGGCTGGTTCGCCTTGGGGCTGGTACTGCTCACCCTGTCGGCACTCACCCACCCGGGGCGCCGCCGGGTCTGGATGTGGGCACTGCCGCTGGCAATCCTGATCGTGCTCGCCGGCGCGCTCTTCCCCGGCGCGGCCGGCGACCTGCCCGGCATGGGTTGGAAGGCATGGCTAGCGATCGCCGCGCTGGCCTTCGGCGTGGCCGCCGCGCCGTGGTATCGGGCCAGTCGTGACCAGGACACGCGTCTGATCGACCTGGTACGTGGAGCGGCGATCGTCCTGATCGGCAGCGGCATCACCATCACCCTGTTGGGCGTGATCGGTTGGGAGCAGACCACGCTCTACCTCGGCGCCTGGGATCTGCGCCTCGCCGCCGTGCTAGGCATTTTCATCGGGGTGTGGACCGGTGTCACCGGGTTGATCCACTGGCTGCGCCTCAAGGGCACGTTGCGTGCATCGAGCCGCGGATCACGCAATCAGCAGATCGCTCAATGGGTGGTGCTGGCGATAATCGGGGGGCTCGGTGTGATCGCCGTCGCCTACCCGAAGGTCGCCGTGGCGCCATTGGTCCTCCTGATCGTGCTGGCGATCGAGTGGGCCGCACTGGCCGCACTGTCCCAGAAGCACGAGGACCTGTTGCATATTCAGG
This sequence comes from Guyparkeria sp., assembly GCA_041685825.1. Classification (GTDB taxonomy): domain Bacteria; phylum Pseudomonadota; class Gammaproteobacteria; order Halothiobacillales; family Halothiobacillaceae; genus Guyparkeria. Next base: position 32,283 of record JAWLFB010000015.1, on the reverse strand, counting down.
CGCGTCACGTCGGCCTGGTGGGCGTGGCAATCGTCACGCTCGGCTACGTGCAGAGCAGTCTGTTGCTGCTGGTGATCGGCGGGCTGGTGGTTGCCGGCTCGATCCACTTCGTCAAGCGCCAAGGAGCCTTCTGCCAAATCTCGCGGCGGACCTTCTACGATGACGAGACGAAAGACGCCACCGAGTCGGAGCCGGACGAGTCGACCAGTTCTTCTAAGTGATGCGGGCCGTGATCGTCGTGGCTCAATCGTGGCTCAGGTCGTCGAGCGTCAGCTCGAAGGCATCGACGAACTGTTGACGGAAGAAGGCCACCGCCGGCAGATCGGTCATTTCGTCGAGCTTGCCGTACAGGAATTCCTCCGCGCGATGGAACTCCTGATTGCCGGCGGATCGCTCCTCGATGCACTTGAGGTAGGCCGATAGCGAATCGGCGGCCTTGACCAATCGCAAAACCTCGGGCTCGATGCGCGCGCTCTCGATCACCTCGGCGAACGATTCCTGCAATGACTCGGGTAGCAGGCCGATGATCTTGCGTTCGGCGTGGGCCTCGAGCGCCTTGTAGGAATCGCGAATGTCCTCGCGGAAATACTTTACCGGCGTGGGCAGATCGCCGGTGATTATCTCCGAGGCGTCGTGGTAGAGCGCTACGCTGACAACCCGGCCGACGTCGTTGTTCTCGCCGAATTCCTGGTTGCCGATCACCGCCAACGCGTGGGCGATCATCGCCACCTGCAGGCTGTGTTCCTGGACGTTCTCGCTGCGCGTGTTGCGCATAAGCCCCCAGCGGTAGATGTACTTCATCCGCGAGAGGTAGGCAAAGAAGTGGCTTTTCTCGGGGTTATGGTCAGAGTCGCTCATCGGGCTCCTGGTCATTTCCTGGCAATCATCAAAAGGCTAAGCGGGTAATCACCGCTCTCAGGCCTGCGTGGTCGGACGGAAACCCACCTCGCGGAATTCCTCGAACAGGCTGACAGCGAAACTGTCGGTCATCCCCGAGATCATGTCGGTCAGCAGTTGCGCCTCGCGGTAGCGGATCGGCATCGGGTTGCCCGCTGACTCGAACACCCGCCGGTAATTCTCCGAAATGCGCTGATAGATGTAGCCGGCCAACGGCGTCGACCGCGGGCTGGCCGGGTCATCGCGATCCTCACGCCGCGTGATCGCGTACCAGAAGGCATCCATCAGGCCGTGGATGACCCTCAGGCCGGTCAATTCGACGCGCAGCACCGACTTGTGACGGTAGGCATGCTGCCAGTTGCAAGCCTTCAGGGCGGCCAGCAGCCGCCCGCCGCGCGAGGCATCCACCAATTCGCGCTCGAAGCGCCCCTCAGCCATGGCCGGCAGCGAATCGATGAACACCTCGCCGATCGCCTCCATCAACGCCCCGATCGCGCGGATGCGGAAGGTCTGCATAGAGATGTCGTTGAGTTCGTCCGGCGAGAGGCGCTCCTGGCGATAGGCCTTGTGCTCGGCGGCCGCCGAGTCACAGACCGCCGTGACCACCGGGTCATCCGGCGCCTCGTGGCGCAGGAAGGCGATGGTATCGGAAAACGACAGCAGCCCCTTCTTGACCGCATCCTCGGCATCCAGTACCGAGTAGGCGATATCGTCACAGGCCTCCATGATCCAGGTCAGCGGATGGCGCTGACTGGGAGCGAGCCCCGTGCTGGCCCAGACCTCGTCCATCAACGCCCGCTCGGACTGGAAGTAGCCGTGCTTTTTATGGGTAACCCGTCCGCGGTCGATCTGATCGCTGGCCGCCGGGTATTTCACCAGCGCGGCCAGGCTCGCCAACGTCAGGTTCAGCCCGTAATCGTCGTTGATCAGTTGCAACTTGGTGAGCAGCCGCAAGGTCTGGGCGTTGCCCTCGAAACGCAGGAAGTCCTGCTTCATCGCCGGGCTCAGCGCCGGTGCGATATCTAGCACCTCGGCACGGTTTATCTCGAACCAGCGCGCGATCGCATCCTCGCCCTGGTGACCGAAGGGCGGGTTGCCCAAATCGTGGGCCAGGCCGATGGTAGCAAGCAGGGCGGGGACATCGCGCAGCGCCTCCGGCAACCCTGCGGCCACGCCGTGATGGAAGACGAGATCGATACCCACCGAGCGGGCCAGGTTGGCCACCTCGTGCGAATGGGTCAGTCGTGTGCGCACGCTGTCGGACCGGTCCAGGGGAAATACCTGCGTCTTATCGGCCATGCGCCGAACCGGGGTAGAAAACAACACCCGGTCGTAGTCGCGTTCGATGGCCGTACGCGTTTGCGCCGGCACGGTTGCCAAGAGGTTGCCCTGACCGATGCGGGGACGGCGGCGGTCGGGATTGAGCCAGCGGCGCCAGTGGCTGTCGAGATCCTGCCTCATCACGAATCCTTGGGGGTGGCCAGAGAATAGTCGGGACACGGGGTCGTCGGACCCGGAAATCGCCCCCGGGTTCTGCTAGCCTCCTTAAGCCGAAACGGGCCGATAACGACACGAAAAAACGGCCCGAAGGCTCGCGATTTCACCAGTGGCGACAGGGAAACGAACGACCGCTGGCGCAAGCATAACCCTATACACGCCACAATCCACCAGACGACGGAGCGTGCCCCGCGCGATTGTGGCGACAGCATGTCCGCAGCAGAGAAAATCGAAGAGGGCACCGTCATGAACACCACGATCGGAGTGATCGGCCTGGGGCTGATGGGAACGGCCATGGCCCGCCGTCTGGCACAGGCGGGCTGGGCGGTGACCGGCTTTAACCGCCACCCACGCGAGATCGAGGACATCCCTGTAGCCACCAGTCTGGCCGATCTTGCCGATCGGGCCGAGACTCTCTGGATGATGGTCAGCGACTCCGCCGCCTGCCGCGAGATGATCAACCAGTTGGGCGAGACCGGCATCCGCGATCATATCGTGATCAACAGCTCGACCATCGCCCCGTCCGAGTCCGCCCAGATCGCCCGCCGGATCGAGACGCTCGGCGGCGACTACCTAGAGGCCCCCGTCCTCGGTTCCATCCCGCAGGCGCAGAGTGGAACATTGCAGTTGCTACTAGGCGGCTCCGAGGCGCTGATCGAGCGTCTCGACCCGCTCCTGCAGACACTGGGTACGCCGACCCATTTCGGGACGGTGCGCAGTGGCGCAGCCGCCAAGCTTGCTTTCAATCAGCTGATCGGCTCGCTGACTGCGGCCTTCTCCATGAGTCTCGGGTTGGTCCAACGCGAAGGGGTCGACGTTGACCGCTTCATGGAAACCCTGCGCGAGTCGGCCCTTTACGCGCCGACCTTCGACAAGAAGCTCGGCAACATGCTCGACCACTCGTTCGACAAAGCCAATTTCCCGCTCAAGCACCTGCTCAAGGACATACGTCTGTTCACGCAGAGCGCCTGCGGTCAAGACATCGACACCCACCTGCTGATCGGCCTGCAGCACGTGCTCGAGGAAGGGATCTACGCCGGCCACGGCAACCACGATTATTCGTCGCTCTACGAGAACATCGTCCGCCACGGCACAAGACACTAATCTCTCGAATCTCTCGGGAAACCGGCGAAAGAGCGGGTCGTGAGTTGCGGCAAGGGAACCTAAACACCTCCAGTTCAAGCGAGTACAATGCGCGGTTTGCGCACCGCCCCGTCGGGCGACTCGTGCATCGAACCCATCGCTGAGAACACGGATATCCCCATGAGCCATCATGCCGTCACGCCGCGCCGCGCCCTGCTGAGCGTTTCCGACAAAACCGGGATCTTGGGTCTCGCCCAGGGTCTGCACGCCGCCGGCGTGGAACTGCTGTCCACCGGCGGCACCGCACGACTTCTGCGCGAGAACGACGTGCCCGTACGAGAGGTCAGTGATGTGACCGGTTTCCCGGAAATCATGGCCGGACGGGTCAAGACGCTCAACCCGCTGATCCACGGCGGCATCCTCGGCCGTCGCGGCACCGACGACGAGGTGATGGCGACCCACGGGATCTCACCAATCGACCTGGTGGTGGTCAATCTTTACCCCTTCGCCCGCACCGTGGCTGATCCCGACTGCAACCTGCCCACGGCGATCGAGAACATCGACATCGGCGGGCCGGCGATGGTGCGGGCCGCAGCTAAGAACCACAACGACGTGGCGATCGTGGTCAATCCGAGCGACTACGAAGTCGTACTCGGAGAGATCAACGGCGAGGGCATCTCGATGGCCACCCGCCAACGCCTAGCGGGGGCGGCCTTCAGCCACACCGCCCAGTACGACGGCATGATCGCCGACTATCTGGGACAACAATTTGATGAAAGCGCCTTCGCGCCCACTTGGCACCTGCCGTTGAACAAGTCGATGGACCTGCGCTACGGTGAAAACCCGCATCAGAATGCGGCCTTCTACATCGAGCCGGAGGCATCGCCGGGGACGCTCGCTCGCGCGCGCATTGTTCAGGGCAAGCCGTTGTCGTTCAACAACCTCGCCGATGCCGATGCCGCGCTCGAGTGCGTCAAGCAGTTCGACCACCCAGCCTGCGTGATAGTCAAGCACGCCAACCCCTGCGGCGTGGCCGCCGGCGACGACATCACCACCGCCTACGACCGTGCCTTCGCCACCGACCCGACCTCAGCCTTCGGCGGCATCATCGCCTTCAATCGGCCTCTGGACGCCCACACGGCACGCAGTATCGTCGATCGCCAGTTCGTCGAGGTGATCATCGCCCCCGAGATCGGTGCCGAGGCGGCCTTCGAGCTGGCCGCCAAGCCGAACGTGCGGGCGCTGGCGATCGACGACTGGTCGGTCAAACCAGCCCCGGGCATGGACTTCAAGCGTATCGGTGGCGGGCTGCTGGTCCAAGACTTCGACCACGGCGTGATCAGCGCCGATCATCTCAAGATTGTCACCAAGCGACCGCCGGACGAGGCGGAGACCGAGGATCTGCTGTTCGCTTGGCAGGTGGCCAAGTTCGTCAAGTCCAACGCCATCGTCTACGCCAGCGACCAGCAGACCATCGGCGTCGGTGCCGGTCAGATGAGCCGGGTCTACTCCGCGCGCATCGCTGGCATCAAGGCCGCCGACGCCGGCCTGCCGGTGGAGGGTTCGGTGATGGCATCCGACGCCTTCTTCCCGTTCCGCGATGGCATCGACGCCGCGGCGACAGCGGGCATCAAGGCCGTGATCCAGCCGGGCGGCTCGATGCGCGATCAGGAGATCATCGACGCGGCCGACGAGCACGGCATCGCGATGGTGTTCACCGGGATGCGCCACTTCCGCCACTGATTACCGCTTCCCGGTTCACACAAGTGTAGGCCCGTCGAACACGAGGGGCCTTTTTTCATGCAAACACCGGTTGGGCAAGATCAGACAAACGGATCGAAGGGCTCCTGATCCTTGCGTCGATGATGACGTTTGAGGTCCAGCTCCAGCGATTTGATCAGGGTATGTTCGTCGACCGGCTCGCGGTCGCGACGCTCCAGTTCAGCATGCGCCATCTCGATCAGGCGCCGCAACTCCGTCAGAGAGAGATGATTTAGATCAACCATCGGATCAGCCGGTCGCGTCGATCACGGAATGGAAGTGGTGCCCGCGGCGCACGAACCGGTGGGTTCGCACACTGGGATCGTGATAATGCGCGCTCACGGCGAGGGTGTCACCCACCTCGACCAATGCAAGCCCACGGCCGGTCCGTTCGTCCCAGGCACCGCAATCGATCCATAGACGGTTGCCGTCGCGCACGGGCTGGCCGGTAATCGTGTGTCCGGCTATGACCCAGTCGATGCCCCGTACGCTACGTTCCGGTCGACGGCCGTCAAGTACCTCGTCGACCTGTGAACGCCCCCACAGCATGGTGTCGAGTTGCGGATCGGGCTTTGTCGAGGCCCAGTAACTCAGCTTCTTGACCCGCTCGAGTCGGGCGATATTTTGGTCCCAGTCCCACAGCGGCAGCTCGGCATGCACCACGCCGACGGCGGCCGGTCCATTGCCGACCTGGATCATCAGTGGCATCTGGCTGATCAAGTTCATGACCTCGGTAATCAGGTCATCCCACTTGTCGTCGTTGAGCTTCTCGTAGGGTTCCAGCAGCCAAGCAGAGCCCATTGCCTCGAGATCATCGCGCTGGTTCACGGTCAGGCAGCGTTCGGCAAGCGCGTCACGATGATTGGCGATCACCCGCTCGTGGTTGCCGGCCACGGAGAAGAACCATGGCTCACCCAGCAGGCGCAGGGTGCCCAACGAATCTTCACCGTAGTCGATCAGGTCACCGACGGCAATGACGCGGTCACGCTCGGGGGAAAAGCCGTGCTTGTCGAGTATCTTTTCCAGTAGCGGCCGACTGCCATGCAGATCGCCGACGATGAAATCCCGACCCCGTGGATTCTTCAAAAGCTGTTTGAATAACGTCATGTAATCTAAGCAACAACGCCTACACCGCGGCATGCGACAAACCGTCTAGCATGCCGTGAAGGTTGGATTGAGTCGACGGCCCGTCCGGGACACGAATCGGCAACGAGTTGGGAAACATCGCTGCCACGCGAGGACGGGGCGGGCAGATAACCCGCCGATAGTATTACCGTTATGTTCGCTAAAAAATAGCGTCAGGTCAACAGTTTGGCCAACGGATCTTGCGGGCGGCTGCGGCCAAGAAAATAGACCGGTTCCACGATTCATTTTGCCCAGATTTCGCTGATACCCCATTCGATAATTAACAGGCTGACGGGCTGCGATTCGTTTGGCGCGGGCGTAAGCTAATCGACGGGATGCGATTCACACCCGTGAGAATAAAAACCGACGAAAACCACTCAAGGAGGATTTTCATGACAACCCGTTCCCTGTTCCCGGCCACCTGGCTGATACTTCTGGCCGCGTTTTCATTCACCTGTGCCGCGCAAGCCGCCGATGCCGAAAAGATCGAGAAGATCGGCGGCAATACTTTGGCTCAGGAGCACCTAGTACTGCAGATCACCGAGAGTGACCTGCAACGCCAGAACCTGGTGCTCAACGTTGCCAGCAACGTAATGAAGGCACGAGGTGGCCCAGACCAGATCGACGTTGAAGTCGTTGCCTTCGGTCCCGGCATCAGCATGCTTTTCGCCAACAACGTCCACGCGCAACGGATCGAATCGATGGCGCAGTCGGGTGTCCGTTTCTCCGCGTGCAAGAATTCCATCGAGAACGCGGCGAAGAAACTCGAGCGTGAACCGGAGATCAACCCAGCCGCCGAGCCGGTCGACGCCGGCATCGCCCGCATCCTCGACCTGGTCGACGCCGGTTACGTCCTGGTTCGCCCGTAACGTCAGGACCCGCACGATTGTTGCTCCGATTCCCTTTCTAGGGTCCGGGGCTTTTTTGTGCCCAATCGAACCTCAGGCGAACCACGGCACTGCCACCCTGCACCCACCCAACAGCAAGGCGTATGATCGAGCCATCCCTCATCAACCAACAGGCCGATCCCCGTGTCCGACCTTGACGAAATCACCCCCGAACCGACGCTACTTGAACAACTGAGCCAGTCCGCTTCACTGGAGCCTTCGCAACGCGCCCAGCTAGAGCACGTCTTGCGCTGCAGCCCGTTCATCCAGCAAAGCCTAGCTGCCGAGCCCGACATACTCGATTACGTGCTCGAGGGATGCACCGATGCTTTTCTCGGCGACGGAATCGACGCGCGCTTCTCGCGGCTGAGCGGCTCGGTCGACGTGCGACGGGAACTGGAGGCCGCGGCCTTCGGTCGGGAGGTTCGACGTCTGCGGCGGCGAGAGATGATCTTGATTGCCTGGCGCGACCTCAACGGTATCGATGACACCGACGCCACCTTGCGCTCGCTGTCAAAACTGGCCGATTTCTGTGTCGCCGAGGCTCTTGCCTACCACGAGCACCATCTGCGGGCGCGCTTCGGTCAGCCGCGCGGACCGAACGGCGAGCCTGTCGGTCTGGTGATAATCGGCATGGGCAAGCTCGGCGGCAACGAGCTCAATTACTCCTCGGACATCGATCTGATCTTCGCCTACGCCGAAGAAGGGGAGACCGACGGCCGCAAGACGATCAGCAACGCGGAGTACTTCATCCGACTCGGCCAACGACTGATCCGCTCGCTCGACGAGAAGACCGGTCACGGTTTCGTCTTCCGGGTGGACATGCGTCTACGCCCCAACGGCGACGAGGGGCCGTTGGCGATGAGCTTCGATGGGCTAGAGATCTACTACGCCACACGCGGGCGCGAGTGGGAACGCTATGCCTGGATCAAGGCACGGGTGATTGCAGGCGACCAGGAGGCTGGCCGGGGACTGATGGACATGCTCAGACCCTTTGTATTCCGTCGCTACCTCGACTTCGGCGCATTCAGCCAGTTGCGCGAGATGAAGCGCATGATCGAACGCGAGATGACCGATGCCGCCATGCACAACAACATCAAGCTCGGCCCCGGCGGTATTCGCGAGATCGAGTTCATCGGCCAGCTGTTCCAACTACTGCGCGGCGGTCGGGAACCAGCGCTGCAAGCACGACAACTGATTCCAGTACTCGCCATCCTCGAGGAAATGGGCGAACTGGACGAACACACCGTCGCCGATCTTACCGTTGGGTACGACTTCCTGCGCAGATCCGAGAACCGTCTGCAAATGCTCTACGACCACCAGACGCAGACTCTGCCGGATAACAAGTTCGATCAATTGCGTCTGGCGATCGCGATGGGTTTCGAGGACTGGGGTTCGTTCCTGTATGCCCTCGACCAGCACCGCGACCGTATCCACGAGCATTTTTCCGAGGTATTGCGGCTACCAAGCGATGGCGACGAGAGCGAAGAACCTCTGGAACTCGTCTGGAACGGGCTGGGCGATGTTGCCGACCGCGTCACCATCCTCGAACGTCACGGCTTCGAGCAGTCATCCGTACTGGAGAAACACCTGTCGTCATGGCGTGACACCCAGGCGCCGGCGATCAACGGCACCGTGGCGCAGCGACTCAACGAGTTGATGCCGGATCTACTGCGCGACATCAGTGCCTATCAGGGCCAAGTTGCAATCCTCGATCGCATGCTAGATCTGCTGACGGCCATCCTACGGCGATCTGTCTATGTGGCCCTGCTAATCGAACAACCCCAGGCCCGTCGGCAACTGGTCCGGCTGATGCACGGCAGCCCATGGATCGCCTCGTTGCTAACCCAGCACCCGATTCTTCTCGATGAACTGATCGATCCCGAAACCCTGTATGCCCCGCCCAACAAGGCCGAACTGGCACAGGAACTGGGTGAACTTCTGGGCAAGTGTCCACACGATGAGGAACGAAGCCTCGACGAACTGCGTCGCTTCAAACAACTTGCAACCTTGCGGGTAGCCGCCGCCGACGTGGTGGGCGCACTGCCGGTGATGCGGGTATCCGATCAACTCACCTGGATCGCCGAGGTTATCCTCGAGGCGGTTCACCAGCGCGCCCGCGAGCAGATCGAGGCACGCCACGGCAAGCCCCGCGCTGTCAACGAAGCGGGCGAGGCGTTCACACCGGGGCTCGCCATCGTCGGCTACGGTAAACTCGGCGGGATCGAGCTCGGTTACGGATCGGATCTCGACGTGGTCTTCCTGCACGATTCCACCGACCGGGACGCAGTTACCGACGGGGATCGATCAATTGACAACAGTCTCTACTTCGCCCGTCTTGCCCAGAAGATCATCCACACCCTGAGCATCCGCACACCGGCCGGCGTGCTCTACGAGGTCGATACGCGACTACGTCCTGACGGTGTCGGTGGGCTGCTGGTGTCATCGGTGAACGCCTTTGCGCAGTACCAAGCGGAACACGCTTGGGTCTGGGAGGTGCAGGCAATGTGTCGTGCGCGATTCGTCGCCGGCACCGAATCGGTGGGCAACACATTCGCCAACATACGGCGGCAAACGCTGACCCAGGAAAGGGACCCCGGCAAACTCCGCGAGGCCGTGGTCGGCATGCGCCGCAAGATGCGCGCGAACCAGACCGAAACGCCGGCCGGACTGTTTCATCTCAAGCGTGACGTCGGCGGCATCACCGACATCGAGTTTTTGGTCCAATACCTGTTGCTGCGCCACGCGGCCGATCACCCGGATATCCTCAAGTTCACGGACAACATCCGTCAGCTCGGTTCGCTCAGGGATGCCGGGTTGATCAACACCCAAGCCAGCGAATCCCTGATCCAGGCCTACCGGACACTGCGCGACGCCGGCCATCACCAAGCCCTAATGGGCAGCCGCTCGGTGGTCGAGGCACAGGCCTACGAGGTCGAACGCCAGATAGTGAGCGATCAATGGCAGGCCTTGATCGGGTTTTTGCCACCGGGTTCTGACGGCGATAGGATCGAGTAGCAGTCAGGCCCCGGCAATCGTCATCTGCCAGGGGCTCGATAGTCGAGTTCCAGCACCACGGGCGCATGATCCGACGGACGCTCCCAGCGACGCGGCTCCACGTCGATACGGCATGCCCGGGCCTGGTCGCGAAGGGCCTCGCTGATCAGGATCAAATCAATTCTCAGGCCTCGATTGCGACGGAAATTGGCCTGCCGGTAATCCCACCACGAAAACGACTTCTCCGGCTGGTCGAACAGGCGGAAAGCGTCGATCAAGCCAGTCTCGAAAACGCGGTCGAGAGCATCGCGCTCGGGGATACTACACAGGATACGATCCCGCCAGGCCTCCGGGTCATGCACGTCAGCGTCCGTGGGCGCGATGTTGAAATCACCGATCACCACGCGCTTGGCATAACGACCGGCCTCCTCGGCCAGCCACCGGGTCAGCGCCTCGAGCCAGGAAAGCTTGTAGGCATATTTCTCCGAGCCGACCGCCTCTCCATTGACCACGTAGAGATTGATCACCCGCACGTCACCAAACGTCACCGCAATCACCCGCCGTTGAGGGTCCTCGAAGCCCGGGATATCGGTTATCACGTCAGTCGGTTCGGGCCAGTGGGCAGGATAGATCCACGCTACCCCGTTGTAAGTCCTCTGACCGTTGGCAATCACGCGATAGCCCGCCGCCTTGAGCGTCTCGCGGTCGATGGCCTCGTCAAGCTGCTTGAGCTCCTGCAATCCGAGCAGGGTGGCGGGCTGTTCGGCCAACCACTCCACTACCTGCGGTTGGCGGACCTTGAGCGAATTGACGTTCCAGCTGGCGATGTTCATGCGCGACTGCCTCGGGCGGAATCCTTGGATGAAATCATGGGATCATTCTCGCAGAATCAAGGCAACGTGCGGGTCGTCAAAATGGCGGCCGAATATCCTGGACGATCAGCCAGATCACGAACAACACCAACCCTGCACCGATGAACGCCCCGGCTTTGCGAGTTTTACGGCGTATCAGCGTCTCCTGCGGCAGACCGGAAATCACGAACGGCTCTCCACCGGTTGGCCGGTGCAGAAGATGAACCATGTTGCTGCCCGAAACCCACGGACCTTCGACCTCGCTGAGTTCCTTTCTCGCCTGGGCCCGGGCCAGGCGCATGGCCCAATCCCATTCACGCGGCGAAATCTCGCCATTGCCATCCAGATCGAATCGCTCACGAGCCGCCGCGTCGTGTTTCCACTGTTGCAGGAGTTCACGACGACGCCTTTCGATCACCTCTTGCTTCGAGACACCATCATTTCGATAGCCACGGGTTTCCAGCCAGCCTAGAACGTAAAGGCGCTGCTCGGGGAGCAGGAGGCGTTCGGTGTATCGATATGGCTTGCCGCTAAAACTGAACGAGGCAATCGACGACCCTTCGGTGGCCGAGGCACGCTCGCGCCAGCGTCGACTGGAATGAGGTAACACCCGCGCGTGATCCGGGTCGACGAACGCCTCACCGGTGCCGTCGTCGATTAGAATCAGGGCGTCGCTCGTGCGACGCTCGAGGGTCATCCAATTGCGTTTCTTGCCGCTGGACTCCAGTCGCTCGATCTTTATGTCGAACCACAGGCACGGGGTTAAGGTTAGCGGCGAATAGAGGGGATGCTCGTCGACGATCCGCCCGGTCCCCTCAATCTCGTTGAATCCCTGGGCAGCCGAACGCAGCTTGGCGGTTGGAGTATGGGCAATTACCCGGGCAAGGGCGAGGGTGCGAAAGCCGACGAACAGGCAGACCATCAGCAGGGTCAGCAACCCCGCCCAGATCAGGAGGTAGAAGCTCGGACCAAGGCCGATCAACCAGTCGGATAGGGCGTCCTGCATCGGTCGTCAACCAGGCGGCTTGAAAACCGGGATCAGTTGAATAAGGCCTTTACATCGACGTCTTCGGTGGTCTTACGATCGAACTCGAGTAATCGGAAGGCGCGGAAACGGAACATCTGGGCGATCAGGACATCCGGGAATTGTTCGATGCGGATGTTGTTGGTGTTGACCGCCGCGTTGTAGAACTCGCGACGGTCGGCGATCTCGTTCTCCAGTCCACTGATGCGCTGCTGCAGGTGCTGGAAGGTCTCGTTGGCCTTGAGCTCGGGGTAGGCCTCTGCCACCGCGAACAGGTTGCCCAAGCCGAGCCGCAAGCTCTGCTCGGCACCACCTAGCGCCCCGACATCACCTCGCTGCTGCGCGTCGTTGACCGCCGCGCGCGCCTCCATCACCCGTTCGAGCGTATTGCGCTCATAGTGCATGTACTGCCGGGCCGTCTCGACCAGCTTGGGCAACTCGTCGTGACGCTGACGAAGCAGCACGTCAATGTTCGACCAAGACTGCGAGACGTTGTGCTTCAATCGCACCAGGCCGTTGTAGATGATGATCCCCCAAATCAGGATCAACACCAACAGGAAAACGATAATCGACAACGCGATTCCCATGGTTTTCTCGCCTCCGTGGCTACCCCGCTACTTCGAGGTTCACTGTTTCAATAACTGCGGGCTACACGTCGATATTGGATGCCGACAACGCAAATTTCTCGATGAAATCGCGACGCGGCTCGACCAGATCGCCCATGAGCACCGTGAACACCGAGTCAGCGGCAACGGCGTCCTCGATCCGAACTTGCAAAAGGCGACGGGTATCCGGATTCATGGTGGTTTCCCACAACTGATCCGGGTTCATTTCACCCAGACCCTTGTAGCGCTGCACCGCCAGGCCACGTCGCCCCTCGGCCATCAGCCAGTCGATTGCCTGCTCGAACCGCTCGATCGTCTGGCGACGCTCACCGCGGGCAACCTCGGCTCCCTCGGTGATCAACCCGTCGAGTCGCTCGCCCAGATCGGCAAGCAGTCGGTATTCGTTGCCACTGAAGAAGGCAGCCGGGATGGTGGTTTCATGTGAAACACCGTGTTGGCTTCGCTCGATGCGGAACACGTGCCCGTGCTGGCCTTCCTCCATCGCCACGCCGTATTCCACCCCGGCATCGGCGATGGCATTAAGCATGCCGTTGAAGTGCCCCAGCCACCCGGCCAAGCGCGACTCGTCGTCCATCATGCCCGGATCGAGGCGCCCGATCTGCATCAGGGCTTTGAGCGCATTGAGATCGAATCGGTTGGCCATGCGCTCGATCATCGCCTGGGCGGAGAGGTATTCCCGCGCCAACGACTCTAAGCCCGGCCCGGAGATCGGTGGCGTGTTCTCGCCCAACTCCAGCCGCGCGCCATCGACCGCTTGCTGCAAGAGGTACTGGTTCAAGGCCAAGTCATCCTTGAGGTACTGTTCCTGCTTGCCCTTCTTGACCTTGTAAAGCGGCGGCTGGGCAATGTAAACGTGACCGCGCTCGACCAGTTCACCCATCTGGCGATAGAAGAAGGTCAGCAGCAAGGTTCGGATGTGACTGCCGTCGACGTCCGCGTCGGTCATGATGATGATGCGGTGATACCGCAGCTTGTCCGGGTTGAAGTCTTCCCGACCGATGCCGCAACCCAGCGCAGTGATCAACGTGCCCACCTCGACCGAGGAGAGCATCTTGTCGAAACGGGCCTTCTCGACGTTGAGGATCTTACCCTTGAGCGGCAGGATTGCCTGCGTGCGGCGGTCACGGCCCTGCTTGGCTGAACCGCCGGCGGAATCGCCCTCTACCAGGTACAACTCGGAGAGCGCCGGGTCTTTCTCCTGGCAGTCAGCCAGCTTGCCGGGCAGGCCGGCGATGTCGAGCGCGCCCTTGCGGCGAGTCATCTCGCGGGCGCGACGCGCCGCTTCACGGGCGCGAGCCGCCTCGATGATCTTCGAGGTGATTGCCTCTGCGTCGGCCGGGTTTTCCTCGAGGAAATCGGCAAGATGCTCTGCAGTCATCGACTCGACCGCGGTCTTCACCTCGGAGGAGACCAACTTTTCTTTAGTCTGCGAGGAGAACTTGGGGTCGGGTACCTTTACCGAGATCACCGCCACTAAGCCCTCGCGCCAGTCCTCACCCGTGGTATTGACCTTGGCCTTCTTGAGGATCCCGTTGCGATCCATGTAGTCGTTGAGGGTGCGCGTCAGCGCGGTGCGAAAACCAGTCAAGTGCGTGCCGCCGTCGCGCTGCGGGATGTTGTTCGTGTAGCAGAACAGGTTTTCTTGGTAGGCATCGTTCCACTGCAAAGCGAGCTCAATGCCGACATCGTCGCGATCGCCGGTTAAGTAGATCACGTTCTTGTGGATCGGCGTCTTGCCGGTGTTCAGATGCTCAACGAACGCGCGGATACCGCCTTCGTAGTAGAACGTATCTGAGCGGCCGCTCTGCTCCTCGGAGAGCGAGATGTGCACTCCGGAGTTCAGGAACGACAGTTCACGCAGCCGCTTGGCCAAGATGTCGTAGTGGAACGTGACGTCGGTAAAAATCGTCTGGCTGGGCAAAAAGCGGATCTGGGTTCCGGATCGATCGGTGGGTCCGGCGTCCTTTAGCGGATACTGCGGCTCACCTAGGTGGTATTCCTGGACCCAACGACGCCGGTTGCGCCAGATGGTCAAATCCAGCCGGTCGGAGAGCGCGTTGACCACCGAAATCCCTACGCCGTGCAGGCCGCCGGAGACCTTGTAGCTGTTCTGGTCGAACTTACCCCCGGCGTGCAGCACGGTCATGATGACCTCGGCGGCCGACCGCCCCTCTTCCTCGTGCAGGTCCGTGGGAATGCCGCGACCGTCGTCCGTGACCGACACAGAGCCATCGGCATGGATCGTCACGTCAATCTTAGAGCAGTGGCCGGCCAGCGATTCGTCGACCGCGTTGTCTACTACCTCGAACACCATGTGGTGCAGGCCGGTGCCGTCGTCGGTGTCGCCGATGTACATCCCGGGGCGCTTGCGTACTGCGTCGAGTCCCTTGAGGACCTTGATGCTGCTGGAGTCGTAAATGTTATCGGCGCTCATGTAGCTCTTGTCCCTTCTTGTCGCAGCGGTCCCGTCGGCGGCGCTTGCCGAACCGGACCGGTTCACCGGGATATCGGCCGGTTGGCCACTTCATCCCGAGCGTTCCGACGGTGTTTCAAAACCTTGTGATCATACCATTTTCCCGTCCGACCTCGGACCGGACTGGTGATCGGCCTGCCAAGACCAGCACCGGCAGCACTCAATGGCGCATTAGCTGGCCCGCCGAAACCGCAAACCGTGCCTGAATATCGCCCTCGCCATCGATGGCGTCGGCGGCAATCACGCTGACGAACGTCTGGTGGCCGCTAGTGCCGAGATAGTCCAACACCCGCCGCCGATTGTCAGCATCGAGTTCCGAGGCCAGATCGTCGAACAGCACCACCGCAGGTTCACCATTCAACTCGGCCAAAAGATCGAGCACCGCCAGGTGCAACAGCGCCACCAGCATCTTGATTTGACCGCGGGAAGCCACCTGCCGGGCCTCGTGCTCGTTGAGTACAATCTTGAGATCGGCGCGGTGGGGTCCAAATAGGCTCGCCTGCTGGTCGCGTTCGCGATCAGCGCCTTGGCTAAGGGCCTGTTCGAGTTCAAGATCCTGACGATAGCCGGGAAGGTAGCGCAAGGCGAGCAAACTGCCCGGCAACATCCGCTCAAGCAAGTCGTTGATTCGGTGGTTTAGATCGGCGAGCACGTCGCGCCGGGCCTTCTCGAGTCGGTAAGCGGTTTCGAGATAAAGCTGATCCCAAGCCGGTTCGCAGCGCCCACGGCGCAGCAGGGCGTTGCGCTGTTTCAGGGCGCGCCGGAAATCACGATGGATGCCGTGGAACTCCGGCCGGGCGTAGAACCCGACCCGGTCGATGAAACGGCGCCGGTGGTCGGGCGAACCGAGCACCAAGTCGTCGGATTGCGGGTGCAGAGCCAACACCGGCAGCAACCTGGCCAGTTCGCTCAACCGGGTGACGTTTTCCTGGTCAACCCGCAGGGTCATGCTGCGTCGGTCGCGCTGCAACGCGATTTGATGTGTGGCAGGGCCCGCTTGCGTCTTCAACTCGGCACGGAGCAATAGATCGTCGTCCCCATGTTGGATCAGATCACTGGCGTTGCTGCCGCGAAAGGAACGACCGAGGCTCAATGTGTGAATGGCTTCGAGCAGGCTGGTCTTGCCGGCACCGTTGGCACCGCTGATCAGGTTGATGCCGGCTGCCGGTTCGAGATCGAACGGTTCAAGGTTGCGGAACCGCTCGACGTGAAGTGTCGCCAGTTGCGTCACGTCAAGCCGCTTAGATCTTCATCGGCATGAGGACGTAGCGGGTCCGAATGGCGTCTTCGTCGGTCGGCAGAATCAGGGCACTGGATTCGGGGGTTTCGAAATCCATGCGTACCTGCATGTCGTCAACATGCGAAAGTATAGCCAGCATGTAGCTGATATTGAATGCTATTTTCAGTTCATCGCCTTGGTAGTGCACCGGGATTTCCTCGCGGGAGGATTCCTGATCGCTGTTGATTGCTTCGACTGCAAGGCGGTCGGATTGCAGATGGTAGTGAGCGCCAGCGAAGCGATCGGTGTTTAGCACCGAGGCTCGTTGCAGCACCTGCTTAAGGGTTTCACGATCCGCGTGGACCTGCTTGCTGTTGTTCTTCGGGATGACTCGCTCGTAATCCGGGAACCGGCCATCAATCAGCTTGCTGACCATGCGCTGATGGGCAAGTTTGAGTTCGATCTGCTGGGTACTTACCAGTAATTCAACCGGAGAATCGCTGTCACGGTCCAGTGCCCGCATCAGTTCCATCACCATCTTGCGCGGCACGATGATGCGCAGGGTGTCATGGATCGATTGCTGACTATCGGTCTCACTGAGCGCTAGGCGATGCCCGTCGGTCGCCACACAACGAATGCGTTGCGGGCTGACTTCGAACAGCAGGCCATTTAGGAAATAGCGAACATCCTGCTGGGCCATCGAAAATTGGGTTTTGTCGAGCATGGCGCGAAGCCGATCCTGCCCTAGGATCAGGCGATGCTCTTCTGTGGTCGCCTCCATTCGTGGGTATTCGTCGGCCGGCAGGCAGGCGAGCCGAAACACACTGTGCCCGGCCTGGACGATGATGAACCCTTCTTCTTGACGGATGACGATCTGCGATTCTACCGGTATTGCTCGGATGATGTCATGGAACTTGCGTGCATTGACCGTGGTTCGACCTGGTTGCGGGGCGTCGATGGGACACTCGCTTTCCAGTTGAATCTCGAGATCGGTGCCGGTGAGCTTGAGACGATCGCTATCCACTTCAAGCAGCAGGTTGCCAAGGATTGGCATCGTCTGGCGTTTTTCGACGCCTCCGATTACCCGGTTGATGGTATCGAGTAGGTCCGGTCGATTGACGGTGAGTTGCATGGTGGGCGGTTCCTCTGAATCAGTAACAGATGTTTTTATTCTGTTGATGATGATGAATGTGATGTAGCCGCTTTTCTTGGGATAAGTCCGAAAAACCGAGTTCGATCAGCAGCTTCTCGCACGTAACAGGTTGGTTCAATGCCGTGGGACGGGCTGTGTACGAAATGGGACGATTTGTGGAAAACTCGTTTTTCGCGGACTCATCCACACGTTCTCCAGTGGCTGTCCCCATACTGTGCGTGGCTTGTCCCCAGTTCTGACGGCGATTACACATTTAGCGTGTGTCGCAGCAGGTTGTAATCGTCATTGATCTTGCTGTCGATTTCACGAAGCTCCTCGATCTTGCGCACCGCGTGCAACACCGTGGTGTGATCTCGTCCACCGAACGATTCGCCGATTTCGGGCAGTGAGTGGTTGGTCAACTCCTTGGCCAGTGCCATCGCGAGCTGGCGTGGTCGAGCAATCGAGCGAGTGCGCCGGGCGCCCGTGAGCTCCTGGATCTTGATGCTGTAGTACTTGGCGACCGTGCGCTGGATATTGTCGAGGGTGATCATTTTGGCGTGCGCCGAGATCATGTCCTTGAGCGCGTCCTTCGTGGACTCGATGGTGATTGGTCGTTTGGAGAACTGGGTGGTCACGATGACGCGTCGCAGTGCACCCTCGAGTTCGCGGATATTGGCCTGGATGCGTCGAGCGATAAAGAAGGCGACGTCCGAATCGAGATCGATGCCGGATTGTTCCGCCTTGCTGTGCAGGATGGCCACGCGGGTTTCCATATCTGGCGGTTCGACCGCCACGGTCAGGCCCCAACCGAATCGCGACTTCAAGCGTTCTTCCAGCCCCTCGATCTCCTTGGGATAGCGATCGCAGGTCATCACAATCTGTTTGCCCTGCTCGACCAGCGCGTTGAAGGTGTGGAAGAATTCTTCCTGGCTGCGTGGCTTGGTAGCGAAGAACTGGATGTCGTCGATCAGCAGCGCGTCGATGCCGCGGTAGAAGTTCTTAAACTGCTCGGTGTTGTTGTTGCGAATCGCAGTGATCATCTCCTGCACGTACCGCTCGCTATGCAGGTAGATCACGCGGCGGTCGCCTTGCTGCTCGATGATCTGGTTGCCCACCGCGTGCATTAGATGCGTCTTGCCCAGGCCGACGCCACCATAGATCAACAAGGGGTTGTAGCTGGACCCGGCGTTGGCGGCGACCTGCTGGGAGGCTGCGCAGGCGAGTTGGTTCGACTTGCCCTGAACGAACGTCTCGAAGGTAAAGCCGCGATTGAGATTATGCGAGAAGCCTTCGTCGACGGTGTCACCCGGTTCGACCGGTTCGGGTTCGACCGGACTGGGTGTGGCCGGTCGAGAGGCTACTGGCGACGGCCGGCTGCTCGGTGGTGTGCTCGGAGTCGTCGATGGTTGGGGATGGGTGCGTCCCGCCTCACCGATGCGCAACGAGACGTCGAGATCGGGTTGGCCGGAAATCTCGCGGGCGTGGATGCGTATCTGCTCGAGCAGTTTCTGATTGACCCAATCGAAGGCAAAGCGATTGGGCGCCCACAGCAGCCATTGCTCGCCGCTGACCTTTTCGGCCTGCAAAGGGAATATCCACATGGTCAGCTGATCGTTCGGCAACTCCTGGGCCAGACGATCGATGCATTGTTGCCACATCGGGAAATGCTGCATGACGTCGGTCGTTCTCCACCGGTTCGGGGTCGGCTGGGGCGTTTTACACGAATCGAGCCCGCTGTTGGGCAATCCGGCCGGCTTGCTCGCCCGAGGTTCGTCACGGTGGTTCCGCTTCTCGATGGGCAATCCGCCTGCTGTTGACAGTGATGCAGTATCAGCCAAAAAGCCGGCAAGCCGGGGCAGCGGCGATTCGTGGTTCGATGCCTCGGACAGCGACGGATGATAACATTCACTCCCAGTTGATCGACATCTTATCCACAAGATACGAGACGGTTGGCGATCCGTCGTTAGACGGTCTAAGGCGGGGCGTTTCTGTCCGCTTTTCGAGCCACCGGGGCGGTCTATCCGAATTACGGGCCACGCCGCTCTTGACAGCGCCCCCCGGTCTGTCAGAGTATTCGACCCCTTTTTCAAGCGGATACGGTCGATTATTTCGACCTGACAGGACCGGCGAAACCGGTTCTTCCGACCACATCATCGACCTGATCAATACTGGGACGTCGTCATGAAAAGAACCTTTCAGCCGAGCAACCTGCGCCGCAAGCGGACCCACGGTTTTCGTGCCCGCATGAAGACCCGTGGCGGCCGCTCTATCATTAACGCCCGTCGCGCCAAGGGCCGCAAGCGTCTGTCTGCCTGAGGCAGATGATTGACGCATCGCCCGAGGCCCTGAGATCCGGGGCTGATAACACGGAACCGGCCGTCATGCTTGGCGGCCGGTTTCCGCGTTCGTCACGTCTGCTTTCCGGGCGGGATTACCAGCGCGTAATGCGCGGTGGTAATCGAGTGCACACTGCCAACCTGATGCTGGCCTTGTGCGCGAATCCGGGGGGCGAGCCGCGCCTGGGACTGGCCGTCAGCCGAAAGCGGGTGCGACTTGCCCATGAGCGTAATCGGGTCAAGCGCGTCGCCCGCGAGCATTTCCGTCTAAGCCGCGTCGAACTGCCCGGCATGGATGTAGTCGTGCTGGCCAAGTCCGGGGTGGACGAGTTGTCAATGTCCGACCTGCACCGCCAGATGCGTCAGGCCCTGAACAAGGCGAGCCGGAAATGCGCCGCGTCCTGATCGGTCTGGTCAAGGGCTATCGTCTGCTGATTAGTCCCATGTTGCCGCCTTCCTGTCGGTTCTACCCGACCTGTTCGGAATACGCGGTTGAGGCCCTGACACAACATGGCGCACTTAAGGGCGGTTGGCTGACCTTGCGTCGTTTGGGTAGGTGCCATCCCTTTTGCGCCGGCGGCGTCGACCCGGTGCCATGCGCCGGGTCGGAGTCCGTCTGCTCGGGTTGCCATTCCGAATCCGATGCCTCCAAAGCCGATGCCCATCATGGGCCCCATGCCGTTCAATCGCGAGACTGAAAGACTCCCATGGAACAACGCCGCCTGATCTTGATCATCGCCCTGGGCTTCGTCCTGATCCTGCTTTGGCAGGCCTGGCTGGAGGACAACTCTTCGTCCGAGCGCAGCAACGTCACCCAGACGACTGAACAGGCGGCAGACGGAAACGACCGCCCGGCGGATGACCTACCGACATCCGGCGGGCCGTCTACGGGCGGGGACGTCCCTTCCGGAGATGGCAACGATGCGGGTTCGGGCTCGGGTGGCTCGTCCGATCGGGTTCGGGTCGAGACCGACGTGTTGTCGCTGGAAATCGATCCGAACGGCGGCGTGATCCGCCAGGCCGACCTGCTGGAGTACCCCGTTGAACTCGATCAGCCGGATGAACCGGTGCGCCTGCTCCAGGACAGCAGCGGCTTTACCTACGTTGCCCAATCCGGGCTTATCGGCGCCAAGAATGCCCCGGCCCCGGATCACCATGCCGCCTTCCGGGTAGAAGAGCCCGAGTATCGGCTCGCCGACGGCGAGTCTGCGCTTGAGGTGCCGATGACTTGGGAAGAGGACGGCATCCGGGTGACGAAGACCTATGTGTTCAAGCGCGGGTCGTATGCAATCGACCTGCGCTACACCGTGGAGAACACCACTGATGCCGAATGGCGCGGTCAGCAATATCGTCAGCTGACCCGCTCGGGCTCCACTCCCGGCATGCAGTTAATGTACACCTACACCGGCGGTGTTTACGCCGGCACACCCCCCGGCGGCGGCGATCGACTCAACTACGAGAAGATCGAATTCGACGAGATGGGCAAGATCAAGCTGCAGAAGGATCTGCAGGATGGTTGGGCTGCCATCATCCAGCACTACTTCATGAGTGCTTGGGTGCCGTCGAACCCTGAACAGGTGAATCAGTACTACACCCTCAAGAGCCAGAATGACGGTTTTACTGTCTACAGCCTCGGGTTGATGTCGGCGGTCACGGCGGTGGCACCGCAGTCGACCGAGACGCTCGAATCGATCCTCTACGTCGGGCCGAAGATCCAGTCGAATCTCGACCCACTGGCCACCGGCCTCCACCTGGCGGTGGATTTCGGCATCTTGACGGTCATTTCCGAGCCGATTTTCTGGCTACTCGACTTCTTCCATGACTGGGTCGGCAACTGGGGTTGGGCGATCGTACTGGTCACCTTGGTGATCAAGCTGCTGTTCCTGTGGCCATCGGCAATTAGCTACCGGTCGATGGCCCGTATGCGGGCGGTCACGCCCAAGATGCAGGCCTTGAAGGAGCGTTTCGGCGACGACAAGCAGCGTCTCTCCCAGGAGATGATGAAGCTCTACCAGAAGGAGAAGATCAATCCGCTGGGCGGCTGCCTGCCGATCCTGATCCAGATTCCGGTATTCATCGCGCTCTACTGGGTGCTGGTGGAGTCTGTTGAACTGCGCCAAGCACCTTGGATCCTCTGGATTGATGACCTTACCCAGAAGGACCCGTACTTCATTCTGCCGCTGCTGATGGGCGCCTCAATGTTCCTGCAGCAGAAGCTCAACCCGGCCCCGGTCGATCCGATGCAGAAGAAGATCTTTCAATGGCTGCCGGTTATTTTCACGGTCTTCTTCGCCTTTTTCCCGGCGGGTCTGGTGCTTTACTGGTTCGTCAACAATCTGCTTTCGATCGTCCAGCAGGCGATCATTACCCGCCGGGTGGAAAAGCAGATGGCGGCCCAGAAGGGATCGAGCTGATCGACAGCGATGTTTCGCATGAAACATCGTCGTCGCGTCGCCCGGGATCGGACCTTCCTGTGAGCGCGATACCGGTCGACACGATCTGCGCGGTGGCGACCGCTACCGGTCGGGCTGGTGTCGGCGTTGTCCGACTGTCCGGTCCGGAGGCGCTAGCCATCGTGCGACGCCTGAGCGGCATCGAGCCCCGCCCCCGCTACGCCCACTACGTCACGCTGAACCGGCCGGGAAGCGACGAGGTGCTGGACGACGGTATCCTGCTGTATTTTCCGGGACCACATTCTTATACCGGGGAGGACGTGGTCGAGTGGCAGGGGCATGGCAATCCGGTTCTGTTGGATGCCGCCGTCGCGGCGATGATTGCCTGCGGTTCGCGCATGGCCCGTCCCGGTGAATTCACCGAGCGGGCGTTCCTTAATGGCCGCATGGATCTGGCTCAGGCCGAGGCGGTCGCCGATCTGATTGAGGCCGGTTCGACGCAGGCAGCCACTGCCGCGCGCCGGTCACTGACTGGGGCCTTCTCACGACGTGTGGATGCCTTCGTCGAGCATCTGATCCACCTGCGTATGTACATCGAGGCGGCGCTCGATTTCCCCGAAGAGGAAATCGATTTCCTCTCCGACACGCGCCTACGCGACCAGCTTATCGATCTGCGTGAGGAACTGGCCGACCTGCTCGATCGTACCGGTGAGGGCGTGCGACTGCGCGAAGGTTTGCAACTGGTGATCGTCGGCCAGCCCAATGCCGGCAAGTCGAGCTTGCTCAACCAACTGGCCGGTGAGTCCCGCGCGATCGTAACGGAGATTGCCGGTACCACCCGCGACGTCTTGCGCGCCGAGATCATGCTCGACGGCCTGCCCTTGCACGTCATCGATACCGCTGGTCTGCGCGAGAGCCATGACCCGATCGAGCGGGAAGGTATTCGCCGGGCCTGGGAGGAGATTGAGCGGGCTGATCTGGTCCTGCACCTGATCGATGGGGCGCGCGGGTGCTCGGCCGAAGACGAGATCACGCTTGCGCGCCTGCCTGACAAGCCGCTTCTGACGGTGATCAATAAGGTCGACTTGACCGACCAGCCCCCTTCCGAAGGGGTTGAGAACGGCACACTGAGGTTGAGTGCCCGAACCGGGGTGGGCGTGGATGCGTTGCGCCGCGAATTGCGAAAACTGGGTGGGGTGTCCGATCGGACCGAGGATCCCTTCATCGCGCGTCGCCGACACCTCGAGGCGCTCGAAGGTGCCCGCGAAAGCCTTTCCGAGGCTTCCGATTCACTGGCGCTGGGGGCCGGCGAGCTGGCGGCCGAATCGCTGCGCCGAGCGCAGTCGGCGATGGAGGCCATCACCGGGCGCTACACCGCGGATGACCTCCTGGGCGAGATATTCGGCAGTTTCTGCATCGGCAAGTGACTCATATCGTATTCCTGCCTTCCTACCCGAGCGCCCTGCTTGGTTGAAGGCCCCGAACTCTCGCGCTTTAATACCCGATCGATTTTTCTTGGGACAGTCGGAGGCCGTCCGATTTCCCCTTCGGGTAGAGGAGCGCCACCATGCTGTCGATGGAGTACCAGCCGCCGATCGACATTCGACAGGTCACCGGTCGAGTGGTCGGGTTGGGGACCCACCGTGCCCTGCAGTCAAAGACCGACTGCAACGGCATTATCACCCAGGCCAGCCGATCTCTGGCCGAAATTTCCGGGTTCGCAGTAGACGAACTGATCGGCCAGCCGCACAACATACTGCGTCATCCGGATATGCCGGATGCCGTCTATTACTTGATGTGGCAGACCATCCAGTACGGCGAGGAATTCTTCGGTATCGTCAAGAACCGCTGCAAGAACGGGGATCACTACTGGGTGCTCACCCGCGTTGCGCCCATCGTGCGCGATGGTCAGACGCAGGGTTATACCTCGGCTCGCTTCCTGCCGCGGGCGGACATCGTGCCGGAATGGGAGAAATTGTTTGCCGACATGCGCGCTGCCGAGCAGCGCAGCAGTCGCGACGACGAGCGACGCTTTGCGCCCGCGATCGAGGTGATGAACCGTTTCGTTCGCCGTCACGGCTACGCGAGCCTGCCGCAAATGGTGCTGTCGTCACGGGCGTGAGGGCTATTTAGGACACCATGTCGTTGCCTACGCGCCAACCCGTTGAAAGAGATCCGGTATCGCTTGAGCCGGTAGCCCCCGACGAACTGGCCTGTGTGGCCGCGCTGGCCGAAGTCATCTGGTGGCGGTGCTATCCGCCTATCATCGGCAGCGCGCAGGTGCATTACATGCTAGGCCGCGGTTACGCCTTGCCGGCGTTGCGCGAAGCGCATCGGAACGGCACCCGCTTTTCACTCCTGCGAATGGTCGGCGTTCCGATCGGCTTTTCGGCCTGGCGGCACGAACCGGATACGGCATTTCTGGATAAGCTCTACCTGCATCCGCGATTTCACGGCAGGGGGCTGGGTCGCTGGCTGATCGAAGCCAGCTGTCGGCAAATGGCCGATGAGGGCGTCGACCAGGTTCGACTGCGGGTCAATCGACACAATCACTCGGCCATTCGGGCCTACGAAAGGGCTGGTTTTTTTGTCTCGGGTCGTGATTGCCAGCCAATCGGTAATGGCTTCGTCATGGATGACTACCTCATGTGCCGCGCAGAAATTCGCGGGCTTTTGCTAGACTGAGCCGCTGGCCATCCTGCATCGGGGGCCATTGCTTGTCAGCACCCCGGGAGGTTGTCGATGCCGCAAGTGAACGAACTAAACGATCTGCAGGTGTTCCCGGACGGGGTACGCCAAGTGACCTGCCGCGATTGCCTGGCCGAGGCCTCAACTAAGCTGGGCTTCACGTTTTCCATGGCGTTTCAGCCGATCGTCGATATCGATCGCAACGAGGTGTACGCCTACGAGGCGCTGGTACGGGGTCCCAGTGGGGAGTCGGCCGGTAGCGTGCTCGCCCAAGTCAACGATCATAATCGTTACTACTTCGATCAGGCGGCGCGCGTGACTGCGATTCGTCTGGCCACCGAGTTGGGGATGGAGGCGTACTTGAGCATTAACTTCATGCCCAATGCGGTCTACAAGCCACAGGCATGCATTCGCGCGACCATGGAGGCGGCGAGTATCTACGGCTTCGATCCGAAGCGGCTGATCTTCGAGGTGACGGAGGCGGAGCAGATCCTTGATCGGGCCCACTTACGGGCGATCTTCGACGAGTACCGCGAGCGCGGACTGATGCGAGCGATTGATGACTATGGCGAGGGATTCGCCGGACTGAACCACCTGATCGAGCTTGAGCCTGACCTTGTCAAGATCGATCTCAAGTTGGTGCGTGACGTTGATACAAACCGCAGCAAGCAGGCGGTGATTCGTTCGACAGCGATGATGTGCGATGAAATGGGGATCGAACTGATCGCCGAAGGGGTCGAGACCCGCAAGGAATACCAGACGCTCCGTTCGCTTGGGCTCAACCGCTTCCAGGGATACTGGTTTGCCCGGCCCGGGTTCGAGGCGCTCCCGATCCCCGAGATGCCCTGATTTCGCTGATGTCCGACCCCTCGACTGCACGCCGCCGTAATGTGTCGAGCAGACAGGCCGGTCGTGCTCACTCCGTTTGAAAGCGGTTGAACCCATTCCACCGATGCTCACATGCCCTCTGAAAACGTCCCAGACATTCGATTGACCCAGTACAGCCATGGTGCCGGCTGCGGCTGCAAGATCTCCCCCGCCCTGCTCGACGACATGCTGGTCTCGAGCCTGACCCCAATCCAGACCGATGCCCGGCTGCTCGTGGGCAACGACTCGCGGGATGATGCCGCCGTCTTCGATATGGGCGATGGCAGCGCGGTGATTTCGACGACCGACTTTTTCATGCCGATCGTCGACGACCCGTTCACGTTTGGGCGGATTGCGGCGACCAATGCCATCAGCGACGTCTACGCCATGGGCGGCCAACCGTTGCTGGCCATCGCGATCCTTGGCTGGCCGATCGACAAACTGGGCCCGGAGATCGCCGCGGCAGTGATCGACGGTGGGCGCAGTGCCTGCCACGAGGCCGGGATCACGCTGGCCGGCGGGCACTCGATTGATGCGCCCGAACCCATTTTCGGCCTGGCTGTCACCGGTCGCGTCGAGCTCGACCGGCTCAAGCGAAACGACACCGCCCGCGCCGGGGACTATCTCTTCCTGACCAAACCGCTTGGCGTCGGGGTGCTGACCACCGCTCAGAAGAACGGCGTGCTCGACGCCGCGCATGCCGATCTGGCCCCGCAGAGCATGACGCGCCTGAACCTTATCGGCCGCGAGTTGGCGGCGATCGAGTCGGTTACCGCCATGACCGATGTAACCGGTTTCGGGCTGGGCGGGCACCTGCTGGAGCTGGCTCGCGGCAGCCGGCTGCGTGCCGAGATCGACGTCGCATCGCTGCCCCTGATCGAGGCGGTTGCCGACTACATTGCCGCCGACCAGATGCCGGGTGGCACGGGTCGCAACTTCGCCAGCTACGGGCGTGATCTTGGCGCGATGAGCGAGTTCGCCCGCGCGATCGTCTGTGATCCGCAGACTTCAGGGGGCTTACTGGTGTCGGTGCGTCCCGAGGACTTCGACACGGTGGTCTCGCTGCTGAGCGAGGCGAGGCTGCATGCCGCGCCGATCGGGCGTCTGTTCGAGGAGAACGAAGGCCCGCGTGTGGTCTTCCACGAGGATGGCTCGGTGTGAGCGGGCGTGTCGATCTGCCGCTCGCGACCGATATCGCCTCGGTCTTTCTGGATGACCGACCCTTGCTGGATGTGCGTGCACCGGTGGAATTCGCCCAGGGGGCATTCCCCGGCGCGGAGAACCGTCCGCTGCTTACCGACGAGGAGCGTCATCAGGTCGGCATCCGTTACAAGGAAGCGGGCCAGGACGCGGCGATCGCGTTGGGCTACGAGTTGGTCGATGCACAGGAAAAGGCCCGACGGGTGGCCGAGTGGCATGCATTCGCCGCAGCCCATCCCGATGGCTTGCTCTACTGCTTTCGTGGCGGGCTGCGTTCGCGACTGACGCAGCAGATGCTGTTCGACGAGGCGGGAATCACCTATCCGCGTGTCGCCGGCGGCTACAAGGCGATGCGTCGCTTTTTGCTCGATGCACTGGAAACCCAGGCGGTCGACGCGCCGCTGATCATGCTGGGTGGGCGCACCGGTGTGGGAAAGACGCCGTTCCTGACCCGCTTCGCGCGCTACCTGGATCTCGAGGGACGCGCGCGGCACAAGGGATCGGCCTTCGGTCGCGAGCCGGAACCGCAACCCATGCCGATCGACTTCGAGAACCAGATCGCGATCGACCTGCTGCGCCTGCGACATCGTGCCCCGGATGAACCGATCTTGGTGGAGGACGAGGGCAAGATGGTCGGCGCGCGGTTGGTGCCGCCGACCCTGTTCGAGCGCATGCACCTCTCGCCGCTGGTGGTGATCGAGCGGCCGCTGGAAGAGCGGGTCGAGCAGAGTCTCAAGGACTACATTTTCGATCTCGAGGCCGGCTATCGGCTCGTGCTGGCCACCGATGCCAATGGGGCGAGCGCGCGGGTGCGCGAGCACATCCTCGGCGCAATCGATCGGGTGGCCAAGCGCCTCGGCGGTGTGCGTCACGCCAAGGTGCGCGGCATGGCCGAGGAGGCTCTCGATGCTTGGTATGGCCAGGATGATGTCCAGGGACTGCGCGACCTGATCCGCGTGATGCTGGTCGAGTACTATGACCCCATGTACGACTACCAGCTGGCTAATAAGTGTGACCGGATCGTCTTCAGTGGCCCGCCCGAGGCGGTGGCAGAGGAGTTGGCCTCGCGCGGTTTGCGGTTGCAACGTTAGATCTGACGCCCCGCCACCTTCCCTGGCCCCCCGAGCCTGTTCGTCGTCAACTCGCCGCGGTAGACTTTCCGACCCCTAGGAAGGTCGAGCCCGCCATGCCGGAATCATCTCAACAACCCGTACCGAGCGGTCGAGACGATCTCTACCGCGACCCCCAACCTCCGGCGGCGTTCCGTTTCGACGCCTCGGTGGCGGCGGTGTTTCCGGACATGATCTCGCGCTCCGTACCGGGCTATCGTTTCAATCTCGAGCTGGTGGCCGCGATTGCCCGACGCCACGTGCAGGCCCATTCGCGTGTCTACGACCTGGGTTGTTCGCTTGGAGCGATGACGCTCTCTATCCGTTCCGCACTGGCCGGGATGGATGCCCCGCCGTCAGGGGTTAAGCTGATCGGAGTGGATAACTCGCCAGCCATGCTAGAGCGCGCTCGCACCCAACTGGACGCCTTTCACTCAACCTATCGCACCGATCTGGTCTGTGCCGACCTTGCCGCGGTGACACCTGAGCGCGCCTCGATGGTGGTGCTTGCCTATACGCTGCAGTTCGTCGAGCCGGAGCGGCGCGATGCCGTGATCGCGCGTCTCCACGAAGGCCTGCTGCCGGATGGCGTGCTGGTGCTGGCGGAAAAGGTCCACGACCTCGATCCCGGCGCCGAGGCGCTGATGACCGGGCTTCACCATGACTTCAAGCGCGCCAATGGCTACTCCGAGCTCGAGATTGCCGGCAAGCGTCAGGCGTTGGAAAACGTGCTGCTAACCGAAACGGTTACCAACCACGAGGACCGTTTGCGGCAAGCCGGCTTCGACGAGGTGGTGATGCTCTCGCGCCACTACGGTTTCTGCCTCTGGTTGGCGCGCCGATGCAAAAAAACAACGGACCAGACGGGCTGAATGCCCCATTCGGGGAACCGCTCATGGCGGGGAGAGACATAACTCTTATGCTGTGCGCCCACGTCGGACGATCGCGATTTCGTCGCATGTGAACAACAGGAATGGAACCGATGAAATCTTCAGCAAACCTCGTGTCCCAGTCCATTGCTCAGGCCGTTGCCTTGGCGGTTTTGTCGCTGAGCCTGTTCGTCGCAACGGGGGCACAGGCCTCGCCGATCGCCGACGAAGCCGGTTTTGTCGGCGAGATTCAGCCGTTGATCGGTGTCATGTCGAGCCGCTCCAATTTGGCTGTGTCCAGTGACCAGAAGCGGATCGACTCCCTTTACAGCTTGTCCTCGCGCGAGACGCGTCCGATCGGTGGACTTTTAGCGCGCGTGGATTACACCATCGCACCCAGGCAGTTCTCGCTTTACGCGGGCACCCCACGCTCCGCCCTCGCCGACGCTGAACTTGCATTCGAGGTCGGTGCGCGTTATCTAGTGGGTGGAGTCGGGCTGCTGACAGCCGGCTTGATCCCGGTGACGGTGAATGGCAGCGAAGTATGGTCTGATCCGTTTTTTGTCGGTGGGCGCCGCGATGCCACTGACGCGGATCGCCGCGGGCTGCGTCTTGGTTTGTCTGGGATTGCTGGCACCGGCTTGTCGGTGGATTATCGCCTCTACCGTCGCGAGATCGACGACGAACGCTCCGGCCAGGCGCTTGAACTATCTCCGGCCGACCGCCGACTGCTAGAGCGGGAAGGCACCGAGCACCGTTTTGATCTCAACTACCGGCTCGCTCTGACCGAAAATCTTAGCCTGACTCCGGGCGTGCAATACCGCCGCCTGGATACTGATGGCGCGGCTAACCGCGGTTGGCTGCTGCGCCCGCAGCTGACCGCCAGCTATGACATCGATCGCTGGTCGCTCTCGATGACCGGTTACTACGGCGTGGACCGCTACGACGCCCGTCAGCCGATCTATGATGAGTATCGTGACGGCAAGGAAATGGGACTGGTCGCCGGCGTGCGCTACACCGAGCCGTTCGGCTGGTCGAACTGGTCTGTCAACGCCTACGGCGTCTGGTCCGAGCACGATTCCGATATCCGCTTCTACGACCGGGAAACCGGCTTGTTCGCCGTCGGGTTGGGCTACCGGTTCTGATCAGCCGGTGAGGGATGCCGCCACCGATCGGTCGGTCGCGCTCGGCATCGAGCGCATCGTTCGCCAGACTCGTTCTGCGCTCGGTTACCTCCCCCGGCGTATGCCCATGGAGGGGTGGCGCACGTTCGACTGGGCCGCGGTCAACCATGGCGACTGGTCGCGATGGCTGGCTGCCGTCGGTGATCTCCCCGAGCGCCCTGACGGGGCCGTCAATCATTTCGACCGACCCGCTATCACTGCGCGCGCCGGCGAAGCCCTGCCCGGGCTCGAGGATGTCCTCCGTGATCTGATCCCTTGGCGCAAGGGGCCTTTCGACCTGTTCGGTGTGTCGATCGATACCGAGTGGCGCTCTGACCTCAAATGGGACCGACTGGTCGAACATATCCGGCCGTTGGCCGGTCGGCGCGTGCTCGATATCGGCAGTGGCAACGGCTATCACCTCTGGCGCATGCTAGGTGCGGGGGCGGACTTTGCCCTCGGCGTCGATCCTACCTGGGTGTTCGTGGCCCAGTTTCATGCGGTCGCCCACTTGCTGGGCGAAACGCGAGCAGGCATCGTGCCTACCACGCTGGAAGGCTTTCCGCAGCGGCCGCGTTTCGACACCGTCTTTTCGATGGGCGTGCTATATCACCGTCGCGACCCGTTTACGCACCTGGGCGAACTCAAAGCCTGCCTGCGCCCCGGCGGCGAGTTGGTCCTCGAGACCCTAGTGGTCGAGGGTGATGCCACCACTATCCTGACGCCGGCGGATCGCTACGCTGGGATGCGAAATGTCTGGTTCCTGCCCAGCCCCGCCGCCGTTATAGGCTGGCTCAAGCGCATGGGCTTTGTCGATACCGAACTGCTCGACGTGACGATGACCACCGCCGAAGAGCAGCACCGCACCGAATGGTTCGGCGATCGGCAATCGCTGATCGACTTCCTCGATCCCGACGATCCATCCCGCACCCGCGAAGGTCTGCCCGCACCGCGGCGTGCCATCATTACCGCTCGTCGCCCTGGCTAGCGCATCTACACTCTCCCCGCTGAACAACCGATCAAGGTTGTGGTAGCCGACCGCCTCGGCCCGGTTGGCCGCATCGATCCCCTACCGCGAGGTTGATGATCCGCTCGCGCGCACACCCAGAGAGACTCCACTGCTCGATTGCCCGGTTGAGCATTTCGCGCTTGAGGCTTGCCAGCACCATGTGTTCGGCCACTCCGGCGGCGTCCAGCCGCGCGTTGACTACTCCCTGTCGTGGCCACATACGCCTGCGTGCCACGAGCACCCGTTCGCGCACGGGTCCGGCTGTCTTCGCCGTTGGGTTGTCTCTGGTAGAGATCGGTGGCCGTCACGCGCGGGACTTCCAGGTGGATCTCGATCCGATCGAGCAGTGGGCCGGTCACCTTGGTGCGTTACCGCTGGGCGACGCGCGAGTGGATCGTGAGGGATTCATCGCCGAGACCAACGGAAAGTCGGCCGGGAAGCGCGCGTGGTGTGCGGCCCGCGAGATCATCACCGAACCGGTCTCGAGCGGTTCGCGCACGGCCTCGAGCAGGTGTCGATCTAATTGCGGAAGCTCGGGGCGAAAAAAGTGCCGTGGTGGCCGAGCGAGAGCTCCCCGGAGCCGGGTGCGAACCTTTACTAATCAGCTCGACGGCCTCGACGGTTGCGGCGGGGGGGGGCGCCGAGCAGGGCCCGGTTGTGGATCTTGGCGATGGGCATGTCCGTATGCCTCGCGTGTTGGTCGGCCGACCGGTGGGGCTTTTCTCAAAGCGCGGCGCCGGCGAGGAGATGGTCGGTCAGCAGCGATTGGCACCGGGCATGCGTGACCGGCCCCAACGCCCTGTTCGACGAACCGGCGCTAAGAACGGTTCGCCGCGTTCCGAGTCAGCTGGCCATGTCGCCTTCTTCATTCTCCGGCGGGCTGGCGTGACGTTTTTCCATCTCGGAGACGCGCTGCTCCAACGCCTCGAGCTTGGCGCGGGTGCGGGCGAGCACTTGGGTCTGCACGTCGAATTCCTCTCGCGTGACCAGATCCATGCGGGAAAACCCATTGCTGACGGCCTGGCGAACCGCCTTGTCGAACTCCTGCTTGCTCTCGCGCAGGCTCTCGGGCAT
>JAWLFB010000065.1:0-9058 GCA_041685825.1 Guyparkeria sp. | reverse complement strand
GGCGGTGCTGGTGACGCCGATCTTCAACCAGACGCGCGGCAGCCTGCTCTGGCCGATGCTCTTCCACTGGCAGCTCATCAACCCGTTCTGGCCGGACGCACAGCCCTGGGACACCTGGATCCTGGTCGCCGTGGCGGTCATCGTCGTGTGGTGGAACCGTGACACCATGTTCCGTCGGGACGGGGCCGTGACCGAGGTCGTCCCGGTGAGGCAGGGTTCAGCTGTCAGGCCGGCGGAATAGTTGAATGCGCGCCCTCCTTATGGCTGTCGGCGCCGCCGCCGAGGTGGCGAGCCTGCCTGCCACCGAAAAGGTGATTTATACTATCGGTGCCCTTACGATAAATGCAGCCCATGTCGACCTCGCGGCACCCCCTGACGTATCCGTCGACGGCTATCGCACCTTCCGGCGCGCTGCGCGTGCTCGTGCTGCTATCGGGCCTTTTGATCACGGCGGTGCTCGCCGGCTGCCAGGCGCCGGTGCGCCTGATGCCGACGCCGGTGCCGTTCGTCGACGGCTACGTCGACCCGTTCGCGACCGCCGGTGTCGCAGTCGACGGCACCGAGGTGCCGGTGTTCTACGCCACCAATCGCGCGGTGCTGGTCGAGAAGGCCGAGCCGGTGCATCTCATCGTGCCGTCCGAGACCCTGCGGCTGGGCGTGGCGCACGTGCGTGTCGGCGACGAGACGCTCGATTGGCCGACGCTGCACCGCCTGTCGCTCAGCGCCGATCCCGGCGAGCGGCCGATCCTCGAGCTGATGCGGCTCGAGCAGCTGGCGACGCTCGATGTGGACGAACGCGTCGAGGACTCGGCCGCCGCGGTCGCGTTTTTCGAGCATGTGAACGCGGCACTCGCCTCCAGCCCGAATACCGAGTTGCTGGTCTACGTGCACGGAGCGAACAACACGGTGCCGCGCGCGTCGGCGCAGGCGAGCCAGTTTCGCCACTTCACCGGCCGGCGGAAGGTGGTGGTCGTGTTCATGTGGCCGTCGGCCGGGTCGCTGTTGCGCTACCTGACCGACGTGGGCAATGCCGCCGCCACGGTCGATACCTTCGCCCGCTTCGTCGAGCTGCTCGCCGCCCACAGCCACGCGTCGAAGATCGACGTGCTGGCCTACAGCGCCGGCGCGCAGGTCACGAGCCCGGCGCTGGCGAAGCTCGGCACGCCGGGGCCGGGTGAGTCGCGCGAGCAGTTGCGCCAGCGCCTGCGCCTCGGGCAGATCTACTTCGCCGCGCCGGACATCGGCACCCGCCGCTTCGTCGACGACATGAAGGCCTACGTCGACCTCACCGACCGCGTGAGCCTGTCGATCAACCTGAACGACTCGGTGCTGCGCCTCGCGGCGATGGTCGCGCGCGGCTCGCGTGCCGGCCGCCCGGACGTCGGTGAGCTGAGCGCCGAGCAGACGACATTTCTCATCGACGCGTCGAGCGAGCTGCGCTTCGACGTCATCAACGTGAGGCCAGAGGACATCCCGAACCTGCCGCCGGGGTCGCACGCCTTCTGGTACGAAGACCCCTGGGTCAGCGGCGACCTGCTCGTGCAGTTCCTGCTCAATCTGCCGCCCGACCGACGCGGGCTCGACCCGCAGGCCACCCCGAGCGGAAAGCGCTACTGGGGTTTCCCGGCCGACTTCGACCAGCGCATCAGGCGCATCGTGCGCACCCGGGTTGCGCCGGACGCCGAGCCCGCGCCGCGGTGACCATGATCATCTCCGGGCGGTCAGTTACCCCATTTGGGGGATAGGTTGCCGTGCCGAAGCAGCCAGTAGGTGATGCCCAGGGCGAGGGTGGTTGCCGCGATGCCGAGCAGGTACATCGGTGTCCTATTACCGGGACGCGATGCAGTATGTCCACGACCAGAGCGTGCGGCTGATGAACATGGGCTTCACGCCCGACGAAATGGCCGAGACGATCGAGTACTACGGCAACGTCGATGTCAGCGCGCGCAACGTGTACGGCGGCTACATCAGCTGGTGGAATGGCGATCCCGCGGAGTTGCGGCCGACGCCGCGACTGGAGCAGGCCCGCCGGACGGTCGAGATGATGGGCGGGCGCGACGATCGCCATGTCCCGGCCCCGGCCACCGCCGATTCCACTCGCGGCGATGCCGCCAAGGGCCGCACCGGCACCGGCCCCGACGATACCGCCGGTCCGACCCTCGATCACGACCGGTTTCACCGACTCGACGAAACCCATCTGTACCGTCTGCACCTGCCGCGCCTCACCGCGACTGACCGTGGTCCCGGTCAGGGTAGGCTGGGCACAGCCCGCCAGCACGGCTCCACTCAGGAGCACAATGAAGGACACCTTTGTCTTCGTCTGCATCTCTTCTCTCTTTTTTCAGTCCCGGTCCCGAGTCGCCGGCCGCTGGCGGCCACGGACCGTGGATCCTGGAGCTGAACGCCCGCCCCGCCCTCGCCGGGCCGGTGGCGAAGGGCCAAAGTGCTCACCTCGGGAACAGCAGGGTGAGGGTGAAACGGAAGCCCCAGCCTTCCGGACCGCTGTCGGGACTCTCCAACCAATAGTTCACGCCGCCGCCCAGGCTTACCATCTGGTCACCGATGCGGGTGACCTTCGTGACGACCCCTCGGATCGGAACCTGCCAGTCGCTGGCCTCCCAGTCGTAGGTGCTCTCGGACTGCAGGGTATAGGTCCAGGCCGTCGGTGTGGTGTACGACAGGAACGGCTGTAGGAAGGTAGTGCTGATGTCCCGGCGGTCGCTGTCTCCCGCGAAGGACCAGATATGGTTGCCCAACAGGCCGCTGGTCCAGGGACCCTGTTGCCGCAGGGCGACTGCCGTCGGGCCAACGCCCCACTTGTCGGTGGTCAACAGCCGGTTGGTCCCGGTCGGGAGCAGGAATACGGGGCCCGCGCCCCAGATCCAGCCGCCGGCGGTGGGCGCTACCGGCGAAAAGAACAGGCTCTGTACCGTGTCACCCAGACCCGTCTGGCTCCCGGCACCCGGGAATATATCCTGCTGGTCCACAATCGGGAGGATGGTCCGCGAGATCAGGTTCCAGTCATCATTCAGCGAGAACGGGATGACCGGCTGGATGTTGAGCAGCGATTGCCGCCCGTCATCGGCTGGGCCAATGTCGCTGTTGTAGTTCAGCTGCAAGGGTACGCTGATCAGGGCGGCGACCGGATTGGTGAGCTGTCTGGCCAGGTTCTGTTCATACTCGCCCGCCGTCGCCATTGGCTGCCAGGCCATGGCCGCCGCGACGATCGCGATCGCTCTGGTTCCGTTCATCGGCCTACACCTCGTTCCGATTGATTCATTGAATGGAATGCCGCTTCGGCAAAACAAGCTCCATGCCCGCATGCGGAACGCGACGCCTCCAGTGCGGACCGGAATCGGCGACGCGTTCCGCAGAAGGACGAAATGGTCTGCGTAACAGCCTGCCGCCTTACTCTTACTGGCTGCGGCCTTCCTCGACACCGCGCTCGAAGGCGCTTCGCTCCCGCTGGCGCTGGGCCTCGATCAGGTATCCGGTTCCGGCGCCCGCGGCGGCGCCGACCGCTGCCCAGCCCCAGCTCCCGGTGGCCACACCCACCGCCGCTCCGCCAATGGCGGCACCGGTCGCCAACCGCTGTTCCTGGTCCGTCATGCCGGCGCAGCCGGTCAGCATCACGGCTGCGCCGAGAACCGCGATGAAGGATCGTGTTGAACGCATTGCCATCACTCCTGCTCTTGACAAGTGAATCCCCGCCCCCCGCCTTACGGGCAGGGATAGGTCTCCCCGAGGTAACGGAACAACGTCTCCACTGCCGGCTCGGACATGTACTGCGGGTTTGCCCTCGTCCATTGCACGAAGCCGTTCATCACGTCGGATCGACTCGGCGCCGGGTTCGGTGCACAGGCGAAACGGGAAGACGCCGGAACCCCCGCATAGTAGAAATGCGCCGAGCCGGTCAGGAAGCCGTGGCAGAACGCCAGCGCGGTCGTAATGTCCGGAGCCCGCGTGCTCGTATCACAGACGTCGACGAGATCCGCCGTGTCCCGCACCTGATATTTCACGTCCGCCGCCGAGGCGACGGGCACCAGCGTGATGATCGCGGCAGCGGTCAACAGGAAGCGCATGGGTGTGTCTCCATTCGATGGCCGTTTCTTCACGTGACCTGCAACAGCGGGAGCGATGAGAGCGACGCTGAACGATCCATGCCGGCATCGCAGAGAGTCGCACGCACCTCGAATCTTGTGCGATGCGTTCCCCAAACATTGCGCGGATCCGTGCAATTGACGGGAAAAACACACACGGGGCCAGGACCGATCCGGCCCATCCGACTCGCGGCGGATGGGCCGGGCGACTCGAGCCTTACTCCGGAACCGCTGCTCCGAACTGCACTTCATACGGATCGGCCTCCGGGAGTTCCGGCCCACGCAGCCGGGTGCCGGGCATGATCGGGAAGCGCGGATCAAAGGTGACCATGGCCGCCCCGATCTTCGCCAGGATGCTCGCGTCGCCCTCCGTTTTGGCGGTGCCGTCCTCGATCATCGCCATCAGGGTCTTCTGGCCCATCATCACCTGCTCCAGGTCGGCGCGGTTGATGGTCAGGGTCAGGTCCGCATCCTCGAGCTGGAAACCCTCGATATTGGTCAGGGTTTCGTTGTTCAGCTCGATCACGTATTGCTCGCCGTTGTCCGGCGTGACCAGGTTGATGCCGTACTGCATCCCCCGCGTCTGGCGACCGTCCATGCGGATCGCGAGGAAGTCGAGGAACTGGCCGGTGGTCATCACCCGCACCACGTCGGGGCTGCTAGTTGACGGGATCGGCGCCGTGGAAATGTCGTTGCGCAACTCGTAAGCCGCGGCCAGGAAGCTGTTGCGCAGGCCCGGGTTCTCTTTCTGGTAGCCGATCTGCTCGAACACGTCTGAGAGCAGGTCCTTGGCCGCCTGGTTTTCGGGCTCGCCCTGGACCAGCCGGTTCAGGATCTCCGAGGCGTGCAGGTACTTGCCCTCGTCGAACAGCTCCTTGCCCCGGGCCATGATCTTCTCGGCGCCCCCCATCATCTCTACATACAGCGGCCCAGAGTCTTCCGGCGACAACGGGATCAGGTTGGCCGGGTTGCCGTCCCAGTAACCCAGGAAGCGCTGGATCACGCCGCGCGAGTTGTTCTGGTGGGAGCCGTGGTAATCCCGGGTAAACCAACTCTGCTGAAGCGTCTCCGGCACCTCGTAGACGTTGTGGATCTGGTTGATGGTCACACCCTGGTTGGCATGGTGCAGGACTTGGTTGTTCAGGTGCGCATAGGCATCACGCGTGCCGCGCAACACTTCCTGGATGCGCGCGTTGCCCCAGCGCGGCCAGTGGTGGGAGGCGAACATTACCTCGGCTTCCTGGCCGAACAGGTACAGCGTCTCGTTGATGTACTTCGACCAGTTGAGGGCATCGCGCACCGGGGCGCCCCGCAGCGTGTAGATGTTGTGCATGCCTTGCTGGACGAGCTCGGCCATCCACAGCGCCTTCTTGTCGGGAAAATAGGTGGCCATTTCCACCGGCGCCTCGGTGTCCGGCGTCAGCAGGAAGATCATGCGCACCCCGTCGACTATCACCTCCTCGACGGGCTCGGTGATGAGCTTGGTCGGCGCGATCAGGCCCACCGAACCGTTCGATACGGCGTGCCCCAGGCCCTGGGTCACGTAGCCGTAGGGGTTGCGCGGCAGCAGCATGCCGTACTGGTAGAACAGACGCCGGTTCATCGCGTTGCCGGCGAACACGCTCTCGGACACCAGGTGGCCCATGAACCCGTCAGGCGCAATCACCTGCACCCGCCCTGAGGCCACGTCCTCGTCGCTGATCAGGCCGCGCACGCCGCCCCAGTGGTCCCCGTGGTTGTGCGAATAGATGATCGCCGTGATCGGCAGGCCCTCGCCGATGTGCTCCTGCAGCAGCTCCCAGGCGGCCCGCGCGGTCTCCCGGCTGACCAGCACGTCATAGGCAATCCAGCCGGTTTTGCCGCGAATGAAAGTGATCTGCGCCAGGTCGAGGCCGCGGACCTGGTAGATCCCCGGGGTGACCTCGTACAGGCCGTAGTTCTGGTTCAGCTTGGCGATGCGGTGCAGCGAGGGGTGGATGCTGTCGAAGGCATCCTGCTCGTCGATGAAATTGAATGCATCGATGTCCCATGTGACGTGACCCGCATCCGCCGGAATCTGCCGTTGCTGCATCGGCGCGATGAGGCCCTTGCGGTTCTCATCGAAATCCCGGGTATCCGAGAACGGCAGGGTCTCGCGTGCCTCGTTCAGGATCTCGATCGTGAACTGCGACGGCGGTTGGCCCTTCGGATCAAAGTGCGACAACCCGGAGTCGGCGCCGGGGGAGGTCTCGGCCATTGTGGCTGCCGGGAGACCGATCGCGGCGAAAGCGATCAACGTGGCGACGGCCAGTTTGCACAGGTGACATTGCATGGTTATTCCTCCAATTCGAACGAAAACATTTAAGGAGTATTTGCTGAGGGGGGTGGTATGTCTAATGCATTGTGGAGCTTGCTCTGATACCCTTTATGCATGCACCTGAAGCTTCGCCAACTCAGCCACACCCTCGCGGTCTGGCGCCACGGCAGTTTTCGGCGCGCCGCTGCTGAGCAGCATCTGTCGCAGCCGGCGCTCTCCCGGAGCATCCAGAACCTCGAGGAGTCGCTCGGTGTCCTGCTGTTCGATCGGCAGACGTCCGAGGTCACGCCGACTGTTTTCGGTGAGGCCCTGCTCCGGCGGGCCGAAGCCATCCTTGCCGAAGCGACGGAACTCGAACGTGAAATGAGACTCATGAAGGGCCTGGATATCGGACGCTTCTCCGTGGCCATGGGCGTGTATCCGGCCGAGATGTCTGGAAACCGTGCGCTGGCGGATTTGCTGAGAGCCCACCCAGGGCTCTGCCTCCGGTCGCAACTGCGGCACTGGCGGGATGTGGAACGGTTGGTGCGCGACCGTCAGGTGGATATCGGCTTCGGCGAAATCGGTCATCTGATCAACGCGCCGGGTCTGCGCGTGGAGCCGATCGGCCGCCACGAGATGCTTTTCTTCTGCAGGGCCGGGCATCCCCTTCTGGCCCGGGATGCCCTTTCGGTTGAGGATCTGGATGCCTATCCGTTTGCCGGCGTGCCGATCCCCGCACGCGTGGCACACCTGTTTCCGCGCAATTGCCACGTCGACGAGGTCACCGAGGGTCTGATTCCCCCAATCCTTTTGGAGGACCTTACCGCCGCGCGCACGGTTGTTGCCAGTACCGATGCCTTCGGGCTGGCGAGCCCTCTTCAGATCGAACCCTGGCTGCGCAGTGGCGAGCTGGCAACGGTGCCGCTTCGCGCTTCGTGGCTTCGCCTCGACTATGGCTTCATCTTTCTCGCATCGCGCAGCCTGTCGCCAGCCACAGAGGCCTTCACTGTGCTGGTTCGACAGATCGAGCGCGAGGTCGAGGAACGGAACCGGACGCTGGCCGACGCGTTGTTCCAGGGACTCAATCCCGGGGCGTGAGGCCCACCATCCCCTTGTCGCGCCTGCAAGGCCTTGGGCGCGCAACCGAGGTGTTGGTGCGAGCTCATGCGGAATGTGTATCATATTCCGAACTTTGATAAGCGCAGTGGCATCTGCCGTGTCGGGTGCCTGACGATGGCTGGCGG
This sequence comes from Guyparkeria sp., assembly GCA_041685825.1. Lineage (GTDB taxonomy): Bacteria > Pseudomonadota > Gammaproteobacteria > Halothiobacillales > Halothiobacillaceae > Guyparkeria. Next base: position 1,436 of record JAWLFB010000065.1, on the reverse strand, counting down.
GTCGCTTCTGATCTCAGGAGCCCGGGAGTCAAAAGATGAGAGCCATACGCACACGGCGGTATCGCCGCACAGCCGTCCTGTTGTTCGGCCTCGTCGGCGGAGGCATTCAATCCGCAGCGGCGGAACAGGGCGGCTGGGACTTCGAGGTCACGCCTTATTTCTTTGCCGCGGGCCTGAACGGAACCACGGGCGCACGCGGGATCGAGGCCGATGTCGATGCCTCCTTCAGCGACATCTGGGACGCCCTCGATATCGGCTTGATGGGGCTTTTTCTGGCGAGAAGGGGGCCGTGGACCCTGGGGTTCGAAGGGATCTACTTCAAGGTGTCCGACCAGGCCTCGAAGACCGTCAGTGGACCGTTTGGACAGGTATCGGTGAAGGGAGCGCTCGATGTCTCCGCTTCCGTGACGGTCCTGCAGCCGTCCCTCTGGTACCGCGTGCGGGACGACCGGACCATCGTCGATCTGGGCGCGGGGTTGCGGTACACGAACCTCGATCTGGACCTGGATGTGAAGATCTCGACGGATCCCGGGATCGTGTTTCCGGGCGGGGACACCAACTTCAGCGGCTCCGAGAGCTGGGTGGATCTGGTCGTGGGCGCGAGCGTGATTCATCCGATCTCGGATCGCTGGTCATTGCTGGGTTATGCGGACCTGGGGGGCGGCGGTTCGAGCCTGACCTACCAGATCGTCGCAGGCGCGAACTGGACCTTGAACGACCGGTTTACGGCCAAGACAGGGTACCGTTACGTGTACTGGGACTACGAGGATGACGGCACCGTCTGGGATATCAGCGCAAGCGGGCCATACCTCGGCCTCGGGATCGCGTTCTAGATCCAGGTTCGGCCCGGTTGAGGCCTCATCCAAGCATCGTCGGCCTGCCCCTGGGCCGGGGGTAGTGGAGTGAGCTCGAACTGGAACTGGAACGGCTGCAAGGTCTTTTGGAGTAGCGGGTGCCTCTGAACATCTCAGGGGCCGATCGGCGCATTGCAGCGCCTTCTCTTTTTCATGGAGTCTGACGGAAATGCGATACCTTCTTCTCGCCCTGTTCGCAGTCGCCCTTGCGGGTTGCCAACCTGAACAAACCACCGATCTTCCTGCGGTCCCATCCTCGGAGCCGGACCCTGTCCCTGTCATCGACATGCACACGAGCCGCAATGCGCTCGATTGGGCGGGCACCTACGAGGGCCTGTTGGTCTGTGCGGATTGCGCGGGCATCCACACGCAGCTGACCCTGGAACCGGACGGCCGCTTTGAAATCGTCACACGGAGATTGGTCCGTGACGCAGAGCCGTCTTCCGCGCGGGGGCAGTTCGACTGGGAGGCCGGTGGCAACATCATCGGGCTCGATGCCGAGGGGGGTGGACAGCGCTTCGCCGTCGGCGAGGGTCGCCTCCTGTTGCTGGAAGCCGGTCAGACACAGCCGGCATGGGACAG
>JAWLFB010000064.1:0-9103 GCA_041685825.1 Guyparkeria sp. | reverse complement strand
GGCTGAACCGGTGGCGGGCGGCTAACGCGCGAGGTGTACGCCAGCGCCCACTCGCCCCATTCGCCCAGCCAGTCCTCCACGGCACGTTGCTCGACCGTCAGACATCGCAGCGGGGTGGCGTTCACCGGGGCCTGGGCCCGGTGAAGAGAGTGGGCCCAAGCCAGGCTTTGCCCGATCGCGATGCCCAACCCGGCTGCTGCACGGTTGATCGCCGCCACCCGGCTGCCGCGCCCATTACCGTCCAAGAGCACCGCGGGCGGACGGTAATGACGCTCCTCCTCGGAACAGCGGCATTCGAACCAGGCCTCGGGAAAGCGCAGCGCCAGCCAATAGGTATCGTGTTGTGGCGACCGGGATGTAGGCTCGATGGGCATGATGGATTCCGGGCATGGATGCTGTTATTTTTTACAGTATACTTCGCTCATGCTTCCGCCAAGACCATTACCATGACCGAATCGCCTACAACGCGCCCCCTTACGTCCCGCCAAGCCGAGATCCTGGCGTTCATACGCGACACCATTCACGAGACCGGCATGCCGCCGACCCGGGCGGAGATCAACGCCGCCCTCGGTTTTCGCTCACCCAATGCCGCGGAAAGTCATCTCAAGGCGCTGGCGAAAAAAGGGGCCATCGAACTGATGGGGGGACGCTCAAGGGGCATTCGCCTGCCCGACGACTCCCACCGCGACGAACTGGCCGTGATCGGTCGGATCGCTGCGGGCAGTCCGATCCTCGCGTCCGAACACGTCGAATCCCAGGTGCCGGTCAACCCGGGCCTATTTCACCCTCGTGCCGACTACTTGCTGCGCGTGCGCGGCATGAGCATGCGCGATGCGGGGATCATGGATGGCGACCTGCTCGCGGTGCATCGCACCGAGGACGTCAGTAACGGTCAGATCGTGGTGGCCCGCCTGGCCGACGAGGTTACCGTCAAGCGCTATCGACGTCGCGGGGCGAAGGTCTGGCTGATCCCGGAGAATACCGAGATGACACCGATCGAGGTCGACCTGCGGCGCGAGGAATTGATCGTCGAGGGTCGGGTAGTCGGTGTGTTGAGGACATTCGACTGAAGCGCACCTGGCCGTCTTGGCAAGATCGAGACGCCAGAAGATACGACCACTCGCACCAGGAGGATCGGCACATCATGACAGCACGCGCCATCGGGGGGAGCGACATCACCGGGCTGCTGGCCCGTCACGACATTTGGCGTGGCCGACAGACCCGCCCGCCCGATTCGAGCGCCGCGCCCTGCCCCAGCGGCTGGTCGGCACTTGATGAATTGCTAGGTGGAGGCTGGCCAAGCGAGGGGCTGGTAGAGCTTTATGCCGGTCGAGCCACCAGCGGGATATGGCGGCACCCTTGTGAACGACTCGACACGACCCCCCTGAAACCGCATCAGGCCTGGTTCCAGTCGTCACTGGGTCATGGCACTACGGCCCTGCTGATGCCCTGGCTGCATCGACAAACCCAAACGGGACGCGTGGCGCTGATCAACCCCCCGGCGCTCCCCTGTGCCGAGCGCTGGCAGCGGGAAGGGGTGCAACTAGACAACCTGCTCGTCATCCAGCCACAAAACCTGCGTGAACTGGGCTGGGCAACAGAGGAAGTCCTCCAGTCCCGCGTCTACCCGCTGGTCGTCGCCTGGTTGCCCCCGCTGGGGTTCGCCCTGCGACGACGGCTCAAGTTGGCCGCTGAGACGGGCGGCGGAAGCCTGGTCACGCCCTACCCACTCAGCGCTAACATGGCAGCGGGAACCACCATGGTCGCCCCATCAAGCCCTGCCTGGGCGCAACTGGTCGTGCATCGGCGCGCTCAAGGCCTAAGCGTGCGGCGACTCAAGCCGTTCCACCCCCGCGAAGTGCATCTCGAACTGGATGCCGTGGGCGTCGAATCGACACCTCCCGGCACAACAGACGCCGGTTCGTTGAGACTGATCGGCTCACGCTAAAGCCCGGTAGCCCGTCGATACTCGGACATCACGCGCGGTATGGCACACTCAAGCGCCTGGATGCGATTGCCGCTGTCCGGGTGGGTGCTGAGCCACTCAGGGCCGCCACCACCGCCGCTCGCCTGCATCTTTCGCCACAGGCTCACGGCCGCACGCGGGTCGTAACCGGCCCTCGCGGCCAGCAACAACCCGACCTCGTCGGCCTCGAGTTCCATTCGCCGACTGAACGGCAGATCGATGGCCACGGTGGCAACCCGCTGTGCCATCGCTGCCGTCTGACTATCCAATCCACCGAAAGCCGATGCCACCGACAACCCCATTTGCTGGGTCATTGCCATCGACATCTTCTCGCGGGTGTGCCCCGACAGCGCGTGGGCAATTTCGTGGGCGATGACCTGCGCCAACTCGTCATCGGTGGGGCGAAGCTTGTTGAGCATGCCAGTATTGATACCGACCTTGCCCCCGGCCATCGCAAAGGCGTTGATGCTGCCATCACGGAAAACCAGACTTTGCCACTGCCATGCCGCCGCCTGCGGATAGACACGAATCGCCTGCGGCACGATGCGCTGCATGATGCGTTGCACACGACGACTAGCCGGGTCTGACGCCGACAGCGTTAGTTTCTCTCTGGCCATCTCGAAATAGGCCTGATAGGCCATCTGATTGGCCTGCCCTTCGGGCATTATCATCAATTGGCTGCGCCCCGTAACCGGATGCGTCGCGCAACCGGCAATCACGAGCGACAAGACCAACAGGGAAACGGCAAATGGAAAGCGCATGACAACCAAACTCTTCAAACTGGCTGACCGGCACCAAAAAACCCGATCTTCACGAAGACCGGGGCTGGCGGTATCGGCTCCAGTGGACTCGATCAACCACCTAACGCACGGATGGCCTCGTCGAGTTCGTCATCGATCATGCTGGATTCGAGATCCACACCCAGCTTTTCGGCGGCCATTATCGGACGATCGTCCGTTGTCCGACTGATGCCGCGTGCCTGGGCAATGGCACAGATCACTACATCACTGTAGTTCGGATCACCGTCGTGCTGATAGCCCAAATCGCCACAGTGCTCGATCACGTCGGCGAACAGGTCGGGAAAATCCCAAGCCTTGACGATATTACCACCCAGCCGCGACTGCAGACTCTCGACCAGCTCGTTGAGCACCGCTGGCGCATCCTGCAGCTTGGGGATCTCCTCGGCCACCACGATCACCGGAATCCCGCCAACGCTGTGCAAAAGGCCGGCGAGCAGGGCCTGATCGGCATCCAGCTTCGTGTGCCGCCGAGCAATATGGTTCGCCAGGGCGGCCACCTGTGTGGCAAAAGCCCAGTGATCTCGCATGATGCGCTTGACCATGGGTGTCTTCGCGGTAAAAACCTGCTTGGCAGACAGCGACACAATTAACTGGCTGACCGTGCGCATCCCGAGACGCGAGACGATCTGGTTGAGATTGTCGATGTGCTGGGCGCCTCGATAGAGTGGGCTATTAGCGACCTGGATCAATCGGGCGGCGATGGCCGGATCCTGAGAGATAACCTCCACCAGATCGCCCGCCGAGCTGTTGGGATCATCAATGATCCGACGGGCCCGCAAGGCCACGTCAGGCAGGACGGGCAACGAAATCCCCTTGTCACGGATCTCGTTGATGATCGCCTGTTCAAGTGCCGGATTGGCCACGTTCTTTTCTCCCTGAAAGCGCCGAACACCCCACGAAGGTGACCGGCAATCAAGATCAGTCCGCCAGCCGGGTGTGCTTCACGCGCTTGGGCTGGTCGGCCGCATCACCGAGACGTTTGTGTCTATCGGCCTCGTATTCCTGGAAGTTCCCCTCGAAGAACATTACCGAGCCGTCATCTTCGAAAGCGAGAATGTGCGTGGCGATCCGGTCGAGGAACCAGCGATCGTGCGAGATAACCAGCGCCGAGCCCGGGAAGTCCAACAGCGCCGTTTCCAGCGCGCGCAACGTCTCGATATCCAGATCGTTGGTCGGCTCGTCGAGCAGCAGCACGTTCCCGCCGGCCTTAAGCAGCTTGGCCAGATGCACCCGGTTGCGTTCACCGCCCGAGAGATCCTTCATGAACTTCTGCTGGTCCTGGCCCTTGAAGTTAAATCGACCCAAATAGGCACGTGATGGCATCTCGAATTTACCGACGGTGATGTGGTCATAGCCGTCCGAGATTTCCTCCCAGACCGTCTTGGTGTCTTCCATGTCCTCGCGGGACTGGGAAACATAGGCCAGCTCGACGCTTTCACCAATTTCAATGTGGCCACCGTCCGGTTTTTCCTCGCCGATCAGCATGCGGAACAGGGTCGACTTGCCGACGCCATTCGGACCGATGATGCCGACAATCGCGCCCTTGGGCACCGAGAAATCGAGCCCCTGGTAAAGCTCACGATCACCATACCGCTTGCTCAGTCCTTCGACCTCGATCACCTTGTCACCCAGGCGCGGGCCGGGCGGAATGTAGATCTCGTTGGTCTCCGAGCGCTTCTGGTACTCCTCGGACTGCAGCTCCTCGAAGCGCTTCATGCGCGCCTTGGATTTGGCCTGCCGCCCCTTGGGGTTCTGGCGCACCCATTCGAGCTCCTGCTTCATGGCCTTCTGGTGAGCAGATTCGGCCTTCTCTTCCTGCTCGAGACGCTTCTCCTTGGTTTCAAGCCACTGCGAGTAGTTGCCCTCGAACGGAATGCCCTGGCCCCGGTCGAGTTCCAGGATCCAGCCGGCGACGTTATCGAGGAAGTAGCGATCGTGTGTTACGGCCACCACGGTGCCGGGGAATTCCTGGAGGAATCGCTCCAGCCAGGCGACCGACTCGGCGTCGAGGTGGTTGGTCGGCTCATCGAGAATCAGCATGTCGGGGTTCGACAACAACAGGCGGCACAAGGCCACGCGGCGGCGCTCACCACCAGAGAGCTTGGTCACGTCGGCATCCCACGGCGGCAAGCGAAGCGCATCGGCGGCCACTTCCAGCTTGCGGTCGAGGTCCCAGCCGCCACCGGCCTCGATCTGGTCCTGCAACTTGCCTTGCTCTTCCATCAACGCCTCGAAATCGGCGTCCGGGTCCGCAAATTGCTCGGAGACGCCGTTGAAACGCTCAAGTAATTCGGCCATCTCGCCGACACCATCCATGACGTTGCCGCGCACGTCCTTTTCCGCGTCAAGATCGGGTTCCTGCTTGAGATAGCCGATCTTGGTGCCCGGCTGCGGCCGTGCCTCGCCGATGATGTCGGTATCGACACCGGCCATGATGCGAAGCAAAGTCGACTTGCCGGCGCCGTTGTAACCGAGCACGCCGATTTTCGCACCGGGGAAGAAGTTGAGATTGATGTCCTTGAGGATGTGCTTTTTCGGCGGGACGACCTTGCCGACGCCGTTCATGGTAAAGATGTACTGGGCCATAGGTTTCGAGACTTTGTGTTGTTGCAAGCGAAATGAGGCGGCACTATCCCGAAGGGAAAGGCTTGCACCTGCCTCGAAGCCAGCCAGAGGAGGCACGCTTGAGGCGCTGCCCGATTGGGCGCACCTTCCCGAGATAGCGACCGCGTTTGACCAACAGGATACCAGCACTGTGCCGCGACTTGATCCTTACCGCCCGAGAACCCGCGACATTCCGGTCGTTTCCCTTTTAGACGTGCCCGTTGGCGCACTGCGTCGCGCCGGACGAGGAATCGCATGGACGGCCGCGATTCTTTTCGTTGCCGTGTCATTGCTCCTGCCGGTCCACGCCGCAACCGATCCCGAACTGCACGTCCTCATCGACGTCTCGGGTAGCATGAAGAACACCGACCCGGAGAACCTCCGCGAGCCTGCCTTGCGCCTGCTCGGAGACCTGATGCCGGAGGAAAGTCGCGTCCGGGTCGACCTGTTCGGCAATCGCATCAGCGACATCCTTCCCGCCTCACTCGCCACTACCGAGACCAAGAAGGCCATTCGTGCGGCCGCCGCACAGATCCGCTCGGACGAACCCTTCACCGACATCCCGGCTGCGCTCGAAGCCGCCAACCGCGACTGGGCCGAGGATACCGAGCGCAACATCATCCTGCTGTCCGATGGAAAGGTGGATATCTCTCCCGATGACGCGGTCAACGAACGAGCCACGGCACGTCTGCGGGACAGGGTCATCCCGGCACTGATCGAGGCCGACGTCCAAGCCCATACCGTTGCCCTTTCCGGTGCCGCCGACGAGTCGATCCTCACGGAAATCGCCGAACGTACCGGCGGACTCGCATTGAGCGCGCGCAGCAATGAGGATTTGCAGCGCGTGTTCCTCGCCCTGTTCGAGGCGACTGCACCGCGTACCGGAGTGCCGCTGGTGGAGAACCGTTTCAGCGTCGATGAAAGCATCAGCGAACTGACCCTGGTCGTCTTCCGGGAATCCGACGCAGAACCCACCCGCATCCAGATCCCCGACGGCGGGGAAATCGACGTCGAGACCGCCAGTGCGCTGGCTGACTGGCGCTGGGACGACAGCGCAGGGAGGGACCTGATCACGATCAGCGCCCCACCCCCGGGGAGCTGGCGCATTCTTGCCGCCGAAGACCCCGATAACCGCGCCCTGGTGATCACCGACCTCAAACTGGCCATGCCCGACCTGCCAAGCCGCGTATTCCCCGGTGAGGCCATCGAGGGGGGGCTACTTTTGACCAACCGGGGTGAACCGATCGTGGAACGACGTATGACCAACGACCTTCAGGCACAGGTCGACGTGAACGATCCGCAGGAAGAAATCATCGAGTCGATCGAGCTCAACGACATTGGCACCGACCCCGACGTGCTCGGCGGCGACAGTCGCTACGATTTTCGCCTGCGACTCGACGGCGACTCGGGGATCTACACGCTGGAAGGCCGCGCCAGCGGCCCGACCTTCGAACGGGTGATTCGCAAGAAGATCGCACTCGCTCGAAACCTTCCCTTCGCCGCACGCGTCGTCCGCCCCCACCTTGAGGCCCGCGGTGACGATAGCGATAGCGCCAACAGCACTGGACCGGCCGCCACGCTGATCATCGAACAGGACGTGGCCCTGCTCGATCCGAGCGACTCGCGTCTCGCCGGACAAGTCGTTTGCGCGAACGGCGAGTCAATCGAAATCGAGGCCCGGTTGTCGGAGGCAACCAACCGCATCGAACTGCCAGGGATCGATGGTGACGACTGCCGGGTAACCGGGACCGTCAGCGGTGAGACCGATGATGGCCGCGAGCTTCACTTGCCACTCGATCAACTCATCCCCGCGCCGGCACAACGGAACGAGACGCCAAACGACCGATCCGCCGCGGAAGACGAGACGAGCGAACCCGCGGACATGGGCCGGGAAGGCAACCCGCTCGTCGCAATGCTCCTCGGCATCGGCGGGCTGGCGATCCTCGTGCTGCTGGGTTGGACCTGGCGAATGGTTTCTCAACGCCGGCGCCGCCAACTGATTGAAGCCGCGCGGAACTGAACCCGCCGACCATCACGCACAATAGTTACATCACGGAACACGGACACATGCTCGATTACTTCCTGAGTTCAGACTGGGCCATCATCGCCACCGAATTGCTGGCGGGATTCATCGTGATCTCACTTATCCTCGCCATTCTGGTCTGGCGCGGACAGCGAAGGCATACCGGTGCCGCCGAGCGCCTGCTGGACGATCGCGACCCGATCATGCGCGCCTCCGAGGAGATGCTTGACCGCCAGATCCAGCGCACATGGCCCGAATTGGCGTTCGATGAGGAGCAGCGCGAGAGCTATGCCGAACGAAGCCTCGATGCCGTCGAGGCCATGGTCGAGCCCTGGCTTGAACCCAAGCGATACGAACTGGCGGCGGTCGCCCGACGCTTCCTGCAAGTGCGGCAGGCCGATCTGGACCAACTGCTGACCCTAGCGCGTGCTCAGGCCGAAAAGAGCGAGGGTGACGACGATCAACGGCTCGCCGAGCTCGAAAAGGACATCGAGGAACTACGTGACCAACGTGATCGACAGGCCAAGCACCTCGCCGAGAGTCTGGACACCGTCAACGTCATGGTGCGTGAGTACGGCCGCAAATTCGACTACAACGACGAACCGCGTGTCGCCACCGTGCTCAAGGCCATCGTGATGGTCCAGGAGATGGATGCCGGCGCGGATTGCGAAACCGCCAAGAGCCGTGCCGACGAGGTGTTCACCGAGGACCTGGTCGCCACCCCGGCACCCGCCCCCTCAGACGATAACGCCGAGTCTTCCTCGACAGCAGACGGAAGCCAGGATGTCATGTCCGATCAACCGGCCGACGCAACCGATACGGACGCCAAAACCGATACGGATGCCGACACCCCCACCCTCTCCGCCGAGGACGAGATGGCCGCCGCCATGGCAGCAGAAGGCGTTTCGAACGAGAAGACCGACGCGATGGAGGCCGCGTCGAAAGCGCGCGAAGATCAAGCCACTGCCACCGCTGCCGCCGATGCACAAACCACCGCCGTGTCCGAGACGGCAGACGACACAGACGAACAGGTCACGGAACGAGTCTCCGATCAGGCACCTGGTGCCCGAGTCGAGGAGCAAGCCGAGGAGCCGGCTACCAAACCCGCGACAGAGCAGGACGACACGGTCGCGGACACCGAGGATCTGGATCAACTGATCGAAGCGACCGCCAAGGCGCAAACCAAGGCCGAAGCCGAGCCCCCCGAAACCCCGCTCGCCGGCGAGACAACTAGAACTGACGAAGCAGGAACGCCCGGTGCTGAGGAAAAAGTTGCCCAGCCGTCGGGTGAAGAGCAGCCACCTCAGCAAGACACATCACGTTCGTCCCCCGATGTTGAGCAGAAGGTTTTATCCAGCACCGAGTCCGACGAGTCCGAAGAGCAAGCCAAAGACACGGAGTCACCCGAGATGACGGAATCGCGACAAGACGAAAGACGTGAGCAAGGGCAGGATGAAGGTGAGAACGGCGTGATCGATCTCGATGATGTCGAGATACCCAGAGAGGATGAGAAGGACAAGGAAGACGGCAAGGATCAGGAGTTCGATCTCGATGACATCGATGCTCTCCTGGACGCCGAGATCGCCCGCAAACACGGCAAGGACGGCGCGTAATCACGATCGGATCAAAGAGAAACTAAAAGGCCTGAGCCCCGTGGAATACAGGACTCAGGCCTTGGTGCCCGGCTAACCAACCGTCCAACTTTTGGGG
>JAWLFB010000063.1:0-9112 GCA_041685825.1 Guyparkeria sp. | reverse complement strand
TTGGAGCGAACGCCATTCTCGCCGTCTCGCTGGCCGCCGCGCAGGCGGGTGCGCTCGAGCGTGGCGAGCCGCTGTACTCCTACCTCGGTGGCGAGGGGGGCGTGACCCTGCCGGTGCCGATGATGAACATCATCAACGGCGGTGAGCACGCCGACAACTCCATCGACATGCAGGAGTTCATGATTATCCCGGCCGGCGCACCGAACTTCTCCGAGTCGCTGCGCTACGGCGTCGAGGTGTTCCACGCCCTCAAGCAGGTGTTGGCCGCGCGCGGCCTGTCGACCGCCGTCGGTGACGAGGGTGGCTTCGCCCCGGACCTGCCGTCCAACGAGGCGGCGATCGAGGCCATCATGGAAGCGATCGAGAAGGCCGGCTACACCCCGGGTAAGGACGTCTTCCTTGGCTTGGACGCGGCGAGTTCCGAGTACGTCAAGGACGGAAAGTACGTCCTGACCGGCGAGAATCGGACCCTGGATGCCGCCGGCATGGTCGACCTGCTGGCCGAGTGGGTCGAGAAGTACCCGATCCTCTCGATCGAGGACGGCATGGCCGAAGATGACTGGGACGGCTGGGCGCTGCTGACCGAGCGGTTGGGCGACAAGTGCCAGTTGGTCGGCGACGACCTGTTCGTCACCAACGAGACGATCCTGCGTGAAGGCATCGAGCGCAAGATCGCCAACTCCATGCTGGTCAAGGTCAACCAGATCGGCACCCTGACCGAAACGTTGGCGGCCATGCGCCTGGCGCAGGAGAACGGCTACACCAACGTCGTCTCCCACCGCTCCGGCGAGACCGAGGACACGACGATCGCCGATCTCGCCGTGGCGACCAACGCTGGCCAGATCAAGACCGGCTCGCTGTCGCGTTCGGACCGGATCGCGAAGTACAACCAACTGCTGCGTATTGAGGAGCGTCTTGGCGACAAGGCCCGCTTCCCGGGTCGCGCGGCCTTCGGCCAGTAAGGCCTTGGCTCGGGCTTTCGGGGCGCACTGACCAGATGATCCTGATCTCACCGGGGCGGCAGGGTCAATCCTCGCGGAATGTGGTGTCCGCGGTGCCGTTCGCCGATTCGTCGAGTGTCTCGTGCGGCTGCTGACCCTCATCCTCGTGTTGATGGTCGCCGGCCTGCAGTGGCGGGTCTGGTTCAGCGAGGCGTCAGTGGGTGAAGTGAACGTCAAACAGGAGCGTCTGGAAACCCTGCAGGCCGAACAGACTCGGCTCGAGCGGCGTAACGAGACCCTGGCGGCCGAGGTGAGCAGCCTGCGCGAGGGAATGGATGCCGTCGAGGCGCAGGCGCGCCTGACGCTGGGTCTGGTGCGCGAGGATGAGCGTTTCTACCAGGTCGTCGAAGGCGTCCGTCCCGATACCATCACCCCGCCTGCGGTCGACCCCACCCGCATGACTGCTCCTTCGATCGGCGAGTGAGTCTCGGATGAAGCATTCACCGCCGTTGCGTTTTGCCGAGTCCGTCGGGGTATGTATCACGTCAGGCAGATCGGGGCGATGAGCCTCGATGCCGTCTCCTTGCCGCCCGCGGCACTGACGCCGGTCGACGCCGGGCGCTGGTGGTTGGTTGTGCCTGCTGCCGGGTTTGGGCGTCGCATGGAAAGCGAGATACCCAAGCAGTACCTGAGCCTGGGTGAACGTTCCGTCCTGGAGGTGACCCTGTCGCGATTTGCCGGTCTGCCGGGTCTGGCCGGTGTGGTGTTGGTTACCGGCGAAGAAATTCCCGACGGGGCGTTGGATGCGCTGCATCTGGCCGGTGTGCCGATTCACCGCGTCGACGGCGGTGCCAGTCGGGCGTTGAGCGTGCGCAACGGCCTGGCGCTGTTTCGGGATCGTTGGGCAAGTCTTTCGCCTGGAGAGCGCCACGAGCCGGCCGACGGGTTGGGTGAGTGGGTGATGGTGCACGATGCCGCGCGGCCCTGCGTCGTGCCGTCGGATCTGCGTCGTCTGCTGTCGGCCGCCCGCTACCCGGACGGTGCGCTTCTGACTGCGCCGGTGCGCGATACCATCAAGCGCGTCGATTCGGAGGGGCGCGTGGTCGAGACCGTCGACCGCCGCGTGCTGCGCCATGCCCTGACACCGCAGTTGTTCCCGGTGGGCGTGCTGCTCGAGGCAATCGAGCAGGGTCTCGCGGCCGGGTCGGAGATCACCGACGAGGCCTCGGCGCTTGAGCGCCTGGGCCTATCGCCGCTAGCCGTGGACGCTGGTACGGACAATCTCAAGATTACCCACCCGGAGGATCTGGGGATTGCCCGCGCGATCCTCCGGCGCCAGGGGGTGCTCGATGACTGATCCCTTCTCGCTGCGTATCGGCCATGGATTCGACGTGCATGCTTTCGAGCCGGGCGATCACCTCTGGATCGGCGGCTGTCGTATTCCCTTCGATCGGGGCTTTCGGGCGCATTCCGACGGGGACGTCCTGTTGCATGCGATCTGTGATGCCCTGCTGGGCGGGGCCGGTCTCGGCGATATCGGCCGGCACTTTCCGGACACGGATCCCGACTGGGCCGGCGCCGACAGTCGCGACCTGCTTCGCCGTGTGGTCGATATGCTCGAGCAGGGTGGCTGGCAGGTGGTCAATATTGATGCGACCGTGATTGCCCAGGCGCCGAAGCTTGCGCCGTGGATCACGCCGATGTGCGAGTCGATCGCGGCGGCCGGCGGCTGGTCGACCGAGCAGGTGAACGTCAAGGCAACGACCTCGGAGAAACTCGGCTTTACCGGACGCGGCGAGGGCATCGCCGCCGAGGCGGTGGCCATGCTATCGCGCCGGCCGCGGCCGGATTGATTTATGGGGGGCGGCCAAGTAGTCTTGTCGCCCGTTTCCCGGGGGCAGAGGGCGTAACTCGCGTCTGGGCGTTCCGGGGCAACCGATTTCGATACGATTTCGACGCCAGATTCTCGAAACTAGCTCTCGAACATTTCAAGTGGAACCATCGGATGCGTAAACCGATCGTCGTAGGAAACTGGAAGCTCAATGGCACGTTGTCTGACAACGAGTCGCTGGTGCTGGGCGTGCTTGACGGCATGACGCAGCTCGAAGGCATCGACGTTGCCGTCTGCCCGCCGTTCGTCTTTGTGCCGCAGATCGCTCGGCTTGCTGATTCGACCGCGCTTGACGTTGGGGCGCAGAACTGCTCCGAACACGACAATGGCGCGTATACCGGCGAAGTCGCCGCGCCGATGCTGGCGGACGTCGGGACGCGTTACGTGATACTCGGGCATTCCGAGCGTCGTGCGATGTACGGCGAGACCGACGAGAGTGTCAGTGCCAAGGTCAAGGCCGCGTTGGCCGCCGGCCTCACGCCGATTCTTTGCGTTGGCGAGACACTCGAGGAACGCGAGGCCGACGAGACCGAGGCGGTAGTGCGTCGTCAGTTGGCTGCCGTGATCAGTGCCAATGGCATCCAGGCCTTCGATCGGATCGTGATCGCCTATGAGCCCGTCTGGGCGATCGGCACCGGACGGACGGCGTCGCCGGAGCAGGCACAGGCCGTTCACGCGTTCATCCGCAGTCAGTTGGCCGATCACGACGCGGGTATCGCACAGTCGGTGCGCATTCAGTACGGTGGCTCAATGAAGCCCGACAATGCGGCCGATCTGCTGGCACAGCCGGACATCGACGGCGGCCTGATCGGCGGAGCGTCGCTCAAGGCCGAAGACTTTCTGGGAATCTGTCGCGCCGCGGCGGACACGGTAGGTAAGTAATGACCACAATCGTTATCATCATCCACGTGCTGCTGGGTCTGGCCCTGATCGGGCTTGTGTTGATTCAGCATGGCAAAGGCGCGGATGCCGGCGCTGCGTTCGGTTCGGGCGCGTCTGGTACCGTTCATGGGGCGCGTGGGCCGGCAAACACCCTGCAGAAAGTCACGGGGTGGATGGTGGTGGCCTTTTTTGGCACCAGTCTGTTGCTTGCCTATGTGATTAACACTTCCCAGGAGCCCTCGAGCGTGGTAGATTCTGCACCCGTTTCCGAGAGTGGAAACGCGCCAGAGCAGGACGGACGCACCCCGTCCGACAAGCCGGCAGGCACGCCGACCGACGTCCCATCCTCGAACTCGGCGGCACCCTCTGGGCAGGAAGACGGCAACACCCAATCGCCGTCGGATGTGCCCGGACAGTAACGGCGGGCAATCGCCGTTGCGGCCGGATCAAGCGATGATCCGGTGAAAACCAAAGCGGACGTGGTGGAACTGGTAGACACGCTATCTTGAGGGGGTAGTGGCGAAAGCCGTGTGGGTTCGAGTCCCACCGTCCGCACCAAACACACTTTTCCGGTTCGATTGGCTATTCTTGTACGTTCCCGCGGCAGTTTTTCCCGGTGCGCGCAGGGCAGTCGAACGCGCAGAAAAAAACGGCCGGGATTGACTCGGCCGGGTTTCGAGCAAGAGGGTGTCATATGCTTGAAGGCTACATTCCCATCCTGATCTTCTTCGCTGTGGCCACCCTGTTTTCTCTGGGGCTCCTGGTCATCGGTCAGGTATTGGCTCCCAACCGGCCGGATGCGGCCAAGCTGGATGCCTACGAGTGCGGGTTTGCGCCTTTCGAGGATGCCCGCATGAAATTCGACATCCGTTACTACCTTGTCGCCATCCTGTTCATCATCTTCGATCTGGAGATCGCCTTCCTGTTCCCTTGGGCCGTTGCGCTCGAGGACATTGGCGGCTTCGGGCTCGCGGCCATGGCCATTTTCCTGGGCGTGCTCGTGATCGGTTTCATTTACGAGTGGAAGAAGGGGGCGCTGGAATGGGAGTAGAGGGCGTTCTTGAGAAGGGCTTTGTCACCACCTCGGCCGACAAGCTGATCAACTGGGCGCGCACCGGCTCGCTCTGGCCGATGACCTTCGGTCTGGCCTGCTGCGCCGTCGAGATGATGCATGCCGGCGCGGCGCGCTATGACCTTGATCGCTTCGGCGTGGTATTTCGTCCGAGTCCGCGTCAGTCCGACGTGATGATCGTGGCGGGCACACTGGTCAACAAGATGGCCCCGGCGCTGCGCAAGGTCTACGACCAGATGGCCGAGCCGCGCTGGGTGATTTCAATGGGCTCCTGCGCGAATGGCGGTGGCTACTATCACTACTCCTATTCCGTGGTTCGGGGCTGCGACCGGATCGTGCCGGTCGACATCTACGTACCTGGGTGCCCGCCGACGGCCGAGGCGCTCTTGTACGGAATCATCCAGTTGCAGAACAAGATCCGTCGCACCAACACGATTGCGCGTGCCTGACGGGTACCGGCAAGCACAGGGGTAGCCTCATCCATGAATCTGCAAACGGCCCTCAAGGAAACCATCGGCGAGTACATCGTCGATCAGACCTTCGACCGTGGCGAGCTCACCATCCAGGTCGAGGCCAAGCACTGGCGTGAAGTCGCCGAGCGTCTTGAATCGAGCGAGGCCACGCGCTTCGAGCAGTGCGTCGATCTGTGCGGTATCGACTACCTCGAATTTGGTCGCGATGAATGGGCCGGCGAAGAGACGGTCTCCTATACCGGATACAGCCGCGGCGTCGAGCCCAACACCAGCGGCTGGCTCAAGTTCGGCGATGAGCCGGACTTGGGTGGTCTGGGTCGCCCGCGCTTTGCCGCCGTTGCCCACCTCCTGTCCTATACGCACAACTGGCGCCTGCGCGTTCGGGTTTATTGCCCGGACGACGAGGCCCCGGCGGTGCCGTCGGTCGTGTCAGTGTGGGCCGGTGTCAACTGGTTCGAGCGCGAGGCGTTCGACTTGTTCGGCATCCTGTTCGACGGCCACCCGGACCTGCGTCGTATCCTCACCGACTACGGCTTTGTCGGGCACCCGTTCCGCAAGGACTTCCCGCTGATCGGGCATGTCGAGGTGCGCTACGATGACGAGAAGCAACGGGTGGTCTACGAGCCGGTGTCGATCGAACCTCGAGTGCTCGTGCCGAAGGTGCATCGTGACGACAGTCGCTACATTGACCTCGACGAGGGCTGATAGATGCCGGAAATCGCCAACTACACCCTGAATTTCGGTCCCCAGCACCCGTCGGCCCACGGGGTGCTGAGGCTGGTGCTCGAGATGGACGGTGAGACCGTCGTCCGTGCCGATCCGCATATCGGCTTGCTGCACCGCGCCACCGAGAAGCTCGCCGAAAGCAAGCCCTACAACCAGTCGATCGGTTACATGGACCGGCTCGACTATGTCTCGATGATGTGCAACGAGCACGCCTACGTGCGCGCCATCGAGCAGTTGCTGGACCTCGAGATCCCCGAGCGCGCCCAGTACATCCGGGTGATGTTCGACGAGATCACTCGCATCCTCAACCACTTGCTGTGGCTGGGGGCTCACGCTCTCGATATCGGTGCGATGGCGGTGTTCCTGTACGCCTTCCGCGAGCGCGAGGATTTGATGGACTGTTACGAGGCAGTCTCGGGTGCCCGCCTGCATGCCACGTACTACCGCCCCGGTGGTGTGGCGCGCGACCTGCCGGACTCGATGCCCAAGTACCAGGCATCCAAGTGGCACAGCGAGCGGGAAGTCACCCGGATGAACGAGGCGCGCCAAGGTTCGCTGCTCGACTTTCTCGAAGACTTCACCGAGCGTTTTCCGAAGTATGTCGACGAGTACGAGACCCTGCTGACCGACAACCGTATCTGGAAGCAGCGCACCGTCGACATTGGCATTGTCAGCAAGGAGCGGGCGCTGCAGATGGGCTTTACGGGTCCCATGCTGCGCGGCTCCGGTGTCGAGTGGGACTTGCGCAAGTATCAGCCGTACGCCGTCTACGACCAGCTCGAGTTCGACATCCCGGTGGGCAAGAGCGGTGACTGCTACGACCGGTACCTGGTGCGTGTCGAGGAGATGCGCCAGTCCAACCGCATCATCCGTCAGTGCATCGATTGGCTGCGCAAGAACCCGGGCCCGGTGATGGTCGACGACCACAAGGTCGCTCCGCCGCGTCGGGAAGAGGCGAAGGCGGACATGGAGTCGCTGATCCATTTCTTCAAGCTGTTCACCGAGGGGTATACCCTGCCGCGGGGCGAGGCGTATGCCGCCGTGGAGCACCCCAAGGGCGAGTTTGGAACCTACTTGGTGTCTGACGGGGCCAACAAGCCGTACCGGCTCAAGATTCGCGCACCTGGCTTTGCCCACCTGTCGGGTCTTGACGAGATGTCACGCGGACACATGCTGGCCGACGTCGTGGCGATCATCGGCACACAGGACATCGTATTCGGAGAGGTCGACCGCTGATGAGCGAAAGCAAACTCCACCTGCTTAGCGAACATTCCCGTGAGGAGATCGATCAGTGGCTGTCGCGCTATCCTGAGGATGGAAAGCAGTCAGCGGTACTGGCCGCGCTTCGCGTCGTGCAGCACCAGAATGACGGGTACGTAGACGTCGAGTTGATGGATGCGGTAGCCGAATATCTCAAGCTGGACCCGATCTCGGTCTACGAGGTTGCGACCTTCTATTCCATGATCGAAACCACGCCCTGCGGTCGGCATCACGTATCGGTGTGCACGAACATCGGCTGCTGGCTCATGGGCGCCGATCGTATCGTTGAGCATTGCGAGAAGAAATTGGGGATCAAGACGGGCGAATCGACCCCGGACGGTCGAATCTTTCTCAAGAGGGAAGAGGAATGTCTGGCTTCCTGCGGTGGTGCGCCCATGATGCAGGTCGATCACGTCTATCACGAGGACCTGACCCCGGAACGGGTCGACGAGATTCTCGACAAGCTGGAGTGATGCCATGAGTTTCAACTACGCCAGTTCGACCAAGGTCTGTTTTGCCACGCTCGACCACGACAACCCGTGGAGCCTCGAGGCGTATCTCAAGACGGGCGGCTATCAGGCCTGGAAGAAGATTCTCGACGAAAAAACCGACCCGGCCCTAATCATCGAGGAACTCAAGACATCCAACTTGCGTGGGCGGGGCGGCGCTGGCTTTCCCACGGGTCTGAAATGGTCGTTCATGCCACGGAATGCCCCGGGGCAAAAATACATCGTCTGCAACTCGGACGAGTCCGAGCCGGGCACGTTCAAGGACCGCCAGATCCTGCTGAACAACCCGCATGCCCTGATCGAGGGCATGGCGATCGCCGGCTACGCGATCGGCTCGACCAAGGGCTACAACTACATGCGCGGCGAGTTCTCGGACCTGGTGTTCGAGCGCTTCGAGGGCGCGGTGCGCGAAGCCTATGAGTCCGGTTGGCTGGGTGAGAACATTCAGGGCTCTGGTATCGACTTTGACCTCTACGGGTCGCTGGGCGCGGGTGCCTACATCTGTGGCGAGGAAACCGCGCTGCTCGAATCCTTGGAAGGCAAGAAAGGGCTGCCGCGTTTCAAGCCGCCGTTTCCGGCCAACTTTGGTCTTTACGGTCGACCGACGACGGTCAACAACACCGAGACGCTCTCGTCCGTGCCGGCGATTATCCGCAACGGTGGCCAGTGGTTCGCCGACTTGGGCGTGCCCAACTCGGGCGGGGTGAAGATGTGGTCGGTCTCGGGGCACGTCAACAAGCCCGGGGTATTCGAGATCCCCATGGGCACGCCGTTCGCCGAGTTGTTGGAAATGGCCGGTGGAATGCGTGACGGCAAGCGATGCAAGGCCGTGATTCCCGGTGGGACGTCGTCCCCGGTGATCCCTGGCGACATCATGCTCGAGACGAACATGGACTACGACTCGATTGCCAAGTCGGGCACTTTTCTGGGCTCGGGCGGGTTGATCGTCATGGACGAGGACACCTGCATGGTCAAGGCGCTGCGCCGAATCGCGCAGTTTTATTACAAGGAATCGTGCGGTCAGTGCACACCGTGTCGTGAGGGAACGGGCTGGCTGTTCCGCATGCTCAACCGGGTCGTGGATGGCAAGGGAACCTTGGCGGATCTGGATCGCCTGGATGACGTGGCGAGCAAGATCGAGGGACGCACGATCTGCGGGTTCGGTGATGCGGCTGCCACCCCGGTGCGCAGTTTCATCAAGCATTTCCGTCCCGAGTTCGAGTTTTACATCAAGCACGGCCACAGCATGGTCGACCGCACATCCCAGGCGGCCTAAGGCCGGCCGTGCAATCAGGTTTCCAGGTATGAGTGACGAGCAGATTACCTTTGAAGTCGACGGCATGACCCTCCAGGGCAAC
>JAWLFB010000062.1:0-9193 GCA_041685825.1 Guyparkeria sp. | reverse complement strand
GTGGACTCGATCTCGCGATCGGACAGGCCGCTGACGCGCGCCGCGGTGACCGCGTTGTGCATGCCGTCGAAGGCCTCGGTCCACACGTTGTGCGTGACGCGCACCGCCTGCCGGATGTCGGCCTCCGACTGCGGGTTGAAGCTCCTGAGTGCCCGGTAGGTGGGCCTGCTGGCGGCGTTCTTGTGGTCGCCGAAGTCGAAGCCCCGGAACTTGAGCGAGGTCTGGGTGTCAGCCGTGGTCAGCCGGAACCCGGCCCAGGCGAGCCCCTCGTCGGTCAGGTTGTAGGGCTTGCCGTAGCTCGCCACCCTGTCGTTCGCCGCCATGATCGTGCGGTGGATGTTGTTGAACACCCCCGGCGCCAGGTTCTTGCCCATGTGTTCGAACACCTGCTTGCCCTGCTCGAACCGGGTCGAGTGGCGATCGTAGACCGGGATCCCGGAGTCCAGCCTGGAGTTGGCCCACAATTCGACAACGGCCCCGAACGTGATGTCCGTGCCCAGGAACGGGAGCATGAATTCCTTCATGGCCTCGACGGCCTTGTCGTCGGCGCCCCGGTTGTTGCCATTGGCGATCGCGTAGATCGGCAATTTCAGGTAGCTGTACGGATCCAGGTGCGTCAGATCCAGATACCGGACCCGGCCCTCTTCGTCGGGCGGCAAGTACATCAGCCGAGCGTTTTTCTGCCACGGCGCAGCCAGTTCCCGGACCGCTTCGTCCTCGTCCTCGCCGATACCCATCAGCGCCATCGACGCCTTGCGCAGTACGTCGCCCAGAGCCGCGGCGACGAGCATGCCGGTCGCGCGGCTGGCGACCATCGTCGTGCGCCCGGCCGCCGCGTCCTCCTTCAGGAACCGGAACTGGTGGCTGGTGGTCCGGATCATCTCCCACGGGAAGCTGACGAACGTGCCGACGGCCGGGAACCGGCGCAGCATCCGGATGCCCTCGGGCACCATGGAGTAGGTCGGGTAGCCGCTGCGGATCCGGTCGGCGGCCATCGTCTCGGCCTCGGCATCGCTCATGCCCGCACGCTTGAGTCTGGCCTTCTCGCTTTCAAAGCCGATGACCTTCCAGAAGTCGTCGCCGAACCGGTAGAAGCGGGTCGCGGCGTTCAGGATCGACTTGGCGGTCCGGGCTGTGGCGCCGCCCTTTGTGGTGTCCATGTCCGCCACATCCTGCATGGCGTCCATCATCTCCCGGGCGCGCGGGTTGTCGTGCAGCACTCCGAGCTTCACCAGCCGGTGCAGGTATTCCATCTTCGCGCGCCGGCTGGTCGCAAGGTCGGCGAAGGTCACGGACGCGGCGTGCAGCGCCTGGTGGTAGCCGAAGTGCCCGTTCATGACCGTGAACATCGAGGCCGAGATCAGATTGCGCATGGCGGTGGTCGGCGACAGCACGGTCTTGCCGTACTTCACCGCGGCGTTCACCCGGTACAGCTGCTTCACCCAGCCATCGGGCGTGTTCGTCTCCACATGCTGGCGCAGGGCCTCGGCGAACTCCTTGGTCGCCCACAGGCCGGCCAGTGGCGCCATGGCCTCTGGATCGCCCCAGCTGGAGATCTCGTTGTTCATGATCCCTTCCTTGCCCTTCGACAGGAAGGTGCCCAGGCCGTCCTCGCGCACCTTCTTCAGGAAGTGGTGGTTGGCCAGCATGTAGGCCATCTTCGTGGCCGAGGTCGCGAAGTTGGTGCGCGGGTCGTGGTACTCGCCCATCAGGTCCCTGATCTCTTCGGCGATATCCTTGCGCTTTTTCAGCACCGACCGGTCCTTCTCGCCAAGCTGCGAGGAACTCAGGAACCCGACCATGCCGCCGGCATCCGTGCCCAGGATCGACCCGATGATGCCGTTGACCCGGTTGTCCTTCTGGGCGTCCGTGGCGTTGGCCATCTCGGGATCGTTGTCGACCTGCTCGCGCAGGAACGCGCGTGCCCGCTCGAGGACCTCCGGCGATGGCTTCCACTTCGGATCGTCGAACACCCGGTAGGAGCGGTGCAGGTACGAGCCCTTGTTGCCCTCGATCGTCTGCAGGGTCTTGAGCTTGCCAGCCATGTAGCTACCCAACCGGGGCAGGCTTTCGATCGCGTCCATGGCCTCCGGGTTGCCGTTGGCCGCATCGACCAGGTTGTCCAGGAAGACCTGCCGCTGTTCCGGGGTCAGCGCCTCGGAGGCGTAGCGCATCTCGTCGATCAGCATCTTCTGCAGCTGGGTCGACAGCTGGTCAAGGTGGCCGCGCATCTCGTCCAGGCGGTCCATAACCTCCGGCGCGAGCCCCTCGACCTCCTCGCCGGCCAGGTAGTCGTTCATCTTCCGGATCTCGTCGGCCGGGATGCTGCTGAACCGAAGCTTGCCGTAGGCCTTGCGCGCGTCGCGGGCGAACGGGTGTGCCAGGAACTGGGTCATGACCTCTTCGGCGTTCTTCAGCCCATCGGCCTCGATGTGCCGGGCGAAGGCCTCTGGCGTCAGCTGCCCCTCCTTGGTCAGCCAGCGGCGCCAGAAACTCTGCAGCGCGCCCTGCTCGCGGAGAGACGGGTGCGCGGTCCCGATCAGGATCGCCTGGCCGTTGCTGTCCTTGCCCATGTAGGCCCAGTGCGAGAACCCTTCCTTGCCGGCCGGCGGCGGCTCGGGCACCGTGGGCTGGGAGCGCACGCCACCGACGCCACCACCATCTGCCGGCGTCGACGATTCGAAGCTGACGTCGAAGCTGACCTGGGTGGGCTGGGAATCCCCGGCCCGATCGCGCGTGGACAGGCGCCGGCGCGAGAACATCGGCTGGCCTTCCATCGCCGACTCGCGCATCTTCGGGGTAACGTCCACCGCCCAGACATCCAGGTTGGTGGCATCGCCGCCGATCTCCATCTGGTGCCGGATGGCATCGTCGCGGTCCTCAAACATCTCCCCGTCCGTTGTCGTGTATTCCAGGATCCCGAAGTCATCATCAGCCTCGATCAGGTCCTCGGCAACAGACGCACTCAGCGGATCAGCGGACTGGATGGAGGTTGTCCCAACCCGCGCCCCGAACTTCTTGACGTACTTCCCGACCTCGTTTTTCAGGATTCGGTCGTAGAAGTTGCGCATACCCTCGCCGCCGATCTTCAGGTCCGGCCCACGGAACAGGCGGTGACCCGTGTCGGTTTCCCACTGACCGGGCTCACCCTCCAGCGAGGGCTCACCTTCGCCGGCCATGATCTTCTCGGCCATTTCCTTGCCGAGAACTTCGTCCAGGCCCCTGCCGGCATCGAAATGCCCGCCGCCGTTCGTCACGATTCCATCGCTGTTGACCGTGATGTCCAGCGGCTCATCGGCGATATCAGCCATATCGTTCGGGAGCATCGTTATGGACACGACGCGCTCGCCGGACTTCCTGCCCGGGGAGACCTCGATCTGTTCGACCTGTCGGCTCAGGTCATACCGATCGGCCTGCACATCGCCCGGCGTCCAGGCGATCCGGTCGAAGTTGTTCTCGGCCGCATAGCGGATCATGCGCTTCATCGCCAGCATCGGCCAGGACTGCTTGAAGGGGGCATCTGGAACGCCTTCCCGGTCACTCAGCGGACCGGTGATATCGGCGATGGCTTCCTCTCTGGTTTCCCCAAACCCTGCGGGCTCGCCATCAACATACGCGGTATACGGATCGACCTTCTTCTCGGGGTCAAAACGAACATCATCCACACGGAATCGCTGATACCCACGCTTCCGCCCTTCCTGATGCCAGTCGGACTGGATCTCCTCGATGAACAGCACGCGCTTGCCGTCGGCGTCGGTGCGCTCGTTGAAGCGGACGTGGGCGAGGATGTTGGGTTGTTCGAAGTGGGGGGAGCGGTAGACCTGCCCTCGCTGCCGATCAAGCTCCTTTTGCAGTTCCCGCTGCTGTTCGGACGACAGATCATAAATCGAGCCAAGATCGTCGTTGAACATCGACCGCGCGGTTTCAAGCGGCGTGCGGCGCGGCGTAGGCAACGTCAGCAGCAACTCTTGGTAGTTCTGGCCGCCCGGGGTCTGGAATTCTTCGTATTTCGTGCGACTGCTGTATTCTTGGTTGGCTTCAGGGTTTTCAAAGGCCTGCTCGATTCTGCGGGCGGCCTGGTACACCTCATCGGAACGCTCGCCGATCATGTCCCTTGCGGCGTACACCATGCCATCGTCGTGGAAGACGGGATAGAACCCCTCCCCGTCTTCGCTTTCCGCGACCTCGATGTAGAACCCTTCTTCCTCCTGGACAATTCTGAATTCGTCAGGGAGCGCTGAGGCAATGTCAATATCGTCCTCGGATCGGAACGCTCTAGCGTTCGGGCTCAGGGTCGATTCTTCCACCTGCACCATGTTCTGGCGCACGAAGTCCAGAACCTCGTCGCGCGTGACCGTGCCCTGCCGATCGGCCAGCCACTGCTCGAGGCCGAGCCAGTCCAGTTCCTCTTTCTTCACGCCAGGCTGCTTGCGGATCATGGCCAGCCACTGCTGCGGCTGGGCCTTGTTCTGCTGGATTCCCTCGACGGCGCGCTCGACGGCGGAGTAGAACCTTGGCTGCTGCCGGCGCGAGTAGCGGATGTCGTTGGCCGGGAGGGATGCGTCGATCACCGACTGCGCCTGGCGCTTCACATTGGCCGGCAGGTCTGAGGCCATCACCTCGTCCAGGAACTGCGCGCGCTCGCCGGAGAAGCCCATCGCGTACCGCGCCAGATCATCGACACTCACATCCTGGCCGACCTCCTGCTGGACCTCACTGCGGAACCGTTCGACGATCTCGTCGTATGTCTCGTCGCGCGCCTCGCGCTCCTGCTCGATCCACGCGGGAATCAGGCGGTCCATCGAATCGAACCAGACCTCCTGCAGGCTGCCCTCGGGTCGGCCGGCAGGATCGTCGTAAACCGTGGCGCGTGTCATGTCCTGGGTGATGATGTCCCACCGCCAGATCATGCCCAGCTTGTCCAGTCGGCGCCGGCCACGCTGCGAATTGCCGCGCTCTGCGAACCGCTCGGCAGCGTCAATGACTTTGGTCTGGCGCCGCGAATGGCGGGGCTGGGTGCCGCGCACGGCGTCACGCGCCAGGGCCGCGACCTGGTCCGGGTAGTAGTAGGTTTTGTCGCCGAGCTTGGCGAGTACACCCATGCGATCAAGATCAGCCGCCAGATCCGGCGAATTGTCCTGCAGCAGTTCGCGCCAGCGATTGCCGTCGACCTGACCGGTCGGCGCGTAGCTGAGGTTCTTGATCTCGTCGTAGATCTCGTCGGCCGGCTCGCGCGCCTGTTCGGGCACCACCGGCGCATCGTCGTAGCTTTCGATCGGCTCGGCGGTCACCGCATGCGAAGCCTGACCCATCACCACGGAAGTGGACATTCCGTCCAGGGAGTCCCGCACCAGATAGCCGGAGAACCCTTGGTCCAGGATCTCCGACTCCACGGCGTTCATATCCCCGGCATGGGTCGTGCGGAAGCCCAGCGGGTCGGCGGACAGGTCGTAGAGGTTCTGCAGGGGTACGCGGTGTGGAACGGTCCCGACCCCGCGCTCGGGCCGGATGCCCGTGCCCTGATTGATGTACGTGTAGACCCTTTCTTTCAGGCGCTGGTCGGTGGCGGCCATGACGCGCGGACGCTCGTCACCGGAAAGACCGGTGCCGTAGTAACGTCCATCTAGGGAGGTCCGGGGCTCACGGGAGAAGTGAACCCCGGTTGCGTCTACTCTTCCGCGTCGTCCGGGCTGTCCTGCGGCGGCAACCCCATAAGCTCCCGGGTCTTGCGCTCGTGCGCGTTCATCATTCGCCGCTGCTCCCGGTCGGCCGGGTGTTCGTCGCGAGAATTTTCTCGGTCGCGCGGCGTCGAGTTCTCGCTTGAGGGCTGCTTGCGCGTTCCGCCGAAGATCACTCGCCCGCCTTTGAACGGGTGACCGTCTCGCAACGGCACCCGCTTCCCGGTCGGCGGTGGCGCTTTCTTCTTCACCATATCCATACTCCGTGTTGTCGACAAAGGCGGCATGAACGTCGCTGGATTCAACAACGAACTCACCGTTCAGCTGATTGTACACCAGCTTCTCCAGTCGGGTTGTGGAGACGGTATCGCCGAAATTCAGGATGGCCATGATCCCGTTGCGGGTCGTGTGCCCCGACACCACGCGCTCGCCATTGACCTCGATCTCCCAGAGGCGGTCGTAGATTTCCTCGACCTGCTGTGCTGAATACCCGTCGGGCAAGATGATGGAAACCGCCCCGGTCTTCTGGCCACCGAGGAACGGCTGGTCGCCGACGGCCATCATCGAATCCTGGGACAGGGCGTGGCCCAGCAGCTTGGCGAGCCGGATCGTCGCGCCAGGCCGGCTGACCTCGACCGACAGCGACGGGTTGGTCGCCCCCAGATAGCCGCCAAGGTCCATCTGGACCTGACCCTCTAGCCCAAGCTCGGCCAGCGCGCCGGGCACGATCTCGGCGGCCACGCGCTCGCTGATCGCCAATTTGATCTGCTCGTCGAGGCTGTTCCAGCGCTCGGTCAGTTCCGCGTTGTTCGGATCGGGCGCGACCTCGAACGAGACGGCCGGCGCCTCGAGGCCCGTGCGCGCGCCGGCGGACCGGGTCGGGCGTTCGTCCATCGCTGCCTGGGCGTCGCCCTCATAGGTGCGCGACGGGGTGTCGTTGTACGGCACGTCCACCCAGGCCGGCGGGGTGATGTTGCCGGCAGCTTCCTGCAGTTCCTGCTGGGCCTGGTCCTGCGAGATCTCGCCGGTCCGGTGGCGTTCCCAGATATCGTGGATCTGCTGGCGCTTCTTCGCCGAGCGCTTCATCGTGTCCGGGAACAGGCCGCGAATGGCCTCCCAGGTGATCGACTGCATCTCGCGGGGCAGGATGCCCTTGGCCCGCGCCGCGCGCTCGTAAGCCTCCTTGTGGACCGGGTAGGTGCCGCGCATGCCGGTCTGGGCCGAGGACGATGCGCCGGCGATGCGCGTCTCCTTGGCCGGGGTAGTTCCGAATGCGTGCGCGACCTGGGCCGACTGGACCGACAGCGGCAACAGGGTTGCGGCCGCCACCGCGTGCGTATCGATGGTCACCGTCCCGCGATCGGAGTTCGGGTCCACGATGTTGTTGTAGAACGACCGGACCTTGTGTTCGGTGCCCAGCTGGTAGTGAAGGTTCTCCGCGCTGCCGTCGTTGATCAGCGCGACGGCCTTGGCCACCGCCGAGTACGAGGCCCAGCGGATGTTCGCCGGGTTGCCCTTGCCGGTGCGAACCCAGTCGGCAACCCCGCCCTCCGGGGTCAGCACCCGGAACGACGGGCTGTTGTGCGCCTGATCGTAGATGCGGATCCAGCGCGCCGCCAGCTGCGGCTCGTTCATGACCTCCGAGAGACGGCGCCCACGGGTTAGCTCGAGAAGCTCCGGCTGGCCCTCGGGAATGCGCGCAGCCGCTTCGTCCATCGCCGCGTCCCAGGTGTGGTCCTGCTGGGTCGATGTGATGTCCAGGATCCGCTCGGTCATGGACATGTTTTCGAACCAGCCTTTCTGCGGCGACAGCACGGCGATGATCCCGCCGGCCTGGGACTCGGTGACGCCGTAGCGGTCGGCCCAGACCTCGGCAGTGCGCCGGGCACCGTCGTACCAGAGCTTCGCGCGCGACCGCCACTGCTCGGGCATCAGGTCGTGCAGGAACTCCAGGTTGTCGCGTTCGAAGTCCAGCACATGCTCAAGCCGGACCCCGACCGTGCGCGAGCCCTGACCGGACAGCGGCTGGACCGGAACCGTCTTGTACAGCAGGTTGACGTTCTTGCGCAGCGCGTCCGCGGCCTCTTTAAGAACCTTGGAGTCGATCGACAGCAGGTTCTCGAGCGCGTCAAGCGCCGGGTTCTTGCGCGCCTGGGGCTCGGACGGGATTCGCGTGCTGACCGGGATCGTGCCAGCCTGCCGGCGGGAGTACCGCATATCGTCGGTTTGCGGCGTGAACCGCTCCGACAGGGGAATGATGTTGCCATTGTCATCTCGGGTGACCGGGTCGGCTGACTTGATCTGGTTGGCCGAGAAGACAACCTTGTAGTCGCCCCCATCGATGTCCTTCAGGATGACGCCATCATGGCCCTCGGCCTTCGCCTGCCCGATGATCTCGGTGACCATCGAATCGTAGAAGACATCCCCGTATTCCTGGACCTTCGGGTTTTCCATGCGCAGGAAGGCCGACACCACCCGGCGCTGGTTTACGGCATCCGGGGTGGCTTCAGCTATTGCCTGGAGGAAACCCGTCTGGTCATCCGGATGTTCACCGATCTCCTGGTACGCCTCATCGACGATCATGTCGATCATCGTCTCCCGGTCGGTGATGTAGTCGTCACCGTTCCGGGCGAGCCAGGTCTTCATGAACAGATCCCGCAGTTCCTCCGGCGACAGATTCTCGACGGCTGTCTTGACCTGAACGATGTTCGCGGTTGCCGACTGTGACCACTGGGCGTATTCCTCGACCATATCCTCGCTGGACGAGAAGAAGAAGCCAAGGTCCGCAGAGTCAGCGCCCGTCAGCCGGCCAAGGCGTTTGAGGTCGAAGGCCCAAAACTGTTCTGCCGTACCGTGCAGACCGTGTTCGGTGTAGCCAGCAGAGTGCGCCGCCTCATTCACCATCCGCTGTGCAGCCACCATGTCGCCCGATTTGACGGCTTCCCGGTACTCAGCCGGCGTTCCTTTCCGTCGGGAGTACCGGATGTCCGGGTTGAACGGCGAGAACTCGCCGGTGTTGCCGGTCGCCGATTTGATCTGGTTGGGCCGGAAGGCGACGTAGACATCGGACTCGTTGGGGTTCGGCATCGTGACCCGGGCCGGATCCTCCCTCAGCGCGTCGGCGACCAGATCGTGCTGGCGCAACTCTTCCTGCTCAGAAGCGTCAAGCTGGCCCATCTCGTCGCGCATGTAATCGGCCATCTTCTGAACTTCAAGCGCGGCCTCTTCGGCGGTGATCTCGCCGTCCAGAAGCATGGGCATGACCTCACCGACCACGCCGCCCCGGTCGTCGATGTATTTCATCTCGACCCCGTCCACATAGACCGACCACGGGTTCGCGCCGTCCGTTGCCTGACGCAGAATCACACCATCGTGACCCTGCTCCTGCGCCCTGGAGACAACAGAATCCACAGAATCACCCCGTTCCCACTGATGCTCCAGTGGGTTCTCGATGCGCAGGTAGGTGGGCATCAGGTTCATTGCCGCATCGGGATTCCGCTGTTCAGGGAAATTCC
>JAWLFB010000014.1:0-35367 GCA_041685825.1 Guyparkeria sp. | reverse complement strand
CATAAAAAAGCCCCGCCAGTTGGCGGGGCCTTGATCGTTCAGGCTTCCTCCGGAGCGGACCCCGGTATCAGCACTGGCTGGTGTAACCCGGGTTGCCGTCCACGCCCTTGAGTACCGGCTCGTTGAGTTCGACCGGCTTGATGTGCTTCTGGTCGCGCAGCCAAGATTCGACCTGGTCCCAGATCATCTCTTCGGTGTCGCCCGGGATGTTGCCCGGCTCGGCAACCGACGCCCAGCCAGCGACTTTGTAGGACTTCTTCGGGTCGATCGGCTCGCCGCCGAGTTCCATGTCCAGAATGCGCTTACCCTTCTCCGCCTTCGGCGCACACGCGTACTTCAGGCCGCCGACGCGCACCATGTCGCCACCTTGCTGGTAGTAGGGGTCGGTGTTGAAGATGTTGTCGCAGACGTCCTCGAGGATGTCCTTGATTTGTTCGCCGGTGAACTCGTTGACCGTGACGTTCGGGTAGGTCAGCGCTACGTGAGTCATCATGTCGTCGTAGGTGATCGGCTCGCCCGGGATTAGGGATGTGCCCCAACGAACGCCAGGAGAGAAGGAGATTTGCGCGTCGTTGACGTCGATCAGCGCGTTGCAGAGCAGTTGGTCCCAAGTGCCGCTGAAGTTGCCGCGGCGGTAGAGCAGGGCGTCGTTGGTCGCCAGGACCTCGCCGGTGCGCTCCCCCGTGTTGAAGGTCTTGCCTTCGAAGGTGATCTCTTGATTGTACATCTTGTCGATGTACTCCTGCATCTCCTTGTCCGGCTCGATAAAGTCGGAGAAGACCGGCAGCAGGTGGTACTTGTAGTCCTGCACCTTGCCGTTGCGCACGTCGAAGTCCAGCACGCCCAGGTACTTGGCGTTGGAGCCGGCGTTGCAGACCAGGGTCTGGCCGCTGCTGTTTTTGACCACGGTCGGGGTCGGTACCGCGTCGTGGGTGTGACCGCCCATGATCGCGTCAATTCCGGTGACCTTGCTGGCCATCTTGAGGTCGACATCCATGCCGTTGTGCGACAGGACCACGACCACCTCGGCGCCTTCGCCGCGAGCGGCGTCAACGGCTTGTTGCATCTCGCTGTCACGGATGCCGAAGGTCCAGCCCTCGGTCATCCAGCGCGGGTTGGCGATCGGGGTGTACGGGAACGCCTGGCCGACCACTGCCACCTTGACGCCATTCTGCTCACGGATGACGTACGGCTTGAACACGCGCTCGTTGAAGTCGGAGTCGCGGATATTCTGGGCGACGAAGTTGCAGTCGGTCGAGTCCTCGAGGTCGGCGATGCCCTCGAGCATGCGGTCGGCCGTGTAGGTGGCTTCCCAGTGCGAGGTGAAGAAGTCCGGCTTGGCGATCTTCATCGCGTCGATCTGGCTTTGGGCGTCGGTCCACAGGGCAAGGGCGTTGCCCTGCCAGTTGTCCCCGCCGTCCAGCAGGAAAGCGCCCGGACGTTGCTCGCGCATGTGCTTGATCAGTGTTAGCAGGTGCGCAAAGCCGCCGACTTTGCCGTACTTCTTTGCAGCTTCGGCGAAGTCGATGCAAGTAAAGGCGTGAGCGGCGGGGGTGTTCGGCTCTAGGCCGAAGTGCTTCAGGAACTTGTCGCCGACCAGGTGCGGG
The DNA here is from genome assembly GCA_041685825.1 of Guyparkeria sp. Lineage (GTDB taxonomy): Bacteria > Pseudomonadota > Gammaproteobacteria > Halothiobacillales > Halothiobacillaceae > Guyparkeria. Next base: position 33,760 of record JAWLFB010000014.1, on the reverse strand, counting down.
GCGTTGCCTTCCATGGAGCCAACGCCGAGGTTGATCGACGGCTCGCGGAAGTAGACCGGCTTAAGTTGGGCGTGCATGTCGGTCATGTGCAGAAACGACACGTTGCCGAATTTGGGCACTTCGTACATGTTGCTCGAGGCGTTGTTCGCCTTTACGGAACTCGCTACGCGCTGGGTGCCAGTGCCGGCCTGGGCGGTTTCGAGATTGATGCCGGCGGCCGAGGCCACGGCGAGCATCTGTAGAAATTCGCGACGAGAAAGACTCATTGAAAACTCCCCTTTACGTTTTCAGTTTGGGTCAGCTCCCGGCCCGGCAAGCAGCAGGGGGACGGGATCCTTGGGATCTTTAGCTATTCCCTGACCTAGCCCGAGCCCGGTGGACACTTCGGGGCGGTGCCAGGAAACTTAACCGCGTCATTTAACCATACTGACCTGCCGGACGATAGAAAAAATACTTATGCCGGACCGTGAGAATCCCGGGTTGGTGGCGCTTGTCGGCTAGTTCGGTCTTCATAAGTATTTTCGTCTGGCAAAAAAGGTTTTTCGCACTGTGGCGTGAAAGGGGGCTCGGATCTTCAGAGAAGCACGCGATGTCACCACTTGTCCTCGGTCAGACGGCCACTGTCGGGCAGTATGTATCAGGACTAGGATTCAGGCCGTCTCGCCTTCGATCTCGTATACGAGGCGGTAGCTTTGGTGCGGTATCAGTTCCCACGTGCCCGCAATCGTTCCGAGTCGCCTCCGCAGGGGGGCGTGCCAACGAGGCTGCCGAATCGCTGAAATGCTGATCCATCCATGCCGCCGCTCCAGGATCCTCGGTTGCTATGTGTTCGATGATGGCCAATCGATCGGCTTCGGCCTCTGGGGGCTAGACAACTTTCACGTCTCGCCTCAGCGCGGCAGGTCAGTCCGACGAGCCGCAGCCTCCGCTCCTAACTCTTCATTCGACCGTCCCCGGCCTGTCTGCATCGAGGCCCGTGTCGCTCCCATTTTTCGGCACAAGAACTCGTCGTATTCGCGTGCCTCGCGTTGGCGCTCGACAAACTCCCTCATCAGTTCACGGGCGACCTGGGATGCCGGCCGATGGACGGCCCTAGCTTCGGCGATGAAGTCCTCTCGCAACTCAGACTCGAGCTTCATCGTGAACACGGTTTCTTCGGACATGGCGGCCTCCGCTCATCGCGTGCATGTGATTACGAGGTGTTCACAAGGTAATTACCTGGTGGGCGGCGATACGAGAGCCTCACGAGAGCGGAGCGGACAAATTCTGGCTGCCGGCTTTTGCTTTAGTGGCTTCGTCGCAACCAAATCTAGCCTGAGAAGCTGAAGTCATTTTGTGCGGGTTTCACGCGTAAGTGCGAAGAACAAAAAAAAGCAGGCCTAAGCCTGCTTTTCGGTTCCTGATAATCCAGGAGGATTACTTGCGGATGCCCGGACCGTTGAGTTCCAGTTCGTTGTCGTTGTAGGACATGAAGAACTCGAGATCACGGTAGTACGAGGAATACTGCTCGAACGGCACCGTGCCGGTATCGCGGAAGCAGCCATACATACGCTTGTGAATGGTGAACATGCTGCCCTTGCTGTAACGGAACAGCGGGAAGTGGGTGGTGTTGCCCACGTTCATGTGCATACGCTCGGCACGGACGTACTTGCCGCCATGGTACTGGTGACAGTCTGCGCAAGAGTTGTCCAAGCGCCCGGTACGACGGAACCAAGCTTCCTTGCCCCGGTTGTAAGCATCCTTGGCGCCTTCGCTGTCGATTTCCACGTTGTTGGTCATGCCGTTCGACTCGCTGGCGAGGTAGGCAAGCACGTTGGCCAATTTCTTGTAGTTATTCTTAGGATCCCAGACCTTTTCCGGGTCTTCGTCGGCGTTCTTCTGGCAGTTAATGATGTCCAGACCGAGGCTGTGCACTTCGCCGTCCTTCTCGTTGAAGTACGGGTACTTGGCACGCAGGCCCTTGGCCTCGCCCAGGCAGGAGGACAGCGGCTTACCGTTCGGCAGACGGTACTCGTTCCAGAGTTTTTCGCCCTCAGCGACGTACTGATCTGTCTCCGGGAACACCATCATGCCTTCCCACTGGGAGCGGGAATCTTCATCGATGGCGTAAACGCCGTTGTTGTACTCCTCGAACGGGACGTCCGGGTGGCGCTCTTGGAAGAACTCAATCATCAACTCGCGGAATTCTTCCGGGTCAGACGGGTTGGCCGGCTCGGCCATTGCGCCACCGGTAGCCAGAACGCTGGCGGCGATCATGCTGGTAAACAGGCGTTTCATTATAGGTATCTCCTCGTGATTCAGGTCTTGCCTTTTTTGTTTCCTGAGACCTTTGCTTACAGGGTGTAAAGGTAATCGACAACGTTGCTGATTTCCTCGTCACTCAGGATTCCGTTGGCCCCGAACGGCGGCATGATGGTCTGGTCACCGAACTTTTCGCGCGGGTCTTTCATGACCGCGACGAGATCCTCACGGTCCGGATAGCGAGCTTCCATGGCGATGAGGGCCGGGCCGATGGTTCCGGCCAGGTTGCCGCCCTTTATCTGGTGGCACGCCAAACAGTTGCCTGCTCCACGGCCGAATGCGATTTCTTTGCCGGCCTTGGCGGAATCGGACATACCGGCGTCGTCTGCCATGGTGGCGCCGGAGAAACCCATGCCGGTCGCGAGCAATGCGGCGGCGCCTGCCGTGGTAATCACGGATGCGAACTTCTTCATTTTTATCCTCCTCTGCGGTCGCTGTGTCAGCGCCCAGATTCCTTGGTGAGTTGTCTCATTCATCGAATCGACGGTTACCACTTTAGTGGCCTGAACACTCGAGACAATGAAAAATAATTTATGGCGACATGATGGAATGATTATTAGCATTTGTTGACATTCCATCGACTCGCCACCCCCGCCATGAAGCGGTTCGGGAAGTTATTAATACCACATGGCTGGGGTTTTGCCGAGGTGGCGCGTTGGAGAGGGTTCAGATTCACTATGAGCGCTTCGCGGCCCATGGTGGCAGGTCCGATCCATGAATTTTCCTGCAAAAAACTGAAGGTTCACTCGTCGGTTTGGCCCGCGCGTCGCTCGATTTCCTGCAGGGTCGCCTCGATGCGGGCTTGGGCACGCGGGTTGTCGGCTGTGTAGGTGTAGGCGGTCTCCAGTTCCTGATGCGCCGCGACCAGGTTGTTCTTGAGCAGAAAATAACGGCCCAGTTGCTCGTGGTGTTCGAGCGGGCGGTCGGCCGCGCTGGCGGCGCGGGAGAGCGTCAGTGCAGCTTCTGGGTCCTTGGGGCGGTCTTCGACGGTCTGGCGCGCGGCCTGGTAGGCGGTCTGTGCATCGCCCCGATCGAGCATCCAGTCGACCTCGACGCGCAACAGGGTGCTGTCGCCGGGGTATAGCGAGATCAGGTCGGCGAGGACGCGGTCGGCCTCCTGCGTTTGGTCGATGTCGTTGAGTGCCCGTGCCAGTGGCAGGGCGTACCATCGGTTACCCGGGTTTTCACGGTAAAGGGAGCGCAGTTTCTCGACGGCCTGATCATGGTTGCCTTGGCGCTGGGCGGCAACGGCCCGCCGATAGGTTTCTTCGGATTGGTCCAGGGAAAGTCCGCTGCGTCCCGTAAGCGCCGCGAGTCGTGCCCGGGCAAGCCGGAACGATTGGCTGTCGCTGGCGCCAAAGCGCTCATCGTTTAGGCCGGCGAGCCGGTCACGGATCGCGCTGATGCGCTCGCTGTTCATGGGGTGGGTGCGCAGGAACTCGAATTGTCGGCCGGGATCGGCGCCGGCTCGCCGCTGCAGGGTCTCGAAGAAACTGGCCATGCCGCGCGGGTCGATGTCGGCTTGTCGCAAGGTGTCAATGGCGATCCGATCCGCCTCACGCTCGTGCATGCGCGTGTAGTTAATCGTGTTCTGCGCCGCCCCGGCAATGCCTGCCGTCGCTACTGCGGCGCCCAGTTGCGGATCAATGGCGCCCAGTAGGATGCCGGCGATGAAGCCGGCCACGGCGCTCATGCTGTTGCCCGTCTGTGCGGCGACCCTCTGGGCGATGTGTCGCTGGGTGGCGTGCGCGATCTCATGGGCGACCACGCCGGCGAGTTCGCTCTCGTTCTCCGCGGCGAGCATCAGGCCCGAGAAAATGGCGATGTATCCCCCGGGCACGGCGAAGGCGTTAATCATAGGGTTGTCGACGATGATCAGCTGGGGGGCGAAGTGCGTCCCGGAGGCCGAAGACATCAGGCGAATCCCTAGGTCATTGACGTAGGAGTCCAGGAGGGGGTCATCGATCACGCCGCCGCGGGCACGCAACTGCGCGAACACCTCCGCGCCGATCTGTCGCTCTTCGGCAGGCGAAAGCACGGTGTCGACCGGGTTGCCCAGTTCCGGCAGTTGGGCCTCGGCGCGACCGGGCAGGCTGGTGAGCAGCAAGACGGCCAGCAGCAGAGTGAAGAGGTGTCGCGTCATGGGTTTCCTGAGGGGCTTGGCGTGGCTCATGGTTTTCGCTGGCGCTTGGACCGCGCGATCGGTTACAGGTTTCCAGGGAGCATCCAGAGCGTCTCTGTCCAGCCTGTCTAAGGCGGCTCTGCCCGAGTCGAGCCGATTTGCAGTCTTTCCGTGCCGTTGGGAAACGACTTCGACCTTGCCATAGCGTATCGCGGCCGAGACATGGTTCAACGGGGCCTGCCGAGGCGGCCCCGGATTGGCGTTCGATCCCGGTGTGGACACGGTGTCTTGATAGACGTAATGCGCCGCTCGCCGCTAAACTGCGTCGATTCCTGCGTGACGACGTGAACCGGTTTGGAGACGATTATGGCAGCCTACGGAAGTATCAGTGCCGACGAATTGAACGCGCGCCTCGGCGAGGTTGCCCTGTTCGACGTCCGCGGCCCGGCCGAAACGGATCGCGGCGTGATCGAGGGGGCTGTTCTGATGCCATTGCATCTGGTGCCCATGAACGTGGATCGGTTTCGCGGTGATCGTGATGTGGTCATCTATTGCCACAGTGGGGCGCGTTCGGCGCAGGCCTGCCAGTTCCTGGCGGGCCAGGGCATCGATTGCCTCTTTAATCTCCAGGGCGGTGTGATGTACTGGGCCGGCTCGGGACTGCCGTTGGTGCCGCCGGCACAGTAGCCCCTTCCCTTGGGTTGTCCGGGCGTGTCGATAGTCCGGGCGGGTTTTGTCGTTTTTGGAGGGAGCGTGGATGACTGAAGAGGCGCTGATCGAGGTGGATGCCCGGGGACTGTCCTGTCCTATGCCGTTGCTCAAGGCGCGCAAGGCGCTGGCCACGGCGGCAGTCGGGCAGCGGATCGTGGTGCTGGCCACGGACCGCGGGGCGGAAAGTGATTTTCGCGCCTACAGCGAGCGCGCTGGCCACGAGTTGGTCGGGCTTGAATGGCAAGGAGACGAGTTGCGGGTTGAGTTGATTCGCGGCGATTAGTTCCAGCGTGGTCGTTCGGCGGCTGTCGGTGGCCTCAGGGATCGAGTTTATGTGGTTTTGTTTTGCGTGGGCGCCGATGCCCGAGTAAAGAGGCCGGGCCGATGATATCGGGTTGGGTAGGCGTTTGCGCTGGTTCTGGCGTATTGTCGGGGTCGTCAAGAACAACAACGACAGAACAAATTGACGCAAGGGAGTGATGAGTCATGAGGAATGCCCACCCGATTCGCCTGCTGTTGGCAGGCATCTGCATTTTTGGTCTGCTGTTTTCCGGATTGGTCCGGGCCGAATTCCAGCCGTTTATCGAAGGCACCGCGTTGCCGGAGGATGTGGTGGCGTCTGCCGAGACCGCACGCGAGAAGCTGGCTGCCGAGGGTTTCGAACTGGTCGGTGACTACGCTCCCTCCGACGGGGTGCATGTTCTGGTGGTGACTAGCGATGCCCTGCTCGACACGGCGACGCGCAGCCCGCGAGGTGGGTACGGCGCGGTCCTGAGTGTGGCGCTCGAGCAAACCGAGAACGGTACGCGTGTCTCCTACCAGCATCCGCAGTATGTCGCGCACGGTTATCGATTGGAATCGGACAACGAGCGCGTGTTCCAGGCGATGGCTAAGGCGCTTGGCGCCACTGGGTATTTCGGCGCCGAGCCGATTTCTAGCGCCAATCTGCGCACCTATCAATACGCGTTCGGTCTCGAAACCTTCGAGGACCCGGTCGATCTCGGTGGATTTGCTTCCTTCGATGCTGCTGATCGCCAGATTGCCAGCCGTGCCGACAACGGTGAACTGGGCACGGAGCTTGTCTATCGTGTGCGCGTCCCGGGGCGCGACCAGGTGGTCTACGGTGTGGGCATGCACACCGACGATCCGAACGCGAATGGCGCGGCGCTCGTTCAGGCAGTCGATCATGACGTGCCGCGTGGCTATGCGTTCCTGCCGCACCCGGTGCTGCTGGCTGACACCGAGGCGGAAACGTTGAGCCTGCGTTTTCGCATGGCTTTGTTCTTCCCCGACCTGCCCATGGTGGGCAGTGAGGCCTCGTTCTTTAAGCTGCGCAAGGCGCCTGATGCCATCAACCAGTTGATGACCGAGGTGGTCGATGGCGAGATTGAGCAGGAAGAGCAGAGTTCGGGCGGGGGCTTCGGTACCTTCTGAACTTGGGCGTGGATCGGCAAATGGCGCTCCTTGCGAGCACCTACGCTGCGCTCAAAGTGATGAAATCTGTCCAATAACGCGCTATATTATTAGATCTACGATTGAGACCGCCGGGCCCTAACGGGCGCATCCGCGGTTGATGGCAGCCTGCTCGGCCGGCGATGATCTCGCCGCCTTGGCGGGCTGCCGTCGTCATGGGCTGCGTTGATCGCGTTGCACTCTTTGCCTTCGGGCAAACTCAATGAGAAGTGGATGACCATCCGGGGCGTACCCCGGATGCGGGGATGGTTACCCCGAAATCGGACGTTCGCTTCGGTGGTTTGGCCACTGTTAAGTCGATCGTCAAGTCATTTATTCGGTGAAACGCGCAAGTTTCGAGGTGAGTACTCTCGTGGAATTATCCGGCGGTCAAATCCTGGTTGAGTGCCTCAAGTCGGAAGGGGTCGATACGGTCTTCGGCTACCCCGGTGGGGCGGTCCTTCACATATACGATGCCCTGTATCAGCAGGAGCAGGTCAATCACGTGCTTGTGCGTCACGAGCAGGGTGCGGTTCACATGGCCGACGGCTATGCCCGTGCGACTGGCAAGCCGGGCGTGGTGCTGGTCACCTCTGGCCCGGGGGCGACCAACGCCGTCACCGGCATTGCCACCGCGCACATGGATTCGATCCCGCTGGTGGTTTTCACCGGCCAGGTACATAGCGCGCTGATCGGCAACGACGCCTTCCAGGAAGTCGACAACGTCGGCATCACCCGTCCCTGCGTGAAGCACAACTTCATGGTCACGGACGTGCGCGACATGGCCGAGACCATCAAGAAGGCTTTCTACGTGGCGACCACCGGTCGCCCGGGCCCGGTCGTGGTCGACATCCCGAAGGACGTCACCGACCCGAAGGTCAAGGTGCCTTTTGAGTACCCGAAAAAGATCGCGATGCGCTCGTATCAGCCTACCGATAAGGGGCACTCCGGGCAGATTCGCAAGGCGGTCGACCTGATCGTGAACGCCGAACGGCCGATGATCTATACCGGTGGCGGGGTCATTCTCGGCCGTGCCGGGGACGAGTTGACTCACTTCACACAGAAGCTTGGTTATCCCATCGTCAACACGTTGATGGGTCTGGGAGCATATCCGTCGGGCGACAAGCAGTTTCTGGGCATGCTCGGGATGCACGGCACCTACGAGGCGAACATGGGCATGCATCATTGCGATGTCCTGATCGCCATCGGTGCGCGCTTCGACGACCGCGTCACGGGGGATCTGACCAAGTTCTGCCCGTACGCCAAGATTGTTCACGTCGACATCGACCCGTCATCAATCTCGAAGAATGTGGTTGTCGACGTGCCGATTGTCGGCGCGGTCAAGTCTGTGCTCACCGAGATGATCGAGTTGATCAACCAGGCCGGCGGGGCTAAGAAGACCAAGCAACTCGAGTCCTGGTGGGAGCAGATCGAACAGTGGCGGGGTATGAAGAGCCTTGACTACAAGTGGTCTGACGAGATCATCAAGCCGCAGTACGTGGTGCAGAAACTCTGGGAAGTTACCGGCGGTGATGCCTTCGTCACCTCTGACGTGGGTCAGCATCAGATGTGGGCCGCCCAGTACTACGGCTTCAACAAGCCGCACCGCTGGATCAACTCCGGCGGGCTGGGCACGATGGGCTTCGGTCTGCCGGCCGCTCTGGGCGCCAAGTGGGCGTTTCCTGAAGAGGAAGTCGCCTGTGTGACCGGTGAGGGCAGCATCCAGATGTGTATGCAGGAGATGTCCACCGCGTTGCAGTACCAACTGCCGATCAAGATCATCAGTCTCAACAACGGCTATCTCGGCATGGTCCGTCAATGGCAGGAGTTCTTCTATTCCGGTCGCTACGCGATGAGCTACATGGATTCGTTGCCGGATTTCGTCAAGCTGGCCGAGTCCTACGGGCATGTCGGCATGCGCATCGACAAACCGTCCGATGTCGAGGGTGCGCTCCGGGAGGCGTTCGCCATGAAGGACCGACTGGTCTTCATGGACTTCCAGACCGACCCGGAAGAGAACGTCTACCCGATGGTTCCCGCCGGTGCGGGACTCAACGAAATGATCCTGTTGTGAGGGCGGCCTGACATGCGACACATCATATCGATCCTGATGGAAAACGAGGCGGGCGCGCTCTCGCGGGTTGCCGGCCTGTTCTCGGCTCGTGGCTACAACATCGAATCACTCTGTGTGGCCCCCACTCACGACGACTCGCTATCTCGCCTGACACTCGTTACCAGCGGTGATGAGTTCGTCATCGAGCAGATCGTCAAGCAGCTCAACAAGCTGATCGACGTGGTCAAGGTTCAGGACATGGCGGACACCGCGCACATCGAGCGCGAGCTGATGCTGGTCAAGTTACAGGCCTTCGATGCCATGCGCGACGAGATCTACCGGCTGGCCGACATTTTTCGCGGACAAATCGTCGATGTCACAGAGTCCAGCTACACCGTGCAACTGGTTGGCCCGGGCAGAAAGTTGGATGCGTTCATCGACGCGCTTGGCTCGACTTCGGTTGTCGAGATCGTTCGTTCCGGTGCGCTGGGTATTTCCCGTGGGCCGCGCGGCATGCTGGTTCCCGAGGTCTGAGCCTCGCCGATTTCTTTTTCCCTATTCCAATACCACTCGACTGGAGACACATCTCATGCAGGTTTATTACGACAAAGATTGCGACATCTCCCTGATCCAGGGCAAGAAGGTCGCCATCATCGGTTACGGTTCGCAGGGCCACGCCCACGCGCTGAACTTGAAGGAGTCGGGTGTCGAGGTCGTGATCGGTTTGCGCGCCGGCTCGGGATCGCAGAAGAAGGCCGAGGGCGAAGGCCTGACGGTAAAAACCATCGAGGAGGCTTCCGCTTGGGCCGACGTGGTCATGATGCTGGCCCCGGATGAGAATCATGCCGAGATCTACGCAAACCAGATCGAGCCGAACCTGCGCGAGGGGGCGACGCTGGCCTTCGCCCACGGCTTCTCGGTCCTGTACAACCAGGTCACCCCGCGCAAGGATCTCGACGTGATCATGATCGCGCCGAAGGCCCCGGGCCACACCGTGCGTTCGGAATTCGCCCGTGGCGGCGGCATCCCGGACCTGATCGCGATCCACCAAGATGCCTCGGGAAAGGCCAAGAACATTGCGCTGTCCTACGCCTCCGGCGTCGGTGGCGGCCGTACCGGCATCATCGAGACCACCTTCAAGGACGAGACCGAGACCGATCTTTTCGGTGAGCAGGCCGTGCTCTGCGGCGGCACCGTCGAACTGGTCCGCGCTGGCTTTGAGACCCTGACCGAGGCGGGCTATCCGGCCGAGATGGCCTACTTCGAGTGCCTGCACGAGCTCAAGCTGATCGTCGACCTCATGTACGAGGGCGGCATCGCCAACATGAACTACTCGATCTCTAACAATGCCGAGTACGGCGAATACGTCACCGGTCCGAAGGTGATTAACGAGGAGTCCCGCCAGGCGATGCGCGAGGCGTTGGCCAACATCCAGAACGGCGAGTACGCCAAGCGCTTTATCAACGAGGGGGCGCTGAACTACCCTTCAATGACGGCACGTCGTCGTCAGGATGCCGAGCATCCGATCGAGCAGGTCGGCGAGCGCCTGCGCGGCATGATGCCGTGGATCAGCGCAAACAAGATCGTTGACAAGTCCCGCAACTGATCGCGGGACGGACGCACGAGGTAACCCCCGGAGGGGCAGAACATGGATCACGAAACGCAGACCGATCAGCAACCGGCCGACCGGCAGGATGATCATCGGCGGCGCAAAGCGATCTACCTTCTGCCCAACCTGATCACGACCGGCGCCCTGTTCGCCGGTTTTTTCGCGATTGTCATGGCCGTTCAGGACAACTTTGTCCCGGCGGCCATCGCCATTTTTGTTGCCATGTTGCTCGACGGCATGGATGGGCGCGTGGCGCGGATGACCGGCACCGAGTCGGAGTTCGGTATACAGTACGACTCGCTCTCCGACGTGGTCTCCTTCGGCATAGCGCCGGCACTGATTATCTACCTTTGGAGTCTTCAGGGCATGGGTGATCGATGGGGCATGCTCGGGGCGTTCGTCTTCGCCGCCGCGGCGGCCATTCGCCTGGCCCGCTTCAACGTGCAGGTGGAGACGGTCGATAAGGGCTACTTCGTGGGGCTGGCCTCGCCGGCGGCCGCCGCGGTGCTCATGGGCATGGTCTGGTTCTTCGAGGCGCACGGCATTCCCTTCGAGGCGCAGCAGGGCTGGGTCTGGGTGATCACCATCACCACTGGGCTGCTGATGGTTTCTAGCTTCCCGTACTTTAGCGGCAAGCGGCTATCCCCGCGTCTGCGTTTGTCTTTCCTCAGCCTGCCGATCGCGATCATCGTGTTCGTGCTGCTCTTGCGGGATTTCGCCCTGACGCTCTGGGTGTTGGCCAGTGCCTACGCGATTTCGGCCCCGTTGTGGACGCTCTCGCGCGGATTGCGGCGGCGCCTGAAACGCCTGGTGTCTTGAATCGGATCGCCCCGGTCGTTAAGTTGACCAGATGAGCAGTCCTTTCCACGCAGCCTATGGCTCCCTCCTGACCGCCGTTCCGGTGGTGGGGTTGCGTGACGTCTGCCCGTCGCTGCTGCGACTGCCCCGCTGGGGCGATTGAGACGATGCCTGGCGAGGCGACCCACACGTGACTACCGACTTGATAAAGAACGACCGACGGGAGACCCCGGCGGCGATACCTGAGGTTTTTGCCATGAGCAGCAGTGACTCCTTGATCATCTTCGACACCACGCTCCGCGACGGAGAGCAAAGCCCGGGGGCCTCCATGACGCGCGACGAGAAGCTGCGCATCGCCCGTCAGCTCGAGCGACTGGGCGTGGACGTGATCGAGGCCGGCTTTGCCGCGGCAAGCGAAGGCGATTTCAACGCCATCCGCACCATTGCCGAACACGTCGAGCACTCCACGATCTGCTCGCTGGCGCGCGCCGGCGAAAAGGACGTGCGTCGCGCTGGCGAAGCCGTTTCCCCGGCGCCGCGGCGGCGCATACACACCTTCATTGCCACCAGCCCGATCCACATGGAGAAAAAGCTCCGGATGACGCCGGACGATGTGGTCGGCCACGCGGTGAACGCGGTTAAGATCGCGCGCGAGTACACCGACGACGTCGAGTTCTCGGCCGAGGACGCCGTGCGCTCGGACATGGATTTCCTGGTGCGGGTTTTCGAGGCGGTCATTGAGGCCGGCGCGACCACGCTCAACGTGCCAGACACGGTCGGCTACGCCACGCCGGGTCAGTGGGGCGAGCAGATGGCGACCCTGATCGATCGGGTCAAGGGCTCGGAGAAGGTGGTCTGGTCTACGCACTGTCATAATGATCTCGGCCTGGCCGTGGCCAATTCGCTTGCCGCGGTGCGCTCGGGGTTCCGGCAGGTTGAGTGCACCATCAACGGTCTCGGCGAGAGGGCGGGTAATGCTGCGCTCGAGGAAGTCGTCATGGCCACTCGCACCCGGCCGGACATCTACGGTGTGTCGACCCGCATCGACGCCACCCAGATCGTGCCGACCTCCAAGCTGGTCTCCACCATCACCGGCTACCCGGTGCAGCCGAACAAGGCGATCGTCGGCGCCAACGCCTTCGCCCACGAATCCGGCATCCACCAGGACGGCGTGCTCAAGCACCGCGAGACTTACGAGATCATGCGTGCCGAGGATGTCGGCTGGTCGACCAACCGTCTGTCGCTCGGCAAGCTTTCCGGGCGCAATGCCTTCAAGAGCCGCCTTAAGGATTTGGGCGTTGAGCTCGAGAGCGAGGAGGCGCTCAACGATGCCTTCCGTCGCTTCAAGGAGCTCGCTGACAAGAAGCGCGAGATCTTCGACGAGGACATCCAGGCGTTGGTATCCGAGGTATACGACGAGCAAGAAGAGGCCTTCCGCCTGGTCGCGCTGCACGTCTGCTCCGAGACCGGCGAGACGCCAGAGGCGACCATCACCGCCTCGATCCGCGGCGAGGAAATGACAGCCACGGCCACCGGTGCCGGCCCGGTCGACGCCGCGTTGGCCGCAATCGAGAAGATTGTCGCTTCGGGTGCGAACCTGCAGCTCTACTCGGTGAACAACATCACCAGCGGCACCGACGCCCAGGGCGAGGTGAACGTGCGCCTCGAGCGTGCCGGCCGCATCGTCACCGGCCAGGGCGCGGACACAGACATCGTAATCGCCTCAGCTAAGGCCTATCTCAATGCCATCGAGCGCCTCGAGCACCCCCCGAAACGCGCCCACCCGCAGATGGGTGACGTATGACACGGGGAAGGGTCTGAGCATGGCCCTGAGGGTCGACCGTGAGGCAGCCCTAGGGTGGCTCGGTATCGAGGGCTTCCGCCCCAGTGGGCGCGTGCGCCCGGCCCGTTTGCAATCGCCCGCAGACGACGAAGAGACGATCACCGATGCGCCCGTCGAGGCGCACGCTGCGTCGCGGCCGGTCCCTTTCCACACTCCGGTGGATACCTCGGCGGATTTCCCGGCCGCGGGGGGTGATGGGGTGGATGACGAGCCATTTCGGCAAGACCTCGTTGCCGAGACCGGCCCGAAGCCGGCTCCGGCCCCGGGCGCACCAGCTGACGAGGTGTTGCCTGATCGGCTATGTGTCGCGGCCGACTCACCCCACCGGGCGCTGGCCGCGGCGATCGCCCAGGTCGCCGGTCTGGCCTGCGAAACACTCGACGATGGCGATACGGTGACCGTGCGGGGGGAGACCTGGAATCTGGCGTCCGTGGCCGGCGACGGGGCGACTAAGCGTCGGCTTTGGCGGGCATTGGTGGCCCGCGCCCGGCGGGCGAGCAGATGAGGGCCGAGTCCGACGTCATGCCGGGGTGGGACTGGGCGGCATTGGCAGGTGAAGACCTGCCGGAGATCGTCGCGATCGAAGAGGCAGCCCATCCGTATCCTTGGAGCGAGGCGATCTTCGAGGATTGTCTGCGGGCCGGTTATCGGCTTGATGGGGCCTTTTCGCGCGGGCAGCTGATCGGCTACTCGGTGGTCATGACCGTGCTCGACGAGTGGCACCTCCTCAACCTGTGCGTCGATCCGGTCGATCAACGGCGCGGGGCGGGGCGATTTCTGCTTGAGCGGTTGCTCGAGTCGGCGGGCGCCGGTGGGGCCAGTTGCGTGATCCTCGAGGTGCGTGCCGGCAACGCCGCGGCCATCGCCCTCTACGAGTCGGCGGGCTTTACGGATATCGGCCACCGAAAGGCGTATTATCCGGCCCCCGACGGCCGGGAGGACGCGCGCGTGATGCGCTGCCTCCTGTAGCCGCCAATCCTTGTTCCATCGGCCCGCAGTGACGACGGGCCCTCCTGATCATTGCAGACTCGAGAGTCCATGAGCACTACCCCCGAAAACGATTATTCTAGCCGCCGGACCTTCGCGATCATCTCGCACCCGGACGCGGGTAAGACCACCATGACCGAAAAGCTGCTGCTGTTCGGCGGCGCGATCCAGCTCGCTGGCACGGTCAAGGGCAAGAAGTCCGGTCGTCACGCCACCTCTGACTGGATGGCGATGGAGAAGGAGCGGGGCATCTCCGTGACGTCTTCCGTGATGCAGTTCCCCTACCGCGAACGTATCGTCAACCTGCTCGACACGCCCGGCCACGAGGACTTTTCCGAGGATACCTACCGCGTGTTGACCGCTGTGGATTCGGCGTTGATGGTCATCGATGCGGCCAAGGGCGTCGAGGCTCGCACCATCAAGCTGATGGAGGTCTGCCGTCTGCGCACCACGCCGATCATGACTTTCGTCAACAAGCTCGACCGGGAGGGCCGTGATCCGCTTGAGCTGCTCGATGAGGTCGAGACCGTCCTAAACATTCGCTGCGCGCCGGTGACGTGGCCGATCGGCAGCGGCAAGCGTTTTCGTGGCATCTATCACATCGCCCAGAACACCACCTATCTCTTCGGCTCGGCTGATGGCACCCGCGATCAGGCCGTCGAGGCGATCAAGGGGCTCGATAACCCGCTGCTCAACGAGCGTCTCGGCACCCAGGCCGACGAGTTGCGCGAGGAGATGGAACTGGTTGAAGGCGCGGCCGACGAGTTCGATCTCGACGCCTACCTCAGGGGCGAGCAGACGCCGGTGTATTTTGGCTCGGCGATGAACAATTTCGGTGTGCAATCCTTGCTTGACGACTTCGTTGAGTACGCCCCGCCACCGCAGCCGCGTGAGGCGACGGGGCGAACGGTCGAGCCTTCGGAGAACAAGTTCACCGGCTTCGTCTTCAAGATTCAGGCGAATATGGACCCGCAGCACCGCGATCGGATCGCCTTTCTGCGCATCTGCTCCGGGGAGTTCCGCCGCGGCATGAAGTCCCACCACGTGCGCCTGGGGCGCGACGTCAAGATCCCGGACGCCCTGACCTTCATGTCCTCGGACCGTGTGCGGCTGGAAACGGCCCAAGCCGGCGACATTATCGGCATCCACAATCACGGCACGGTCCGCATCGGCGATACGTTTACCGAGGGCGAGAAGCTCGCGTTCACCGGCATCCCAAACTTCGCCCCGGAACTGTTCCGCCGCGCGCAGCTCAAGGACCCACTCAAGTCCAAGCAGCTGCTCAAGGGCTTGTCACAGTTGTGTGAGGAAGGGGCGACCCAGCTCTATCGGCCGATGACCAACAACGACCTGATCCTGGGTGCGGTAGGCGTACTACAGTTCGACGTGGTGGCCCAGCGGCTGAAGGACGAGTACAACGTTGATTGCCGCTTCGAGGCGGTGAACGTCAATACCGCCCGCTGGGTGGAATGCGACGATCCCAAGCGCTTCGAGGAATTCAAGAACAAGAGTCAGGCGAACCTGGCGATCGATCACGCTGGCGAGCTGGTCTATATCGCCCCCACCCGGGTCAACCTGCAGATGACTCAGGAGCGTTGGCCCGAGGTGCGTTTCCTCGCCACCCGCGAGCACGGCGACTACCGCACCGAATAACTCGGCTGCGGGCCAGCCGCAGCCGGCAGTCAGTCTCTCGGCGTCGCGGTTTCTCGCTCGTGCCGCGCGCCGAATCAGTGCCTTTCTGGGTCACCTTCCGGCACTTCGCCCAGCGTGCGTTCAACCAGTTGGTCGAAGTTCGCCGGGTTGATGTACTGGAACAGTTCCTTGTCGTCCTCTTCGACCGTGATGGCCAGACCCTTCTCCGGATAGAGCCATAACATCGCGGACGGCTCGTCCCGGTCACGCTCCCCGCGGGGGATCGCGAGCTTCTCAGCGGGCTTGCCAAACCGCCTGGCAATCAACTCTTCCTCGAAGTCGGCGGTGGGGACATAGCTAATCGAGCGGATCGGCATTTCCTGGGCCTCTACCAAGGCCTCGTCGGACATGGACAGCTTTCGAGCGCCGCTCGGGGTCGGGTCCGAGATGCTCGATTCGTCGGCCCATCGCTTCAGGGTATCTTGGTCCACGTCGGCTACGAGGACCACTGTTGCCGTCAACGGACCGACATTCATGCGGCCGAAGAATGCCTCGAGCGTCAAGGGCTCCCCGGGCTTGGCGAAGATCGACAGGTCGGCCTTCTGATCGTAGCGCCGCTTGAAGTCCAGTAGGGTCGATTCCTCGAGCGTCACGCCAAAAACCGATACCTGACCCTGTTCGTTCACCTCCACGTCCCAAGGCAGGAACGGGTGATCCGGCGGAGTGGACTCGCAGCCTGCCAGCAGTCCAAGTAGGAGGGTCGCGCCGAGGGCGAGCGATCGGTGTGCGGTAACAAGGCGGCGCATGGTCATTCCATAGGATCCAGAGAGGTGGAATCGGTGGCTCGGGCCGGCAGCGGAAGGCCACGATACGAGCCCGGATTTAATCAGCCTGACGCGCGGCGGGCAAGTCGATGATCAAGGCGTGAGACCTGCTTGCGTTGCGTCGATCGAGTCCAAGGCGGTATGTTGCCTGCATTCGGTTTGTCACATGAGGAGGGACGCGCATGCCGATCAAAGGGAGTTCGAAGGGAATCGTTGGGCGAGTGGGATCGTTAAGGGGGCTGTCGACTGCCCTGATGCTGGGCGTGGCGTTGCTGTTGGTCGGCCCGGTCGCCGCGGAAGACTTCCCGCTGCGCGACAAGTATGCCTCGGTCGGGGTGCCGCCGGTGGAAACCGGTGAGCTGGCGGGCTCGCTAGATGCCATGACTGTGGTCGACGCGCGCTCGCCTTACGAGTACGAAACCCTGCATATCCGGGATGCCGTCTCGATCCCACTCGCCTCACGCGATTTCAACGAATCCGTACGGACCTTGGCCGAGGAATCGGGGCAGCCCCTGGTGTTCTACTGCAATGGCGTGACCTGCGCGGTCTCCTACAAGGCAGCACTAAAGGCCAAGAAGGTCGGTGTGAAGGATGCCCGCGTCTATGACGCCGGTGTGTTCACCTGGGCGCAGACCCACCCCGAGCACACGGTCCTTCTGGGCGAGCCACTGCAAAGCACCGACCAGCTGATCGCCGACGAGGCCTTCAAGGACCGCCTCCTCGACGAGGACGGCTTCTATGCGCGCATCCAGTCGAGCACCGACCCCGTGATCGTCGATATTCGCAGCCAGGATCAACGTCAGGGGGTGTCGCTTTTCCAGATGAAGGACCGTCACGTTCCCCTGACCAACGATAACCGGGAGCTCGGCGGCCTGGTGCAGGCGGCAATGAATGAACAGCGGCCGATGTTCTTCGTCGATGCCACCGGAAAACAGGTGCGCTGGCTGCAGTACTACCTCGATGAGCAGGGTGTCGAGGAGTACTGGTTCCTGGAGGGCGGTGCCAGCAAGATCTACGAAGGCATGGGGCTGCAGTAGGCGCCTATCGCTGGTTGCGCGGCCCGATCAGTTCGATCTGGTTTGATCGAACGGTTCATCCTGCAGGCTGGGTCCTTGGCCGTAGTCGATCCGTGGGGGGGCGATCGCACCATTCGGTGGTCCAGCGCTCCAGCAAACCGGCCACCGTCTCGCGGTCGGTCACCGTAATGTCGAGCCCCAGCACATGTGCTGCCTGCCGGAGGTTCTCTACGGCTCGCTGGTTGTCGAGTGGGACGGCGTGGTTGGTCTTGCTAAGCTTGCGCCCGTCGGGGCCAATGACCAGCGGCAGGTGCAGGTAATCTGGTACTCGCAGCCCGAGCGCCTCGGCGAGTTCCACGTGTAGCGGCGTGAGGTCGGTCAGGTCTTCGCCGCGCACCACCTGTGTGATGCCCATCTCGTCATCATCGACCACGTTGGCCAGGTGATAGGCAATCGGACCGTCGGCCCGGCGCAGGACCGGGTCACCCACCTCGGTGGCCAAGTGCTGGGTCAGTTCGCCTAGGCGACGGTCGGCCACCGTGCGTCGATGCTCGTCCATCCGGAATCGCCACGCGTGACGTTCGTGCGCCCCGGCAGGCTGTTCGCGGCAAAAGCCGGGATAGATAGGACCGATTGCCCCGATCGTCTGCCCGTGCTGTTGGGCCCATTCGCGTAGCCGGGCCCGCGTACAGTTACAGCGGTAGACCCGTCCAGTCGATTCCAGTTGCGCCAGGGCGGTTTCGTAGCGTGCGGTACGCTGGCTCTGAAAGACCACTTTGCCATCGGCGGTCAGCCCGTGGGCCTGCAATTGATCGAGGATCATTTCAATCGCGTCACAACGGCTGCGCACCTGATCAGTGTCGTCGATACGCAGTGACCACCGTCCGTCGTGGGCCCGGGCATCTAGAAAGCTCCCCAGCGCCGCGACCAGCGATCCGGCATGCAGCGGCCCCGAGGGCGTTGGCGCGAAGCGGCCATGGTAGGTCGTGCTGGTGGTCATGTGGGTGCCTGCATTGGGTGCTGCATTCCGATGTAATGCTCGATGGCGGCGAACTCAAGGCCGATCGGCGCATCCTATGGGAGCAGTCCGATCCGGACCTGAACCGAGCCGGGCCGCGTTCGTCTCGAATCCAGTTGTCTATTCGTCGTCCCCGATGTCGTAGAGTATCGATATGTTGCGATTCCGTGTTCCCGTTTGCGCTCGTGTGTTTTCCCATGGTTTCATCAAGGGGCCTGCCCTGCTGTTGGCGCTCGCGCTGCCCCTTGTCCCGACGCTGAGCGTGGCCAACGAACCCGGCAGTGCCATGGGCGCTGGGCTGGATGGCGCGCTGGAAACTGCCCTCGAAGCGATCGAGCGCGGTGATCGTAACGGCCTAGACGGGGCGCTGGCTGGTCTTGAATCTGTCCGTCACGGAGAGCTGGTGGCCACATACCTCGAAGTGCAGTGGCTGCTTGAGAGGGTCGATCGGGAATCATCCGCCGTGGCAGCCCGGCTGCGAGAGCATCCCGATATCCCGCTGATGCCTCGACTCAAGCGCCAGTACCTGGATCACCTGGCCGAAACCGAGGCCTGGGGTGAATACCGGCTGGTCTTCGATCGTGCGCCCGAAATCAATCCGGGCACCCGGCGCCAATGCGCCTACTGGCAGGCCGAACTTACTCTCGACGAGGTCTTGAGTGACGAGAAGGCCGAGGCCGCCCTGGCGGTGTGGGAGCGCGGTCGCAGCCAGCCGGAGGCCTGCGACCCGATATTCGACTGGCTGGATGCCAATGGCTATCTCGACGAATCGTCTTACCGGGCGCGCGTGCGCGCCGCCGTTAAAGCGGGTCAGGATGGCCTGGCACGCTATCTGGTCCGCCAGGGGCCGACCGGGCTGGCGGCCTATCGCGACCGCTGGCTGGACCTGCGCGATCGTCCGGCCACGGCCGTGCCGGCGCTGATCGGGGCCGAGGGCAGCGCCGAGGAAATCACCCAGGGACTGCTCTGGCTGGCCAAGCGCGAACCGGCGCTCGCCCGCAAGTCGCTCGCCCGTGCTCGTTCCCAGGAACTGGTCAATGCCGAGCAGGCCGGCAGCGTGGCAAGACTGGCCGCGCTCAAGGCCGCCTATCTCTACCAGCCGCAGGCGCGCGAATGGCTGACTGAGGTGCCGCTGGCCGCCAGAGACGAGGAGGTCTGGACCTGGACCGTGCGGTCGGCTTTGCGGCATCTGGACTGGTCACGGGTCAAGGCGTCGATCGATACCATGCCCGAGGAATTGGGCGAGCGGCGCGAATGGCGCTACTGGCGCGCCGTTGCCGATGATCACCTGGGGCAGTCGACCGCCGCGCGCACGGTCTGGCGCGAGCTGGCCGAGACACCGGATTATCACGGTTTTCTGTCCGCGGACCGCCTCGGTCTCGCCTATCCCTTGCCCGAGGCTGGAAGAGAGCCGACGAGGCCCGCGGAAGAAGCCGTGGCGACGCTGGCCGACAATCCTTGGCTGTCGCTTGCCTTTGCCCTTCATCGGCTCGATCGGCCTGAAGATGCGCGTCGGCTGTTCAATCACGAGATCGACGGGTTGGACGACGACGTCCTGCCGGCGCTTGCCTACCTCGCCGACCAGGCCGGCTGGCACGACCGAACCTCGGTGGTGATCGCGCGCATGGATAAGCTGCACGACCCGGCGTGGTACGCGACTCGCTTTGCCCTGCCGCATCGGGCGCTCGTGCAGGCACAGGCCGAGCGACAAGGCGTGCCGGCCGAATGGGTTTATTCGATCATGCGCCGCGAAAGCCTGTTCATGCGCGACATCGGGTCCGGTGCCGGCGCGCAGGGCCTGATGCAGCTGATGCCGGCCACCGCACGCTGGATCAATCGACAAGCCGGGCTGGGAGTCTCGCCGAGTCAACTGGCGGATCCCGGCACCAATATCGCGCTGGGCACGGCCTACATCGGGCACATGGCCGAGCGGTTCGAGGGACAGTACCCGTTGGCCACCGCGGCCTACAATGCCGGTCCGGGGCGCATCAAGGGATGGCTGCCGGCGGTGCCGTTGCCAGGTGATGTCTGGGTCGACACGATCCTGTTCGACGAGACGCGCGCCTATGCCCAGGCAGTGCTCGCGGGCATGGTGACCTACCGGTGGCTGTTGACCGGCGAGGCGCGTCGGCTGGGCGAGTTGCTGTCGGTGGTTACCCCTCGGGAATAATTGGGAATGCCCCTGAACCACTCGGACTGTTTCACTCAGTTTGTTGACGCCACGGAGTCGGGCCCATGTCTGTTGCTACCATGCCACCGAGCTTCCTGTTCTTCGATCTGGAGACCACCGGGGCCGACCCGGTCTTCGACCGCCCGCTGCAGTTCGCGGCCATTCGGACCGACATGGCGCTCGAGCCGATGGGCGAGCCGGTGGTGTGGTACGCGCGCGCCCCTGAGGATTGCTTGGCGCACCCGGCGGCGGTAATGACTACCGGCCTGCTACCAGATGATCCGGTGCTGGCCGGGGCCGACAGCGAGGCGAACCTGGCCAACCGCATCCACCGGCTAGTGAGCCAACCAAATACCTGCGTGGTGGGATTTAACAACCTACGTTTCGATGCCCCGATGTTGCGCTTTCTGTTCTGGCGCAACCTGCTTGACCCCTATCGTCACGAATGGGCCGACGGTAACAGCCGCTTCGACGTGCTGGATGCCGCACGCGCCTATCGCCTGCTGGCACCGGATGCGCTCAATTGGCCGGTCGGTAGTGACGGTCGGCCGACGCTGCGCCTGTCAGAGCTGTCGGCAGTCAACGGGCTGACGCATGAGAACGCGCACGACGCGCTAAGCGATGTCGAGGCCACCATCGACGTCGCGCGTGCCCTGCGCGGCGCCGACCGGGGGCTCTGGGAGCGCTTGCTCGCGGCAAGAGACAAGCGCGAAGTGGCGAGTGTGGTCGATCAGCCTGGCTACGGTCCCTTCCTGCACGTCTCGCAAAGTTTGCCGGTGCGGATAGCCTCGGCATCGGTGTTCTCCTCCTTCGGTCAGGTCGACAACAATCGCAATCGCCGTGAATGCTGGGATTTGCGCTTCGACCCATTGCCCTGGCTGGATTTGGATGCGGAGCAATGGGCCGAACGTCGTTTCCTGAAGAACCCGCCGATCGATGCCGAGCGTGAGTGGGACGACCTGCGCCTGCCGATCAAGTCGATACACCTCAACCGAGTGCCGGTCGTTCTGTCGGGCGAGGTGCTCGAGCGAGACGAAGTGGCCCAGCGCATGGTGATTGATCGCGCGCGTATCGACGAGCATGCCGAGTCCTTCCGACGTCACTTCGATGCCCTGCGCGAACGCCTGATGGGAGCGTTGGCGCAGACCGAGGGCGAGTTCCCGCCCCGGCAGGCCGAGCAGTCGCTCTACACGGGCTTCGTGCCCACTGCCGACCGGCGTTTACTCGAGGACTGGTGGGGGCGTGCACGGGGTCTCCGGTCACGGCATGAGGCGGTCGCCCATGCACGGGAACTGCTTGCCTGGTCGTTCGAGGACCAGCGCGTGCCGGACCTGGTGGAGGGCTTTGTCGCCCGCAACCTGCCCGAGGCGCTGGATGCGGCCGCCGGGGAACGTTGGCGAGCCCGTTTGGTCGACCAATTACGGCCCGGGCAGCGGGCCGGGCAGGGTGAAGCGACGGATATCGGCGCGGCGCGCGATTTCCCGTCGCTGTTCGCGGAGGTCGAGCGTCTGGCCACCGATGATCACTGGTCGCCCGAACAACGTGCGTTGCTCGGTCCGTATCGGCGATGGCTCGAGGAACGCGAGCGGGCGGTCGCCAATGGCGCCGGCAGGTGATTCCCACCTTCCCTAACGGTAACCAAGGTCCCGAAATTCAGTCACTTGCGCTCAAGTAAGCAGGCAGTGAGCCGATAACCGGACAGGGAATACGAGGAATCCAACATGAGCTTTACGGTGTTTGGTCGCGGGGTCAGCGACGGGGTGACGATCGACGAAGCGACGTCCCCTGGCCTGCTGCGTCCGCCGATGATGGTCGAGCCGCCGCCGGCGGTCCGCGAGGATCAGGCCGGCACGCCGTTCGCTCTGAACCGTGATGCTCGTGCTCCGAGGGACGATTCCCTGCGTGCTTACCGAGAAGCCGCAGGGCAGGTCAACCGGGAGCCGGCACCGGTGTCGGTGGCCGAGCAGATCATGTCGCGTCCGGCGTTGACCATCCGCATCAACGAGACGGTGGGGCGGGCGCGTGACCTGATGGCCGAGCGACGCATCGGCCTGTTGCCGGTTCTGGGGGAGAACGGACGCATTGAGGCGCTCATTACCCGGGGTGATATCACGCGCCAGCGGATCCGATACTCGGATCTGGCTAAGATGCCGGTGGGGGCGATCGCCCGCTTCGAGGTGCTGACCGCCGGTCCCCAGACAAATGTCCGCGAACTGGCCCGGGTGCTGCTCGAGCAGGACATTCGTGGCATGCCGATCGTCGACCACGCCGAGGACCCGCCCCGAGTCGTCGGCGTGGTCACGCGCAGCGATATCTTGCGCACCTTGATCAACTATGCGCCGCTTGAGCTCTGGCTTTAGCCCCGTCCCGGGGCTGAAGGCTCAGATGGCCGGCGTCGTGCCTTGGCGTTGCGCCAGTTCACAACTGTCGCTGTAGGCATCGCGCATCAGGTTGAAACAGGTGGCCAAAAACAGGCTCTGCAACTCGACGAACTCGTCGAAAGCCTCCCTCTCGGCTTGCTCGCCGCCCTCGGCACTGGTGATCAGCGTGTCAGCGGACTTGTGCATCTGCACGTGCAGATGGTGGACCTTGTCGAACTCGCCTTGGCGTCCCGGCGGGGCACCGTGGCTTTCCAGAAAGCGGCCGAACCGGCATTCATGCTCGCTTAGCGTCGGTCGCGGCGTGCCATACAGCAGCATCGCCATGATTCGTGAATACCAGTCGAAGTGCCAGTAGGTGACTTCCTCGAAGCCGTCGATAAAGGCCTGATAGTCGAACGGGTCCGGCAGGTTCGGGGACGTTACACTCATGGGTGATTTCACTTGCGATGTGGGGCGTGGAGCCAGTCTAGGCGATTTCGTTTCGTCCTGACAGGTCGATTCGAACATTCGGCCATGACGACTTGATGTCGCCAGAGTGCTATCAAATCGTGCAGAGTATCCCTAGCCGTCTAGCAGCCCGGACAGATATTGCAGATCGACCACGCCGTTGTCAGGGGCGGGGCCGGCAAGCGTTTCGGCGGGCGCGCCTGGCTCGCCTAGCTGCGAGTGCACGGTAATCGCCCCGTCGAAATCGTCCCCGGCGGTGTAGTCGTTGATCGTCACCAGGACCGGGATGTTGGCTGCGCAGGCCGAACGCACGCCGTTGGCCGAGTCCTCGAGGGCAATGGTTTCGCTGGGGGCAAGGCCCATCTTCCCGAGTGTCCAGGTGTAGATGTCCGGGGCGGGCTTTTTCTTCGGCACGATGTCGCCAGCGGCGATCACCTCGAACCATTCGGGGCTGTCATCGCCGAGCGTGGCGCGCAGCAGGCCGGTTACGTTCTCCGGGGTGGTGGTCGTGGTGATGGCCAGGCGCATGCCGACGTCACGGGCCTCGTTGATCAGCCGCTTTACCCCGGGGCGCAGCGGGATCTCGCCACGCTGCAAGAGTTCGAGGTAATGCGCCGTCTTGGCCTTGTGTAGCCCGGCGATCCAGCCGGCGAGATCATTGACGGCGGGCAGCGTGGGGGCATGAGTGTCGATGAAGTGCCGGATGCGTTCTTTGCCACCTGTGACGGTCAAGAGTTCGCCGTAGGTGGGGATGTCCCAGCGCCAGTCCAAGCCGGCCTCTTGGAAGGCGAGGTTGAAGGCGACGCGGTGGCCGTCGCGTTCGGTGTCGGCCAGGGTGCCGTCGACGTCGAAAAGGATCGCTTGCAGCATGCGTGTTCCGTGCGTTTGTGGGTACCATTGGGCCCGTCCGTCGGCAGACGGGTCGAGAATCAAAACGAACGAGAGTCTACTCAATGCGCAAACGACCGGCCAGTTCCGGTGCCCGCTGGATTGCGGGTGGCTGGCAGCTTTTGAAGACCCGCCCGGGTCTCGTGATCGGCAGCGTGCTGCTAATGTACCTGTTGGTGTTCCTGACCAGTTTCGTGCCGTTGATCGGTATGGGCGCGGGCTACCTGATCGCCCCCATCCTTGGTGGTGGCGTGATCTTGATCTTTGCCCGCATCGCCGAGATCCTCGAGCGGGCCGAACAGGAGCCACTAGCCCGCGAGCAACCGATCGGTTTCGATCTGCTGTTCTCGCAGTTCTCCGGACAGGCGCCGTGGCGACCCTTGCTGGGACTGGGGGGTGTGACCATCCTGGTTAACCTCGCCATTCTGCTCTTGCTTGCGGCCTTTCTCACCGCGGCGATGCCGGAGGGCGGCATGGCCGCCCTGAACGACCCCGAGACCACCGACAGCGAACGCCTCTCGCAACTGTTGCCCATCCTGACCTCAGGGTCGGCCATGGGCATCTGGCTGGCGGTCATCGTGATCTACGTGCTCTACCTGTCCGCCATGCTGTTCGCCATCCAGCGGGTGGTGCTAGCTCAGGCTAGTCTGACCGAGGCACTGGTGACCAGTTTTCGCGCCGTCTGGATCAACTGGTTGCCGATGCTGATCTTCGGCCTGATCTGGCTGGGGCTGTTTCTCACCATTCCGTTGACGGCCGGGCTGAGCGCGATCTTGTTGGTACCATGGGCTTGGGCAGCGCTCTATGCGGCCTATGTCTCGATCTTCCCAGCCAAGGATGTCCGGGCCGATACCGGCGATGTCCGGGCCGATACCGACGAGATCTCCGGCTGAGCGGGCCGGTGTTCTCCCGGCAATCAGGCCGGAAACAAATCGGGCAAACAAAAATGGCAGCGTGAGAAACGCTGCCATTTTCAATGGCCGGGCGGGACCCGGCACGCGCCGATCGGTGGGTGATCAGTGCTCGTGGCCACCGGGACCGTGGACGTGACCGTGCTCCATCTCCTCTTCCGAGGCCGGGCGCACGTCCTTAATTTCGACGTCGAAGTGCAGGGTCTCGCCCGCGAGCTCGTGGTTGCCGTCAAGGGTGATCTCGTCGCCGTTGACGTCCTTGATGGTCACGACGGTGACGCCGCCTTCAGTCTGTGCTTGAAAGCGCATGCCCGGCTCAATCTCGTCGACTCCCTGAAACATGGAGCGCGGAACTGTCTGGATCATTTCCTCGTTGCGCTCGCCATAGGCATCGGCCGGTTCGATCGAGACGGAGAGGGTGTCCCCGACCGCCTTTTCGTCCAGCGCCTTTTCCAGGCCCGGGATGATGTTTTGGTGGCCGTGAAGATAGGCCAGCGGGCCGGTCTGCTCGGAGCTGTCCATGACTTCTCCGGCATCGTTTTTCAGGGTGTAGTCGATGGAAACGACGTGGTCGTTTTGAACTTGCATTGATTTGCCTCGCGTGGACGGCTGTGAATGTCGGGGTATGCTCCCTAAGGATAGGTCTGCACGAATCGATGGCTTCTCCGAGGGACCGCATCGGCAAGGCTTGCGGATCCGCCCAAACTCGACGTTGCCGTCCCTCGGCGGGAAAAATCCCGTCTTCGGCCCTGCGCATTGGTTGCGGGCGAACCCGCGAGCCAGAGACCCCATCGATTTCTGCAAACCTTCCCGAATCCTTCTGCGACGTCAGGATGGACGAGAGGTTTCCCGGACGCACGGGCAAAGGCCCTAGCGCGTGCTGAGGTGATAGAAGTGGTTAGTGGCGGCGACGAAGCCCGATGGGCTGCCGCAGTCGAAACGCCGTCCTTTGAACCGGTACGCTATCACCTTGCCTTGTTCGGCTTGCTCGCGCAAGGCGTCGGTGATCTGTATCTCGCCGCCGGTACCAGGCGGGGTCTCGCGCAGGATGTCGAAGATGTCTGGTGTCAGGATGTAGCGGCCGATGATGGCGAGATTGCCCGGCGCGTCCTCGGCGCTGGGCTTTTCCACCATGTCCGTTACCCGCATGACGTCGTCATCGATGGGCGTGCCACCGATGATGCCGTACTTGTGGATATCCTGTTCGGGGACCTCCTCGACGGCGATCACCGAGCACTGATGACGCTCGTAGATCGTGGCCATCTGCGCCATGATACCGACCGGTGAGCCGACGCACAGGTCGTCCGCCAGCACCACGCCGAACGGCTCGTGACCGATCAGGCGTTCGCCGGTCAGGATCGCGTGCCCCAGACCGAGCATCTCCAACTGGCGGGTGTAGGAAAAGGTGCAGTGCTCGATCAGGCGATCGATCGAAGCGAGCAGGGATTCCTTCTTGGTGCCACGGATCTGGTGCTCGAGCTCGTAGTTGACGTCGAAATGATCCTCCAGCGCCCGCTTGCCACGGCCAGTCACCATGGCCATCTGGGTCATACCCGCTTCGAAGGCCTCTTCGACGCCGTACTGGATCAGCGGGCGATCGAGGATCGGCAGCATTTCCTTGGGCATGACCTTGGTGGCGGGCAGGAACCGGGTGCCGTACCCGGCGGCGGGAAACAGACACTTGTCGATCATCGTCAATCCTCTGGTTTGGGGCTTTTTTGTTCGGGGCGGCCGTTGCCGGCCTTTAGGTGCCGCCGGCGCTTGATGCTGTGCCACCAGGCGGCCAGGAAGGCAACTGTGGCTGCGAGGGCAATCAGCATGTGCCAGCCACGATCGGCGGCGACCGCCCAGGCATCGGTGGCGGAGATAAGAAGGTAGAACAGGGCGACCAGCGCCGCCCAGATCATGGTCTTGTAGTGCCCGCGCCAGAGGCCGGGCAACACAACGATCGCCGGTAGCAGCATCAGGATGGTGGTCAGACCGGTCGGTCGGATCTCGGCGCGGCCGGCGAACCACAGACCGAGGTAGCCGAGGGTTACGCCGACGAGCCCCAGCGCCATAAGGCGCAGTGGCCAGATCGGCACTCCCTCGCTGGTGCGACCGGCCAACATCAGTTGAGTTGCCGGGCGATCGTGGCGACCCGCGCACCCAGCGCGCGGGTGAGTTCGCGCTCGTCACGGCTGAGCCGGGGGCGGTTGTTGGCGGTGTGGCTAGCACCGTAGGGGGTGCCGCCGGTTTCCGTATGGGCCAGTTCTGGCTGCTGATACGGAATGCCGGTGATCAGCATGCCGTGATGGATTAGCGGCACGATCATTGACAGCAGGGTGGTTTCCTGGCCGCCGTGCATCGAGCCGGTCGATGTGAACACACCGGCCGGCCGGCCGGCCAGTTCACCTCGAAACCACAGCCCACTAGTGTCTTCGAGAAAGCGTTTGGCCGCCGAGGCCATGCCGCCGAAGTACGTCGGGCTACCCAGAAGCAGACCGCGACACTCGCGCAGATCTTCGATGCTCACCTCGGGGTCGCCGTTGACCGGTTGATGGCCATCAGGACAGGGGATACGTCGCAGTCGGGCTTGGACGCCGTCGACGTGTTCGACACCGCGAGCGGCCTGACGGGCGAGCGATTCGGTGTTGCCGGTACGGCTGTAGTAGAGAATCAGGATGTCCACGGGATTTTCCGGCAGGGGTGGTAACGCGATTGCGCCTTTCTCCAGTCTAGCAATAACCTACAACGAGTAGGGAGTGGCGGTCGGTTCTTGGTGGGCCGAGTCGGTTGGACATGCCGTCAGTGCCGGGTCATCAGGCCTATTTTGTTGACAAATGCGCGAACCGGTTTGATTGTTAGCTCACTATCCGTCTTGCTAAATTTTTACGCAGGACACGGCGACATGGAGAGGATACGGTGATGACTGCAAGTCGAGTTGTAAGCCTTCGAATGGGGCAAATAGGGCATCAACCGATGAACCCCGCGCGTTCGGTCACCGGTCAGCTGATTGCGCTGGGCGGAGCATTGGTGCTGGCCATCGGGTTGGCGTTTGCGCCCACAGGCCAGGCGCAGGGTCTCGAGGACTTCTGGGATGATCCTTTCAAGGATCTTCAGGCCGACATTGAGCAGGCCCGCGACGAGGGCAAGGCCGGGGTGTTCGCCTTCTTCGAAATGGACGAGTGTCCGTTCTGCCATCGGATGAAAACTCAGGTGTTCACCGACCCGGCGGTGCAGGAGTACATCGAGGAACACTTCGTCACGGTCAACATCGATATCGAGGGCGATGTGATGATGACCGCCCCCGACGGCGAGCAGATCAAGGAGAAGGATTTCGCCTTCAAGAAATACCGGGTGCGCGCCACACCGGTGATGATCTTCTTCGACACCGATGGCGAGCCCGCGCTGCGCTATACCGGCCCGACCCAGTCGCCGGAGGAATTCCGACAATTGATGGCGTTCTTCGCTTCTGGTGCCCACGAGGAACCGGGCATGAACTTCTTCAAGTACAAGAAGCAGCAGTGATCGTTTTCGCCGCTCATTGCGGCGTGACAATCCGGCAGGGAGGCAGCAAGCATGGTGGAACGGCGACTTGTCGGCGCGAGTCGGTTGGTTGATCGGGCGCGGTGGACCGCGCTGGGGCCAATGGTGGCGTGCCTGTTTGCCGGCGCGTCGGTCTCGACGGCGGTGGCGGCGGATAACCTACCGCCGCCACCGTCGGTTGGTGAAGAGGGGCTGATCAACCCGGAACCGTTGCCTGATGCCCTGACGTTCGCGCAGGTGCTGGCTTTGCCGCTGGATAACCAGTACGGCGTGGTGGGCGCCCGGGCAAGCTACGAGCTTCGGCTCGCCGAACAGCAGATGGTCCGATCGTCCAATCGACCGCAGGTGACGGTCGATGGACGGCTCCGCTACGTCGAGCCGGGCGCTCTCGCGGTCCAGAACGACCAGCACGACGACCACCGGACGGGGCTGTCGCTGCGGCAGAAGCTGTTCGACTTCGGCCGGCAGCAGGACCGCGAGGATGCCGCCGAGGCTCGTCTGGTCGGTGAACGGCTGTCCCTGATGGATGAGAAGAAACGCCAGCGGCTGGCGCTGATGCGGGCCTACTTCGATGTCCTGCTTGCCGATCAGCGCTACCAGGCGCTCAACGAGCGCATGGCGATCCTGTTCATTCGCTACGACCGCGCCCGCGACCGGCGCGAGTTGGGCCAGACCTCCGACTACGACATCGCGGTATTCGAGCGTGATTACCAGGACGTGATGCTCGAGCGTGCCCGGGCGGACGCCGACCGGCGACTCACCCGCCGCCACCTGGCCGAGATTGCCGGCCGCCCGGGGCAGCTGCCACGCGAGCTCGAGGCGCCGTCGCTGGGGCGGCTGTTCGAACGTGACGTGCCGGCGGTGGGTGACCTGATCGAGACGGCTCTCGACGAGGACCTGGCGCTCAATGCGTTGCGTCGCCAGCACGACGGCAGCAAATCCGATCTGGCTGCGGCACGCTCGGGCAACTTGCCCAGCGTCCACGGCGAGATCAACGCCGACCACTACACCCGCGAAGGGGCCACCCGCGATCCTTTCCGTGCCGGCGTCTACCTCGAATTCCCGCTATTGCGCGGCGGCGCTCGCAACGCCGAGATCGCCGCCGCGCAAGCCGAACGCATGGACGTGGTCGCTCGCATGGCCGAGCGCGAAGCCGACATACGCCGTTACGCCACTGAGCTGGTAGAGATGATCCGTGTGCACCAGTCGATCGGGCAGCAACGCATCGACGCACTGGACACCTACGCCGAGCTCAATTTCATGCGCAACCAGACTCTCTACCAGATGGAAAAGGCCGCTGATCTGGGTGATGCCATGGCAGAAATGTCGATGGCCAAGTTTGAGGGCATGCAGACCACCTACGCGCTGGCCATGCGCTGGGCCGAACTTGCCCTGTTGACCAATCAACCACTGGACGCGGTATTGATGGGCGAATCCGGAGACAACCTCGAGGAAACCGGCGGCGAAAACACCATGGAGGAAGTATCATGAAACACATCGATTCGGGGTGGGCGCGTCGCCTCACTGTGCCCGTGGCCCTGTTGGCCATTGGCCTGGGCGGAACGGTCTGGGCCGCGGATGTTGAGGGGCAGCTGAATTTCGCCGACCGGCTGGCCCTGTCGACTCCGGTTGCCGGTGTGGTGAAATCGGTGCCGGTTCGAGCCGGCGAACGGGTCGAGGCAGGCATGCTGTTGTTGGCGCTGGATGCCACGCCGTTCGATCAGCGCCACCGCATGGCCGCTGCGCAGATCAAGGGGTTGAGCCTGGCCGCCGACGAGGCCGCCCTGGACGCCGAACGGGTCCAGGCGTTGTATGACCGGACGGTCGGCTCGGATTCCGAGCGAGCCCTGGCGGTGATTGCCCGTGAGCAGGCTCAGGGCGAGCGGGACCGGGTGCGCGCGCAGGCCGCACTTCGGGCCTGGGAGCGTGACCGGGCCCGGCTGGAGGCGCCGTTCGACGCGCAAATCCTGTCGGTGGATTCTGCGGTGGGCGAGGTGGTCTCGCCGCAGTTGACGCCGCCGACCCTGATCGAGATTGCGCGGGCTGACCAGTTGCTGGCCACGGCTCGTGTAAGCGCCGACCAGTTGGATTCACTGGAACTGGGCCATGAGCTCACGGTAGTTCGGGGTGATGAACGTCGTACTGGATCGGTCGATGCCATTCGCGTGCGTAGCGATGGCGACGGTCCTGTCCAGTATGAACTAGCGGTGCGTGTGGACCGGGGTGAAGGCTGGCGGGCCGGTCAGTCGGTCACGCTGGAGCTGCCCGACAAGTGAGCCGGGGTGGCTAGACGATAACGAAACGGGGCGAGCTGATTAATCTCGCCCCGTTTCGTTTGCTGCCGATGTTGGCTATTCAGGCCAGTTGCGCATCTAGCCAGTCAAACAGACCGTCGGCCGCGATGTCCTCGTTGGCCTCGGCATCGCGGCGGCGCACCTCGAACTGACCGGCGGCCAGGCCACGCGGGCTGACCACCACGCGCAACGGGATGCCGATCAGTTCCCAGTCGGCAAAGGCCGCGCCCGGGCGCATGCCCCGGTCATCAAGGATTGTCTCGATGCCGCGAGCGCGCAGATCCGCGTAGAGGGATTCCGCACACTCCATCACGCTGGCATCCTTGTTGGCGCCGATCGGCACGATTACGACAGTGAACGGCGCGATCGGCTGGGGCCAGCGAATGCCGCGCTCGTCGTGGTTCTGCTCAATCGCCGCGGCGACGATGCGCGAAACCCCGATGCCGTAGCAGCCCATCAGCGGGGTGATCGGCTTGCCGTTCTCACCGAGCACCTCGCAGTTCATCGCCTGGCTGTACTTGTCACCCAACTGAAAGACGTGGCCCACCTCGATACCGCGGCAGATGTCGAGTCTGCCTTGGTTGTCCGGGGCCGGATCGCCGGCCACCGCGTCACGCAAGTCGGCGGTCTCCGGCTCGGGCAAGTCACGCGCCCAGTTCACTCCGGTCAGGTGATAGCCGTTTTTGTTGGCCCCGCAGGCGAAGTCGCTTAGGGCGGCTGCGGCGTGGTCGGCGATCACCGGGATGTCGAGGCCGACCGGGCCGATAGAGCCCACCGCGGCGCCGGTCAGTTTCGGTGCCTCGGCCTCGTCGGCAAAGGTCAGTGGCTCGGCAATCGCCGGGTGCTTGGTCGCCTTGATCTCGTTGAGGGAGTGATCGCCGCGCAGCACCAACGCGACGGCCGGTGACTCGGTGCCGGTGACCAGCAAGGTCTTGACCGTGCGCGAGGCCGGTAGGGTGAGCGCAATGGCTACGTCCTCGATGGTCCGTGCATTTGGTGTGGCCACCTCGGCCAGGGTCTCGCCCGGCTCCGGTCGGGGCTGGTTGACCGGGAAGGTTGGGGCCATCTCGACGTTGGCGGCGTAGTCGCCATTGACGGCGTAGGCGATCGCATCTTCGCCGGAGTCGGCCAGCACGTGGAACTCGTGCGACGCATTGCCGCCGATCGAGCCAGTATCCGCGACCACCGCGCGCCAGGCGAGCCCCAAACGATCGAGGATACGGCTGTAGGCGGTGTACATCAGCTGGTAGGTCTGACCGAGTGACTCTGCGTCGGCGTGGAAGGAGTAGGCATCCTTCATGACGAACTCGCGGGAACGCATGACGCCGAAACGCGGGCGGATCTCGTCGCGGAATTTGGTCTGAATCTGGTAGAAGTTCACCGGTAGCTGGCGGTAGCTCTTGAGCTCGCGGCGGGCGTAGTCGGTGATTACTTCCTCATGAGTTGGCCCGAAGCAGAAATCCCTTCCGTGCCGGTCGGTTAGGCGCAGTAACTCGGGGCCATACTGCTGCCAGCGCCCCGACTCTTCCCACAGCTCGGCCGGCTGCACCGCCGGCATCAGCAGTTCCAGTGCCCCGGCGCCGTCCATTTCCTCGCGTACGATCGCCTCCACTCGGCGCAACACCTTCAGACCCAAAGGCGACCAGGTATAGAGTCCCGAGGCCAGCTTTTTGAGCATGCCGGCACGCAGCATCAGCTGATGGCTGACGATCTCCGCTTCTGCCGGGGTTTCCTTCATTGTGTTGATGGCGAAGTGGCTAGCGCGCATGGGGGTCTCGTTCGTGTTGGAAAGCGGGCACGCCGGCGTCTCGAGACACCGGTTCAGGGGAGATCAGGATTGTACCGAGCCGGGCGCCGGGGCGTCGAGAGAATCGAGCGGAAGGGACCTGGAAACGAGAACGGCCGCGCGCGGCCGTTGTTTAAAATGATCGGGAGTGATTATTGCTCGGCAGCGCTGCAGGCCTCCTCGATGATTGCATCGAGTCGTTCGAGTCGTTCGGTACGTTGCGCTTCGGTCATTGGCTGATACTTGCCGTCTTCGTCCTGAACCATCAACTGGTTGCCACTCTCGACTACCGCCTCTCGCTGTTCCCGTGCCTGCTGACAGGTTTCGCGTGCCTTGTCCCGGTCGACCACCTTGACTTCGGTGGCCGGATCACTTGCTTTGTCCCCTTCCTCCAATTCTGCATCGTCGGCCTCGGTTTCGACCGCAGGAGCGTCACTGCTGGGCTTTTGCTCCGAGCCGCCAGCCTCGAGTTCCTCCGAAGGGCGGTCCCTGGGTGGCGTCTGTGAGAACTGGACGTTGCCCCGCTCGTCGACGGATTTGTAGATCGTGGACGCTTCGCTTGGGCCAGGTGTGGCGGACAGTAAGACGGCCACGGCCACGGCCACGGCCAGCGCCAACGTGTCGTGACCGACGCCCGTACCGTGGTGCGTCGGAGAACGGTGATGTGCTGCGATTCCTTGCATGATGTCGGGTCCCGATGTGATAAACGATACAACGACTGAACAAACAGGCGCGATATCTGTTGGAGCATAAACCGCTTGATGGGCCCTGAAAAGCCCTCAGGCGCGGCATGCGTGTCGTGCTCGCCGCTCGCGGGTGCTTGTCGCAAAGCACAAGGTGGCTTGATACACTCTGTGCCCAGTTTATCGCTCACCGGAACAGAGACTGAGCCAATGGCCGACCGTCGCCTCAAGGTTTTCAACACCGTTGCCCGCCTGCTGAGCTTTACCAAGGCAGCCGAGGCGCTGCACATGACGCAGCCGGCGGTG
>JAWLFB010000013.1:0-36001 GCA_041685825.1 Guyparkeria sp. | reverse complement strand
CCCAAGCGTGTGTCATCAGCGATCGTGCCCCAGGAAACTGCGTTGTGTGCGGATGCTCATCAGCATACCCAAACCCACCATGATGGTCACCAGCGCGGTCCCTCCGTAGCTCATCAAAGGCAGCGGGGCGCCGACCACCGGCAGAAGCCCCAGCACCATGCCGGCGTTGACCAGCACGTAGACCATGAAAGTCATCGAGATCGAGGCCGCCAGCAGGCGCCCTTCGACCGACTCGGCGTGCTCGGCGATCCACAGCCCCCGCCAGATCAGCCCAAGGTACAGCAGGAAAAGAACCAGCAGCCCCACCAGCCCGAACTCCTCGGCATAGACCGCCAGGATGAAGTCCGTGGTGCCCTCGGGCAGGAAGTCGAGATGTGATTGGGTGCCTTGTAGCCAGCCCTTGCCCCAGACGCCACCCGAGCCGATCGCGATCATCGACTGGATGGTGTGATACCCGGCCCCCAGCGGGTCGCTGGTGGGGTCGAGCAGGGTCAGCACACGCTCCTTCTGGTAGGCATGCATGACAAACAGCCACATCACCGGCATCGCCGCCGCTACCAGGGCGACAAACCCGCCGATGTACCACCAGGACAGGCCGGCGAAAAACAGCACGAAAAGGCCCGAGGCCATGATCAGCAGGGCCGATCCCAGATCCGGCTGGCCGGCGATCAGCACGGTGGGAACCCCCACGGCAAGCATCACCGCCAGCACGTCCGGCGGTCGCGGCGGCAGGGGGCGACGGGCGAGGAACCAGGCGATCATCATCGGCATCGCGACCTTCATCAACTCGGCCGGCTGAAAGCGGATCACGCCCAGATCGAGCCAGCGCCGCGCCCCGCCGCCCATATCGCCCACCACCCAGACGGCAATCAGCATCAGCACCACGGCAGCAAACAACCACGGCGCAACCGCAAAGAACCAGCGCTGCGGGATCTGGGCAACAAGCAGCATCAGGCCGAAACCCAACCCCATGCGGACGATGCTGCGCTCGACCCAGGCCTCGCTCTGTTCGGCCGCCGAATAGCCGGCCACCACGCCGATCATGGCGATCAGGGCGACGAAGAACAACAGGATCGGGTCGAGTTTGAACACCGAGCGCAACGTGGCACCGAGTCGGTCGCCGACGCGCATGGGTTGCAGACGATCACTAGGCATGGATCAATCCCCGTACTCGGTAAATTCGGGCTGAACGTCGGCATCCGGCTCGACGTCGAACCAGAAGTCCAGCACCTGCCGAGCGATCGGCGCGGCCGTCCCCGATCCGCTGCCGCCATGCTCGGCGATCACGGCCACCGAGAGCTCGGGGTCATCGTAGGGCGCGAATCCGACGAAAAGGGCATGGTCGTGCAGGCGGCGCTCGAGTTCCTCGGCATCGTACTCGTCGTCCTGGGCGACCGAGAACACCTGGGCCGTCCCCGTCTTGCCCGCGATCGGATAGGGCGCCTCGATCTTGTGCGCCGTACCCCGCTCGTGACCAACCACGGAGCGCATTGCCTCGCGCGCCCGTTGCCAGTAATCGTCGCTCGAAAGCGTCAGTTGCGGCGGGGGGACGCGATCATCGGCGACCAGCCACGGGACGTGCCGCGTCCCGGACATCGCCAGGGTGGAGGTCATGTCGGCAAGCTGCAAGATCGTGGAAAGCATGTAGCCCTGACCGATGCCGGCAATCACCGTCTCGCCGGGGAACCATACCTGCTGCTTGACCCGCTGCTTCCAGTCACGCGAGGGCATCAACCCGGCCCGCTCGCCGGGCAGATCGACCCCCGTCTTCCGCCCGATGCCGAAGTCGGTGAGGAAAGAATGCATCCGATCGATGCCCATCCGATAGGCAAGGTCGTAGTAGTAGACGTCCACCGACCGAAAGACCGATTCCTCGAAGTCGACCTTACCGTGACCCCACTTGCGCCAGTCCCGGTATCGGTGGTCGTTCCCGGGGATCTGGTAGTAAGGCCCGGCGAAGAATCGCTCGTCAGGATCGAGCAGACCGTATTCCATCCCCGCCAGCCCCATTACCGGCTTGATGGTCGAGCCCGGCGGGTAGGTGGCCGTCGTCGCCCGGTTGTAGAGCGGTCGATCCGGATCCTCGAGCAACTCGCGATAGGCCTGGTGACTGATGCCGTCGACGAACAGGTTGGGGTCGAAAGACGGTCGGGAAGCCATGGCCCGAATCGCCCCGTCACGCGGGTCCTGGGCGACCACGGCACCGGCGTACTCGCCAAGGGCGGCGGCCGCCACGCCCTGCAGGCCGACATCGATGGTCAGGGCGATGTCCTCGCCCGGCACCGGGCGTTGCGTGTCGAGGATCTTGACCTCGCGCCCCAGCGCGTCGACCTCGACGATCCGATATCCCGGCTCGCCGTGCAGGCGATCCTCGTACTGGCGCTCGATACCGGTCTTGCCGATGTACTGCGTGCCCTGATAGGCGTCCGGATCAAGCCGCTTGACGTCCTCGGCGTTGATCCGGCCGACGTAGCCAACCACGTGCGCCAACAACTCGCGATAGGGGTAGACGCGCTTGAGACTGGAGACGATCTCGGTACCCGACAGCCAGGGCTTGAGGTGCGCGATCCGCGCCCGCTCGACCTCGTCGAGATCGGCCTTAACCAGCACCGGGTCGAAGCGACGGCTCACCCGGATGCGCTCTTCGAGCGACTCGACGGCCCGCGCGTCGAGCCCCAGCACGTCCGCCAGCATGGCCAGCTCGGCACCCACGTCCTGGCTGTGCTCGGGGGTGATCTGCACCTGGTAGGTGGCGACGTTGTCCGCCACCACCTCGCCCTGGGCATCAAAGATACGCCCTCGCTCAGGGGGCACGACCACCAGGCGGGTGCGGTTCTGTTCTGCCTTGGCAAGGTATTGCTCGTGCTGGGCGATCTGCAGCCAGGCGGCCCGCCCCAGCAACGTCAGGACGACGACGAGCGAAATCAGCGCCGCGAACAGGATTCGCAGCCGGAATACCCTTCTGGCCCGGCCTTGATCATGGAGACGATCTAGCATCGATTCGCTCGGGGCTCGCCGTTAAACAGAAAACAAGCGCGGCCGACGGGAAACACCCCGCCGGCCGCGTCGATCAGTCATGTCGGACGCGAACCATGGCCCGACTCGCAGCGGATTACTGCTGCTCGTGGCGGGCGATCGAGTCCTCGATCTCCTTGCAGGCCGCGGCCTTGTCGGCAAAGCCCTTGCACTCGACCCACTTGCCCGGCTCGAGCGCCTTGTACTGCTCGAAGAAGTGCTGAATCTGCTCGAGCAGGAAGCCCGGCAGGTCCTCGACCTTCTCGACATCATGGTAGTGCGGCGTGAGCTTGTCGTGCGGCACGGCAATGATCTTGGCGTCGATGCCCGACTCGTCGGTCATCTCCAACATGCCCACCGGGCGTGCGCGGATCACCGAACCCGGCTGCAGCGGCAACGGGGCGACCAGCATCACGTCGACCGGGTCGCCATCGTCGGAAAGCGTCTGAGGGATGAAACCGTAGTTGGTCGGGTAGTACATCGAGGTCGCCATGAAGCGGTCGACCAGCAGTGCGCCGGAATCCTTGTCCAGCTCATACTTGACCGGAACGCCCTGCACCGGGATTTCGATAACGACATTGATATCTTCCGGCGGGTTCTTGCCGGCGGAGATCTTCGACAGGTCCATAGGGATCAGCCTCGATAGATTGCATTTGGACTTTATGAGGGAAAGCGATCTCGCCGCAAGTCACGGCGTTTTCGTTATGATACCGTTTTTCGCCGGTCGACCGGAGCCCCGGTCTCGAATTCGGTCGGCAAAATCCACGGCTATCAAGATCTGGAAAACCATGCGAATCGTACTTTTGGGCGCCCCGGGGTCGGGCAAGGGCACACAGGCAGCACGCCTGGTGGAACACTACAAGGTCCCGCAGATCTCAACCGGCGACCTGCTGCGCGCCGCCGTTGCAGAGGGCACCGAGCTCGGCATCAAGGCGAAGGCGGCAATGGACGAGGGTCAACTGGTCAGTGATGACGTCGTGCTCGGCATGATCCGCGAGCGTCTGGCCCAGCCGGACACCCAGCGCGGCTTCATCCTCGACGGCTTCCCCCGCAACATCGCCCAGGCCGAGGCGCTCGACGAGATGCTCGAAGGCCTCGAGCGTCCGCTCGAACTCGGCATCCTCCTCGACGTGCCGCTCGACAAGCTGATGAAGCGGCTGACCGGCCGGATGACCTGCAAGGAATGCGGCGCGGTATTCAATCGCTTCACCAATCCGCCGGATTCCGACCACCAGTGCGACCACTGCGAGCACGAACTGGTTCAGCGCAACGACGACAACGAGGACACCGTGCGTCGTCGCCTCGAGGTCTTCGAAGAGCAGACCGCACCACTGGTCGAGTATTACGAACGCGACGGGCGTCTGGCCCGCGTCGACGGCGAGCGGGAAATCGAGCAGATCGCGGCGGACTTCCGCAAGATCCTCGACCCCATCGCCCCGTCGACCGACAGCTGAGCCCCACGAATGGAGTCAGGGAAGACGCGCAGACCGTTGGCCATCGCCTTGGCGCTCGGGGCCGGCGGGCTGACCGGCAGCCAGGCGCTGCATTCGGCCGACAATCGTGAATACAGCCTGTGCCCGGCCTTCGGACCGGAGCGTCCGGCCTACCAGCCACTGGCCGAAGGCGAGCCGGGCAAGGCTTCGGCCGACCGGGCCGAGTACGGCACTGACGGCGTCGTCACCCTGATCGGGGATGCCATCGTTGATGAACCCGGACGGCGCATAAGCGGCGAACGGCTGATCTACCGGCAGGGCCCCGAGGCCAGCGTCTCCGCCGAGGGCAATCTCTGGCTGCAGACCGACGACATGGCCGTGCAGGCCGAACGTGGCGAGTTCAACCTCGACACTGACGCAGGGCGCCTCGAACGGGCGCATTACTGGCTGGAGAGCCAACACCTCTCCGGCTTGGCCGAGACCATCGTCCAGGACGACCGGCAGCACCACCGCCTCGGCCAGGCCACCTTCTCGACCTGCCCCGCCGAAAAGCGCGACTGGGAATTCCAGGCCCGCGAAATCGACCTCAACCGCGAGACGGGCCGGGGCGAGGCCTGGCACACCACCCTGCGCGCTGGCGGCGTGCCGGTGTTCTACGCGCCGTACCTCAACTTCCCGATCGACGACCGGCGCCAGTCAGGCCTTCTCTACCCGACCTTCGGCAACAGCACCGAGGGCGGCTTCGAGTACGCCCAGCCCTACTACTGGAACATCGCGCCCAATCTCGACGCGACCCTGACCCCGACCCTGCTGACCAAGCGGGGTTTGGGCCTGGGCGGGCAGGTGCGTTGGCTGCGCCAGTTCGGCAGCCAGGACCTCGGCCGCGACCAGCTAGATTTTTTGTACCTGCCGGATGACCGTGTCGACGGCGGCTCGCGCTGGTCGCTGGGACTGGACAGCAGCGGGCGGGTCAATCCGGACCTCGACTACCGCGTCGACATCAACCGCGTCTCGGACGACCGGTTCTTCCAGGATTTCTCCACCAACCTGGAACAATCGACGACCAACCATCTGCGTAGCGACGTGCGCATCAACGCCAGCCCCGGTGGAGGCTGGAACCTTGGCCTGCAGGCCCAGCGTTACCAGACCATCAACCCGGATTTACGGGAAAGACAATACCCGTACCGGATCATGCCGCGCCTGACCGCCAGCAACAGCTTTGGTCTCGGCCAATGGGGAGAGCACGTTGCACCCAGACTGAGCGTGCGCACGGACGTCACCCGTTTCGCCCATCCCTCCAGCGAACGCATCGTCGGCGACCGGGCACACGCAGCGATCGGCCTGAATCAGGCTTTCTCGGACACGTGGTACCGCCTGCGCCCCGAGATAATGCTTGACACCACCAGCTATCACCTCGATGACACCGATCCCAATACGCTCGATGGCAACCGGGATTTCGACACCAGCGCCACGCGCACCGTGCCCATCTCGAGCCTCGACGGCAGCCTTTTCTTTGAACGCGCCTATGGCGAGACCGGCCGCTACCGCGCCCTGCTCGAGCCACGGCTCTACTACCTGTACGTGCCGTACCGCGACCAGAGCGACATCCCGCTGTTCGATACCGGGCAACCGACCCTCAGCTTCAGTCAACTGTTCCGCCCCAACCGCTACTCCGGCGGCGACCGAATAGCCGACGAGAACGCTCTGACCTACGGCCTGTCCTGGTCAATGATCGACACACAACAGGGTACCGTGCCGGTATCGCTGCGCGTCGCCCAGCGCTATCGCTTCGAGGATTCTGAGACAATCTTGCAGCCCAACCGCGCCGTACCCGAAACCCATCCGAGTTATCGCGAGGCCGGCGGGTCGACCGTGCTCGCCGAGGTCTACAGCGACGTCACCCAGAACTGGAACGGTTCGTTCACAGCCGAATACGACACCGACCGGGAACTGGTCGCCCGCTCGCAGACCCGCCTCGGGTATCGGGGTAAAGACGATCGCATTATTAACGTGTCTTGGTTCACCCGCGAGGGCATCAATCAGGATGACGATGACTACCGCCAGGGCGACGTATCCTTCGCCTGGCCGCTATCGCGGCGCTGGTCGATGCTCGGCCGGGTCGGCTACGACTTCGAATCCGAGCAGGTGGTCCAGTCCCTGCTCGGCATGGGGTACGAGTCCTGCTGCTGGTCGGCACGCCTGGCATTCAAGCGCTATATCGTGCGCCCGGACGTCGGTGCCGACATGGGCGACGATGCCGAGTACTCCAACGCCGTGGTCTTCCAGATCGAACTCAAGGGGCTTGGGGGTATCGGCGGCAGCCAGTTCCGCGACGACATCCTCGGCTTCGACCCCTGAGTCGGCTTCGATCCCGAAGGGAGTCGGGCGCCCTCATCGGCCTCACCCGGCCCGATGCGTTATGATCGCCCGAGCCCGGGTGTCGTCATCCCGGGGCATTACCGAATTTCAACGCCGCAACCGCGAGTAGATCCATGCCTGTTTCGCACGCTCCGACACCCCGCCACGCGCGTCGACCGCTGGCCGTGCTGGCCACCCTGCTGCTGATCGCCACGCCCTTTGGCCAGGCCGCCGCCCAAGCCGGCGGCGCGACCGGCCAGCAAAATGCCGGCATGAGCGAGTTCCAGCCGCTTGATCGCATCGTGGCGGTCGTCGATGGCCGTGTCATCACCCAGCGCGAGTTGCAGGCCGAGGTGGCCCAACTTGGAGGGCAGGTCGATCTTGACAACATGAGCCCCGCCGACCAGCAGCGTCTCGGCGAGCGCGTGCTCGATCGCATGATCACCGAGGCGACCATGCTCGAGCGGGCCAACAAGATCGGCATCCAGATCGACGACACCCGCCTCAACCAGGCGCTCAACGGCATCGCGCAGCGCAACGGCATGAACCTCTCCCAACTGCGCGACGCCGTCGTCGGGCGGGGGCAGAACTGGGCCGACTTCCGCGACGGCATCCGCGAGCAGATGCTCCTCGAGGAACTGCAAAAGCGCGAGGTCTACAGCCAGATCAACGTCTCCGACCGCGATATTGATGCCTACATCGAACAGCGCACGGGCAGTTCGGTCGAACAGACCGAATACCGTCTTGCCCAGATTCTGGTCTCCGTGCCGGAAAACGCTTCGCCCGAGGCCATCGAGCAGGCCGAGGCGCGCGCCAGCGAGGTTCGGGACGAATTGACCGATGGGGCGGATTTTTCCCGCGTGTCCGCCGAACGCTCGGATGCTATCAATGCCGACGAGGGCGGCGACCTGGGCTGGCGCGACTCAGCGCGCATCCCGTCGCTGTTCTTGCCGGTGGTTCAGGGCATGGAGGCCGGCGAGATCAGCGACATCATCCGCAGCCCCAACGGTTTTCACATCGTCAAGGTAAACGACACCCGCACCACCACCGGCTCCACGTCAGTGACGCAGTACCGGGCCGAGCACGTGCTGCTCCGCCCCCGCGAGGATCGCGACCCGACCGCGACCCGCGAACTGGCCGAGCAACTGCGCGCACAGGTAGCGAGCGGCGATGCCACCCTCGAATCTATCGCGCGCGAGTTCTCCGATGATCAGGGCTCAGCACAGCGTGGCGGGGATCTGGGCTGGGTGAACCCCGAGGACATGGTGCCGGCCTTTGCCGACGCGCTGGCATCGGTCGAGACCGGGGAACTGAGCCCGGTATTCGAAAGCCAGTTCGGTTTCCACTTCCTGCGGGTCAGCGACCAGCGTCGCCAAGAGGTTTCCGGCGAGGATCTGCGAGAGCAGGCGCGGAACGCCATCGGCGAGCGTCGTGCCGACGAGGAGCTGACCAAGTACACCCGCCGCCTGCGCTCCGAGGCCTATATCGAAAACCGCCTGACCGACACCGTCAACGACGCCAGTGGCCAGCGTGCGCTTGGTCGTCAGTAGCGGCGAACCGGCCGGCATCGGCCCGGACCTGCTGCTCGCTCTGGCCGCCGACCCCGATTTCACGCCCCCGGGCGAACTGGTGATCCTCGGCGACCGGGAGGTGTTCGCGGCCCGCGCCGAGGCCTTGGGCCTGTCCTTCGACTGGCCACCGGCCGACCCATCGGCATCGGCCGAGCCCGGCTTTCGTTTCCACCACCAGCCTGCGCCGGTCCCGGTCAGGCCCGGCCGGCTCGACCCGCGCAATGCTCGCCACGTGCTGGAGATGCTCGATCATGCCGCCGATGGCTGCCGTGACGGCCGTTACGCCGCCATGGTCACCGCCCCCCTGCACAAGGGCGTGATCAACGACGCCGGCATCCCCTTTACCGGGCACACTGAGTATCTCGCCGAGCGGGTCGACGGCACCCCGGTGATGATGCTGGTGGCCGACACCCTGCGCGTGGCGCTAGCCACCACCCACCTGCCCCTGGCGAAGGTGCCGGACGCGATCACCGGCGAGAGCCTGACCACGGTGCTCGAGACGCTTCACGCCGCGATGGTCGACTGGCTGGGTAAGTCACAACCACGCATCCTGGTCGCAGGCTTGAACCCGCACGCCGGCGAATCGGGGCACCTGGGCGACGAAGAAATCCGGGTAATCGGTCCGACGCTCGAGGCCGTGCGTGAGCGTGGCATCCAGGCGATCGGCCCGCTGCCGGCCGACACCCTGTTCACGCCCCGCCACCTCGACCGCGCCGATGCGGTGCTGGCGATGTACCACGATCAGGGCCTGCCGGTACTCAAGTACGCCGGCTTCGGCCGTGCGGTGAACGTCACCCTCGGCCTGCCGATCGTTCGCACCTCCGTCGACCATGGCACGGCGCTGGATCTGGCGGGCACCGGACGCGCCGAGCACGGATCGCTGGCCGCGGCGATCGCGCTGGCCGCCGAAATCACCCAGCGGGCAGCGGCCTGATAATGGCGGCACAGGGCAATCAGACCAGGGGCATCCAGGACGGCCACCGGGCGCGCAAGCGCTTCGGCCAGAACTTCCTTGTCGACTACGGGGTGATCGACCGCATCCTCGGCGCGATCCCCGTAGACGGCCCGTTAATCGAGATTGGGCCGGGACTGGGGGCCCTCACCGTGCCGCTGGCCCAGCGCGGCAACCGCGTGATCGCGATCGAACTCGACCGCGATGTCATCCGGCATCTGCGCGTCAAGCTCGACGCCGAGCGCGTCGGTCGGCAGGTGGAACTGGTCCCCCACGATGCCCTGCATTTGGACCTGACCGCGCTGGCCGAGATCCACGGGCTCACCCCGCCATTGACGCTCGTCGGCAACCTGCCCTATAACATCGCCACCGCCCTGATCACCCGCCTGCTGGCCCAACGCGAACTAATCAGCAAAATGGTGTTCATGGTGCAGCGCGAGGTGGGCAATCGCCTGGCCGCCTCGCCGGGCGACTCGGCCTACGGGCGATTAAGCGTGCTGACGACCATGCATGCCGAGGTCGATCACCTGTTTGATGTCCCGCCCGAGGCCTTCAACCCGCCACCGAAGGTCTACTCCAGCGTCATCCGCATCACACCGCGCTCCGATCCGCAGGTGCCGCCCGCCGAGCAGGCCCGTTTCGAGCGCCTGGTCACCGCCGCCTTCGCCCAGCGCCGCAAGACCCTGCGCAACAACTTGAAACCCCTCATGTCAGCGTCAACAATTGAGGCGTCGGGTATCGAC
This sequence comes from Guyparkeria sp., assembly GCA_041685825.1. Lineage (GTDB taxonomy): Bacteria > Pseudomonadota > Gammaproteobacteria > Halothiobacillales > Halothiobacillaceae > Guyparkeria. Next base: position 25,929 of record JAWLFB010000013.1, on the reverse strand, counting down.
CCGTCGCTACGCGCCCAGGCACTCGATATCACCGCGTTCCTGAAGCTCGCCCGGCGGCTCGACCCCAGCAACTGACCGGAATCCGGTCGACTTGCGGCCAGGGTGGTGCCCACAAGCACCATCGCCTTCTCCCTTAATCGCAGGAACAACACGGCCATGTCCGCCACCGCCGACATACATGCCTCTCCCAAGGCCGAAGACGTCTTTTCCGCCTGCGCCCAGTTTCTGGTCGAGCGGCTCGCTGCGGCCGTACGAGACCGCGGTGTCGCCCGGATCGCCTTGGCCGGCGGGAGCACACCACGGCGGCTCTACCAGCTGCTCGCCCACCGCCACCGCGATGCGCTCGACTGGCAGGCGGTGGAATTCTATTTCGGCGACGAGCGCAATGTGCCGCTGGATCACCCCGACAGCAATTTCCGTATGGCGCGGCTGTCGCTGTTCGAACCGCTGGGTATCCAGCCACACCGCACCTTTCCGATGATCTCGGATCAGCAACGCGATCCTGAGCGCGACGCGGATGCCTACGAGATGGCCCTGCGAAGCTGGACCGCCGGCAAGGTGCCGCGCTTCGACGTCACCCTGCTGGGGATGGGCAGCGACGGCCACTTCGCCTCCTTGTTCCCGCACACCCCGGCATTGGGCGAACGCGAGCGCCTCGTGATGGTCAACCCGGTGGCCAAGCTCCACGGCCACCGACTGACGCTGACCTTCCCAGTATTCGAGGCCGCCCGCGACGTGGTCTTCCTGGTGCTGGGCGAGGACAAGCGCCCGTCACTCGCCCGCATCCGCGACGGGCTTGCCGAACTGCCGGCCGAGCGCCTGGCCGCCAAACGTCCCACCCACTGGTTTGTCGATCGCGCCGCGGCAGGTGCCCCATGATGCAAACCGCCTCCCCTCTTGCCGAATCGATCCGCATCCGGCCGCGCGCCGTTTTCGTGCCGGAACACAGTGACACCAACGCGCAGCGCTTCGCCTTCGGTTACGAAATCGTGATCGAGAACGGCAGCCGCCAGCCGGTTACCCTGACCGACCGCCACTGGGTCATCGATCATGGCAATGGCTGCCTCAAGGAGGTTCGCGGCGAGGGGGTGATCGGCGAACAGCCCCGCATTGGTCCCGGCGAACGATTCTCCTACCGGTCCGGGGCGGTGATCGAGTCCCCCGCCGGCCGGATGTGGGGTGACTACGGCTTTATCAGCGACCAGGGCGAGGTCCTCCGGGTGACGATTCCGACCTTCGACCTGGTGGCCCCGGCCGCCTTCCGCAGTATCCAGTAAGCAAGATTCGACGCCGGGCCGCCAAACCATCCAGTCAGACGACATTGGCGTCGATCCCGTCGCACCACTCGAGTGCGTCGGGTGCTAGCATCTCTTTTTTACCCACCATCACGCGACGGAATCCGCCCGCCCCATGGCCACCTACGCAATCGGCGATCTTCAGGGCTGCCTCGACCCACTCGAGGCGCTGCTCGACCAGATCCGCTTCGACCCCGCGACCGACCGACTCTGGTTCGTCGGCGACCTGGTCAATCGTGGCCCGCAGTCCCTCGAGGCACTGCGATTCGTCCGCGAACTGGGGGATCGGGCGATCACCGTGCTGGGCAACCACGACATCCACCTGCTGGGTTGTTATTTTGGCACGCGGGTGGCCCGCGGTCGCGACACGCTCGAACCGATCCTGGCCGCCGAAGACGGCGATGAGTTGATCGACTGGCTACGCCACCGCCCCCTGCTGCATCATGACCCGAGCCTTGACTGGACCCTGGTGCATGCCGGCATCCACCCCGCCTGGGATCTGGAAACGGCGCAAGCGGCCGCCCGGGAAACCGAAATAGCCATGCAAACCCACGATCCGCGGGCGTTCTTCGGCAATATCTTCGGTAACCAAAGCGACCACCCGGACGACAACACCCGCGCGGCCGACCGGCAGCGCTTTGCAATCAACGTGTTCACCCGCATGCGTTACTGCCATGCCGACGGTCGGCTCGATTTTTCCGAGAAGCGCCCGCCGGCCGATGCCGACCCGGCACTGACCCCTTGGTTCGCCGTATCCGGCCGGGCCATGGCCGAGCGACGGATCGTCTTCGGCCACTGGTCGACTCTGGGCCCGGCGAAAGCGCGTGCCAATGCCTGGGGCATCGACCAGGGCTGCCTTTGGGGGAACCAACTGACCGCGCTACGACTGGAAGACGAGGACCTGTTCGCCATCGACTGCCCGGGCGCGCGGGCGCCGAAGACCGGCAAGTGATGCCGGCAGTCACCGGACGGGCCATGGAGCCGGACGATGCTTAGCACGGTGTTCTCGGTTCAGTCGCTGCTCGGCGGCATGGGCGTGCTGCTCGCCGGCTCCGGCTTGCTCGCCACCCTGCTCGGGCTGCGCGCCGCCGAGGAAGGCTTTTCCGACGGCACCATCGGCCTGGTCATGTCGGCCTTCTACATCGGCTACGTGCTAGGCACGCTCACCATCCCGGCCATCATTCGGCGCGTGGGGCACATCCGCACCTTCGCCGCGCTTGCCGCGATTTCCTCGGCGGCCGCGATCCTGCACGGCCTGTGGGTCGAGCCCTGGTTCTGGATGCTCCTGCGACTGATCAACGGCGTGACCCTGCTGGGTCTCTACATGGTGATCGAGAGCTGGATCAACGAGAAGGTGACCACTCACCGCGGCCAGGTATTCGGCATCTACATGATGGTCAGCCTGTTCGCGTACGGGGCGGGCCAGTTCCTGATCGGGTTCTACGGCCCGATGGAGGTCTCGACCTTCGCGATCGTCGGCCTGCTGTTCTCGCTGGGGCTGGTGCCGATCGCCCTGACCCGGGTGAGTCAGCCTCCGCCAATGGAGACAACTCGCCTGCCGTTGGCCGAGTTGTTCCGGCTGGCGCCCACCGGAGTCATCGGCGCGGCGGTGTCCGGCACCATTACTGGCACCATCTACGGCATGGCGGCGGTCTACGCCAACCGCGTCGGCCTGCCCGACACCCAGGTGGCCACCTTCGTCGCGGCGATCATCGCCGGCGGCGGTCTGCTGCAATGGCCGATCGGGCGACTCTCCGACGGCCGCGACCGCCGCTACGTGCTCATCGTTATCTCGGCGATCGGCGGGGTGTTCTCGGTGCTGCTGGCGCTGCAGGAGTGGTTTCCGGGCTGGAGCCTGTTCGCCTTGGCACTGGTGTTCGGCGGGTTTTCCTTCTCGCTCTACGCGATCAGCGTGGCGCAGACCAACGACCGCCTGTCGAGCGACCAGGTGCTGGAAGGCTCGCGCGGCCTGCTGATGGTCAACGGCGCCGGCTCTGCCGTGGGGCCGATGATCAGTGGCCTGGCCATGGGCTGGTTCGGCGCGGCCGGCTTCCCGCTGTTCGTGCTCACCGCGCTCGGTGCGATGATCCTGCTGATCTTCTGGCGCATCCTGATCGACGAACCGGTACCGGACAACGAGCGGGGCGACTACATCTTCACCCACCGCACCTCGGCGGCGGGCCTAGAGCTCGACCCGCGCTCGACCGAGGAGGAGACTGAAACGCAGCCGGCAAACGAGCACGTCAACGACGCGACCCCGCCCATCTACGAGACCGACCCGATCTGGGAAGACTACGAGGGGCCGCCCGGGGCGATCGACGAACCGGACCGCCTCAGCGACTCGAGCTCACCGGGACGGCGAGGCGACGCCTGATGAGTCGCATCAACCAGCCGAGCACTGGCACGCGTTCGTAGAGCTGGGCGGCCGGGTCCCAGTAGTCGACGTGCTCGACCACCCGGCCGTCCTCCCCGAGGACCAGCTCAGACATGCCCTCGATCGACACTCCCTGCGGGGATGCCGCGCAATCCATCCGCCAACGAAGCAAGGCATGATCGCCATCCACTGCCCGGGCCTGCACCACGAACCGCATCCCGGAACATTGGGCAAAGCCGTGGGCGAAGACAGCCTGGATGGCCTCGATCCCGCGTACGTCGTTGAACGGATCGACGAAGCGCGCCCCGGAGGCATAGACCGTTTCCAGTACTCCGAGATGGTCCGCGCGCAGTTCCTCCATCACGCCGACATAACGCTCGAGGGCCGCCGCCTGGTTCAGGCCCCGCCCGGGCACGCTCATTGGTCGGGCTCCTTGAGCATCTGGCGAGTCAGTCGGAAATACAGGGGATAGGGCAGCAGGCGCAGCCCCTTCATCACCCAGCCGAACCCGCGCGGGGCGAGGATCTCGAAGCCCCGTCCTTCCAGGCCTCGGGCGATCAGGTCGGCGGCATCGTCCGGCTCGATGCGACCAGGCATGGCAAAGTCGTTCTTGTCGGTCAGACGCGTGCGCACGAAACCAGGGTTGATCAAGCGGATCGCCACTCCAGCGCGCTCGAACTCGGGACGCAGGGACTCGGCGAGGTTGATCATCGCCGCCTTGCTCGCGCCATAGGGCGCGGCATAGGGCAAGCCGCGATACCCGGCGACGCTGGCCGTGAGGACGATCTCGCCCGCCCCCCTCGCGATGAAATCCTCGCGCACCGTGTCGATGCCGTTGATCGCCCCAAGGAAATTGACCCGGATCAGTCGCTCGAATAACGCCGGGTTAAAATCCGCCAGCCCCATCGGCTCGTAATCCCCGGCATTGAGGATCACCGAGTCCGGCATCCCCCATCGCTCGACCAGGTCCCGGTAGGCTCTCGCCATCGACTGCGGATCGGTCACGTCAGCAACCAGCGGCAAGATGCGATCGGGATCGCGCGCGGCACGCTCGTCCAGACGCTCCTGGTGACGAGCCGAGATCGCGACCCGATACCCTCGCGCCACCAGCCGATCGGTCAGGGCCGCGCCAATGCCGCTGCTCGCGCCCACTAACCAGTAGGTCCGCGTCGAACGGACAGTCGCTTTCGCTTTTGATTCACTCATGCACTTGGGCCTCGCATTGCCGCGATCGAGAGCCGGACGCCGCCCGGCATACCTCGACATTCTTGTTCGAAATCACGCCACGAGCGTAGCCGAGGGCTGCTACAATATCGATGCAGAAGTTATACATAACTCGATACGTCGCAGGTGGCGCCTTGTCCACGACCGAATCCAGCCCAGCCGAAACCGAAAGTCAGGCCTTGCTGCCAATCCGATCGGTATCGCAGATCACCGGGGTCAACCCGATCACCCTGCGTGCTTGGGAGCGTCGCTACGACCTGATCCGGCCGACACGCACCCCGGCCGGACACCGGCTCTACAGCCAAGCGGACATCCGCACCATCAAGCGCATCCAGGAACTGGCCGAGAGCGGCATGGGTTTCGCTCAGATCGCCTCGTTGCTCGAACAGGAGGGGCCGGATACCGGGGGCGAACCAGGCGACTCGTCCCAATCGATGACGACCCAATTCTCCGTCTCGCCACCCCGTTCGCTGCTCGATCGAGTCATGCGCGCGGCAATCGACCTTGACCCATCCGAATTGCGCACGGCCGAAGCCACCGCCTTGATGTGGCTCACACCCGAGGACTACCTGCGCGACGTGCTGATCGAGGCACACGCCCAACTCGAGGCACGCACCGCGTGGCCCGACCGGGACCTAAGCCTGGTGTGGCTGGCCGAATACATCAAGGGGCGCGCGGAATGGGTGGCTGAAGCCCCGGGTCGAATCTCCGCCCCAGTGGTCGTGATCGACAACCTGGTGCCGGGTCGACCGTTCTCCGCGGGCGGGCTGCGACTGTTCACCGCCCTGCACGACGACCAGTTCCACGTCCGGCTGCTGCCAACAGGCCTGACCGAGACCCAGCGCACGCAAGTGGCGCGCCGCTGGGGCGCACGCGCCTGGATTCGTATTGACACGACCCGCCACGAGAATCCGGTCGGCAGCGCCGCAGGGGCGCGGGTCTTCTGGTGCGAGTTGCCCCTGCTCGAGCCCGAGAATGGCAACCAAGCGGTCGACTTCATGCAACGATGGCGCGAACTGGTGGAAAAGGACATCCAGCAGTGTCGCGAACTGGTGGCCAAAGCACTCGGGCGCCCCGAACCTGCCCCGGTTCGCCTGACCCGGCACTAACCCTCCCTGTGGACATCGTTTCGTCTGTGTCACAATGCGATGCCCAACGCGGAAACAGGAGATCCAGGACCTTGATGCTGGATGCGAATCTACTGAAGAAGGCGGTCAACGCCTCCACGGATGGGATCGTGATTGCCGAGCAGGAAGGCTCGGATAACATCTTGATCTATGCGAACCGTGCCTTCGGGGAACTGACCGGCTATTCGGAGGAAGAAATCCTCTATCAAGACTGCCGCTTCCTGCAGGCCGGTGATCGCGATCAGATCCCACTGGCGGAAATCAGCGAAGCCATCCGCCGTGGCGAGGCAAGCCGCGTGGTACTGCGTAATTACCGCAAGGACGGCAGCCTGTTCTGGAACGAGCTATCGATCACCCCGGTATTCAACGACGACGATCACCTGACGTACTTCATCGGGATCCAGCGCGACGTGACCGAACTGGTCCACATGCGCGAGGAGAACGCGCGCCTGCGCGCCCGCGTAGCCGAGCTCGAATCCCGCCAGGAGTCGGACGAAGCCGATTGAGCCGACCACCGCAGCACCCCGGGAACCTTGTCAGAAACCGGCCAAGCGGGCATGCTTTGGGCAGTACGCCCCGCTCCCCGGGGTAGAAAACACGGACGCGACAACGCACAGGCGGATCGATGAGCGCACCCCCCGTCAATGGACTGCTCAACGCCTTGGTCAGGGAGGACGTTCTGTCCTCGGACCAGGCGAAGGCCCTTCAGACCAAGGCTGAGGGCAGCGAGGACTCGCTGCTCAATACCGTGATAGCCGAGGGCGTGTCGCCGGCGACCATTGCCGCCGTCGCCTCCAAACGCTTCGGCCTGCCGCTGGTGGATCTGGATGCCATCGACACCAGCGACCTACCACTGAAACTCGTCCCGGAAAAGGTCCTTCAGGCCAATATGGCGCTGCCGCTGTTCAAGCGCGGTCGTCGTCTCACCATAGCCGTGGCCGACCCGTCCGACACCGGCGCGATCGACGGCTTTCGCTTCTCGACCAACATGGCGATCGAGGCAGTGGTCGCCGAAGCGCCCAAGATCGCCCGGGTGCTCGAAGAAGCCTTAAGCGACAGCATGGACGCCTTGGGCGAGGAACTCGACGACGATCTGTCGAACGTCGAGTTCGAGCGCGAGGACGACGAGGCCCACGACGTCGAGGACGCCTCGATCCAGGACGACGTGGTGGTCAAGTTCGTCACCAAACTCCTGACCGACGCCATCCGAAAGGGTGCCTCCGACATCCACATCGAACCCTACGAGAAGCAGTTCCGGGTCCGATTCCGCGTCGACGGCATGCTCACCGAGAGCGCCAAGCCACCGGCCAACCTCGCCGATCGCATCATCGCGCGGGTCAAGGTGATGAGCCGGATGGACATCTCCGAGCGCCGCATCCCGCAGGACGGGCGGATAAAGCTCAAGCTATCCAAGAACCGTTCGATCGACTTCCGGGTCAATACCTGCCCCACCCTGTTCGGCGAGAAGGTGGTGCTGCGTATCCTCGACCCCACCAGCGCACAGATGGGCATCGATCAGCTCGGCTACGAGCCCGAGCAGAAAGCTCTCTACATGGACGCGCTCGACAAGCCCTACGGCATGATCTTGGTCACCGGCCCCACCGGCTCGGGCAAGACGGTCTCGCTTTATACCGGCTTGAATATCCTCAACACCGGCGATCGCAACATCTCGACAGCCGAGGACCCCGCGGAAATCGTGGTGCCGGGCATCAACCAGGTCAATGTCAACCCCAAGGTGGGGCTGACCTTCGCCAACGCCCTGCGCGCCTTCCTGCGCCAGGACCCCGACGTGATCATGGTGGGCGAGATCCGTGACCTGGAAACGGCCGAGATCGCGATCAAGGCCGCCCAGACCGGTCACCTCGTGCTGTCGACCCTGCACACCAACGATGCGCCGCAGACGCTCACGCGGATGGTCAACATGGGCGTGCCGGCCTACAACATCGCCTCGTCGGTGAGCCTGATCATCGCCCAGCGACTGGCACGGCGCCTGTGCAATAATTGCCGAACCAAGGAGAGCGTCCCCGACGAGGAACTCCGCCGGGAGGGATTCACCGCCGAGGATATCGCCGGCTCGCCGAAGATATTCAAGGCCGTCGGCTGTGACCAGTGCACCAACGGCTACAAGGGCCGGGTCGGCATATACCAGGTCATGCCGGTCTCCGAGGCGATGGGCCGGATCATCATGGAAGGCGGTAACGCGATCGACATCGCTGACCAGGCACGCAAGGACGGCGTCCCCGACCTGCGGCGCTCGGGTCTGAAAAAGGTACTTGCCGGCGTGACCAGCCTCGAGGAAATCAACCGCGTCACCACGGACTGAAGGCGGCCCGGATCAAGGGAGAGACAACATGGCCATTGCGGCAAGCAAGAAAAAGACGACCGAAAAACCCGTATTTAGCTACGAAGCGCGCACCAAGGAAGGCCGGGTAATCAAGGGCGAGATGGCGGCGTTTAACGACACCGCCGTACGCGCCGAGATCCGTCGTCTGGGGATGACCCTGATCCGGGTCAAACGCAAGGCCAAGCCGCTGTTCTCCAACTCAAAACCCGTCCAGCCGCGCGACATCGCCACCTTCGCCCGGCAACTCGCGACCATGATGACCGCCGGCCTGCCAATCGTGCAGGCCCTGGACATCATTGCCCAGAGTGCCGAAAAGAAGACGATGAAGGACCTCATCAACGAGGTGAAGAACGACGTCGAGAGCGGCACCAACCTAGCCGACGCCCTCGACCGGCACCGCAAGTATTTCGACGAGTTGTTCGTCAACCTCGTGCGCGCCGGCGAACAATCCGGTGCGCTGGAAGTGGTGCTCGATCGCATCGCGACCTACAAGGAAAAGACCGAGAGCCTCAAGGGCAAGATCAAGAAAGCGCTTTTCTACCCGACCGCGGTACTCGTGGTCGCCTTCATCGTCACCGCGATCCTGCTGATCTTCGTCATCCCGCAGTTCGAATCGCTGTTCCAAGGCTTTGGCGCCGACCTGCCAGCCTTCACGCAATTTGTCATCGGCCTGTCCGATCTGTTCCGCGAGTACTGGTACTGGATCTTCGGCAGCATCGCTGCGGTAATCTTCCTGTTCGTGTTCGTCAAGCGTCGCTCGGATCGGTTCAACCACTTCCTCGACCGGATGGTCCTCAAGTTGCCGATCTTCGGCCCTTTGATGGAAAAGTCCGCGATCGCCCGCTTTTCCCGCACGCTCGCCACCATGTTCTCCGCCGGCGTGCCGCTGGTCGAGGCCCTACCGCCGACGGCCGGAGCGACCGGCAATGCCGTGTTCCGCGACGCGGTGATGAGCATGCGCGACCTGGTATCCGCCGGCTCGCCACTGCGCATCGGCATGCAGCAATCCAACCTCTTCCCGGTGATGGTCATCCAGATGGTCGCCATCGGTGAAGAGACCGGTGCGCTCGACAACATGCTCGCCAAGGTGGCCGACATGTACGAGGAAGAGGTCGACAACATGGTCGATGCGATGTCGAGCCTGCTCGAGCCGATGATCATGGCCTTCCTCGGCATCGTGGTCGGCGGCCTAGTCATCGCCATGTACCTGCCGATCTTCAAGCTGGGCGCCGTGGTCTGATCATCAGGTTTCCGTCTCGCCCACCCACGGCCCGTGTCATTCATCGAGCCGTTTCCATGTCAGGCCCCGATCCAGGTCCGAACAACCCATGTCTGAAATCCAAGCGATCTTCCAGCAACATCCGGCCATCTGGATCACGGTAGCCAGCCTGTTCGGCCTGCTGGTGGGCAGCTTTCTCAATGTCGTCATCAACCGGCTGCCGGTGATGATGGAGCGCGAGTGGAAACGCGAATGCCGTGCCCTGCTGGCCGGCGAGAACGCGCCGGTCACGTCGGACGACGAGCCCTTCGACCTGGTCCGCCCGCGCTCGGCCTGCCCCCGGTGCGGCAGCTCCATTCGCGCTTGGCAGAACGTGCCGGTACTCAGCTGGCTTTGGCTGCGTGGCCGCTGCGCCAACTGCGGCCAACCCATCTCCTGGCAGTACCCGGTGGTGGAGATAGCGAGTGCCGCCCTCGTCGGTCTGGCCGCCTGGCAATTCGGTCCAACCCCGCTTGCCCTGGCCGTCTTCCTGTTCAGTTGTGCCCTGCTCGCCGCGTCGGTAATCGACCTCAAGACCCAGCTGCTGCCCGACGTATTCACCCTGCCGCTGCTGTGGCTGGGACTGCTGCTGCCGATCCTGCTGCCGGACTATCACCTCACACTCGACGAGGCGGTGCTGGGCGCCGCGTTCGGCTATCTCGCTCTATGGGCGGTGTACTGGCTGTTCCGGCTGGTCACCGGCAAGGAAGGCATGGGCTTCGGCGACTTCAAGCTGCTCGCCGCACTGGGTGCCTGGCTGGGCTGGCAGATGCTGCCGCTGGTGATCCTGTTTTCCGCACTGGCCGGGAGCGTGATCGGCATCGCAATGATCCTGTTGCTGCGCCACGATCGGCGCATCCCCATCCCCTTCGGACCCTACCTGGCGATCGCCGGGCTGGTTGCCTTGTACCTGGGCGAACCGATCATGGCGGCCTACCTGGGCGGCCCGCTGTGATCGCCTGATGAAGACTGAGGCCTCAACCCAATCGATATCACCCGAGTCCGCCGGGCGCATCATCGGCCTGACCGGCGGGATCGCCAGCGGCAAGAGCCTAGCGACATCGCTCTTTGCAAAGCTCGGCATCGCGATCGTCGACACCGACGCGATCAGCCGCGAACTGGTCGAGCCGGGTAGCACCTGCCTCGATAAAATCCGGGCCCGTTTTGGCAACGAGATCCTGCTCGAGGATGGTCAGCTGGATCGCGACCGGCTACGCCGGCGCATCCTCGACCAGCCGGCGGAACGTGCCGCGCTGGAGGCGATCCTGCACCCGGCCATCCGGACAAGGGCCCGCGAACGCGCGAACGCCGCGGCCCATCACGCGCCCTACGTGCTGGTGGTGGTGCCGCTGCTTGCCGAAGACTCGGTATGGCCTGCCTACCGCGACTGGCTGGATGCGGTGATCACGCTGACCGCCCCGCCGGCACTGCGTCGAGAGCGGCTGACCACCCGTCCGGGCATCGATGCCAGCCAGGCCGAGCAACTGATTGCCGCTCAGGTCGATGACCACGCCCGCCGGTCGATCGCCGATTTCGAACTGGTCAACGACCGCTCGCCTGAGGTCCTGCACGAACAGATCATCGACCTAGACGCCCGCCTGCGCCAACCCGACTCGATCGACTGATCAGGGCGATCCCAACGTCAAGAAGCGCTGCATCCGCCAGCAAACGCGCCGGCCCAACCGCCACGGCGTAAGCAAGAGAGCGGACCGCTCGGCAGCGGCGTCTTGCTAGGGTCACTCCGACTAGCGGCGGGACTAGCCAAAGCCCACGCGGATCGACCCACCATCGGGCAGCAGCAACTCGGCGCGCCCGGACGCCCAGGCCAACCGCCCCTCGATGGCCAAGCCCAGCGGGCGATAACGAAGGCAACGCCACAACCCGACGGAGACCACCAGCCCAGCCGCCGAACGCCACAGCCATTCCAGTGCCGGCGTGCGCGCCCCAATCAACTAGAGCGCCTACCAGACAACCAGACTCACCGCCCGCGAGGCGGCAAGCATCAACCCGACCCAGGTCACCAGCAACCAGCGGTCGGCGAGAAGCGATTCACTCCATCCTTCCGATACCCGTTCCATGGGCGCCCTTTCCATTCAAGCCAAGCTGCAGGGGGTGATGCTATCCTTGCTCCCCAATCATTATGACCACGAACTCGCCAATGTCTGACGCGACCAATACAACCTGGCACAACCTGATCCAGCCGGGCGAGAACCCGACCACCGGCGCGATCCTGCTGACCGACCTGCCCGATCGACGAGTGATCGCGGTCACCGGCTCGGAGGCGTGCGCATTCCTGCACGCGATACTCACGCAGGACGTCAACGCACTGGCCCAAGGGGCCGCCTCCTTCTCCGCGTTTTGCAGCGCGAAGGGCCGCGCCCTGGGACTGCTGCGCATCGCCGCGCACGAGGACGGATTCCGCCTAGTCACGCGCGCCGAACTTGCCCCCGGCCTACTCAAACGCCTGCAGATGTACGTCCTGCGACGCGACGTACAGTTGTCGCTGGCCGAGGACCAGGCCGCTCTCGGGCTAATCTGGCCGGCTGGCGCCGAGTTGATGACCTGCCCGTTCGAGGACGCCGCTGCCTGTGAGGCGATCGAGCGCCTGCGCGAGGCAAAACCGGCGCCCGGCCGCTGGCCCGCCGTCGTCGACGCAAGGGGCCGGCTGTTCCTGCGCGAAGAACAGGACGCAAACCACGGCGTGCGTATCGCCATCCATGGCCCGACCAACGAGCTGGAAGCCATGATTGGCTCGGCCAACGACGCCACGGCGGTCGTGTCGACCGATCACTGGGAGCGCGCCGAGATCGAGGACCGGCTGCCCGAAGTCACTAGCGAGACGGCTGAACACTTCGTGCCGCAATGGATCAACCTCGACGAGCTCGAGGCATTCAGCCTGAAGAAAGGCTGTTATCCGGGCCAGGAAGTCATTGCCCGGATGCATTACCTGGGCAAGCCCAATCGGCGCCTGTTTGCCGGCCATGTGCTCGGGCTTGCCCCGCCGGCACCCGGCACCCCGATCCGTAACGACAGGGACGAGACCGCCGGTGAAGTGGTGCGCAGCGCCCCACTGCCGGACGACTCGGGCAGCCTGGTGCTCACCGTGATCAAGCTCAAGCACCTGCACGATCCGCTGGCGATCGACGGTCTGGCCCTGAGCCTCGATCCACACGACACCATCGAGGGCGGCAGCCACCGCGCCGGCGCCCGGCATTGACCGCCCCCCACATCACACGCAACGAATCCAAGCCCATGACTGACAACCGTCCCGAATCCAACCTGACGATCGACCAGCCGCTGGTCGTCGGTAGCCGCTGCTTCTCCTCGCGCCTGCTGACCGGCACCGGCAAGTACAAGGACATGACCGAGACCCGCGAGGCCACCGAAGCCGCCGGGGCCGAGGTCGTCACCGTGGCGATCCGTCGAAGCAACATTGGCCAGAACCCGGACGAGCCCAACCTGCTCGACGTGTTGCCGCCGGGGCGCTTCACCATCCTGCCCAACACCGCCGGCTGCTACACCGCCACCGAGGCGGTGCGCACCTGTCGTCTGGCCCGTGAATTGCTCGACGGTCACAACCTGGTCAAGCTCGAGGTGCTCGGCGACGAGAAGACACTCTATCCGGACATCACCAATACCCTGCTCGCCGCCGAGACCCTCGTCGAGGACGGCTTCGAGGTGATGGTCTACACGTCCGACGACCCGATCGTCGCCAAGCGGCTCGAGGAGATCGGCTGCGTGGCCGTCATGCCGTTGGCCGCCCCGATTGGCTCGGGCCTGGGGATCCAGAACAAGTACAACCTGATGACTATCATCGAGAACGCCGAGGTGCCGATCATCGTCGATGCCGGCGTCGGCACCGCCTCGGACGCGGCCGTGGCGATGGAGCTCGGCTGCGACGGCGTGTTGATGAACAGCGCCATCGCCCACGCGCAGAACCCGGTGTTGATGGCCTCGGCCATGAAGAAGGCGATCGAGGCGGGCCGCGAGTCATTCCTCGCCGGGCGCATGCCCAGAAAGCGCTTTGCCAGCGCCTCCTCGCCCGTCGATGGCCTGTTCTTCTGATCCCATGGGTGAAGCGACCGAAAAGAGTGACGGCATCCGGCGGCGTATCCGCTCGTTCATCCGTCGCGAGGGCCGACTCACGCCGGGCCAGCAAAGGGCACTCAACGAGTTGGGATCGAAATACCTGATCGAGCCGGAAGGCCCGCCCATCGACCCGGTCGAACTGTTCGGACGGCAGGCGCCGTTGACGCTGGAGATCGGCTTTGGCAACGGCGACAGCCTCGTAGAGATGGCCGCCAAGGACTCCGACGGCGACTTCATCGGCATCGAGGTCCACCGTCCGGGCGTGGGCCACCTGCTCAACGGCGTGGAGCACTACGGCCTGACCAATCTCAAGGCCGTCTGCGGCGATGCCGTGCCGTTCGTCGAGCAGCGTCTGGCCGAGGAAAGTCTCGATCGGCTGCTGCTCTACTTCCCGGACCCCTGGCACAAGAAGCGCCACCACAAGCGCCGCATCGTGCAGACACCGTTCGTGGATCTCGCCGCCAGTCGCCTCAAACCCGGCGGACTGTGGCACTTAGCAACCGACTGGGCCGATTACGCCGAGCACATGCGCGAGGTGCTCGATGCCCACCCGGCGTTCGTGGCCGAACACGAGGGTAACGGGGAGAACGCGAGGCCCGCCTGGCGCCCGCGCACCAAGTTCGAGCGGCGCGGCGAGGAACGTGGCCACCAGGTCTTCGACCTGCTCTACCGCCGCCGCTAACCTCGGCGGACGCGAACCCTCGCCGGACCGGTAAACCGGCCGGCACGCCGCCGCGGCACGTCAGCCCCGGTAGCCTGCCAACTTGTTCCCGACCGGCTAAACCCCTATTATCGAGGGCTTTCGTTTTACCGGGAGAGTCGAGTCGCGCGCCGTTGACCGCCCTCCTCCCCGGTGGAGACGACCCGATTCCGCCGCTTTTTCCACGTTTCGTTTTTATTGCTTTCCAACAGGAGGGACCATGTCCAAGAAGCATCCCGTTGTCGCGGTTACCGGCTCGTCCGGCGCCGGTACGTCCACCGTCAAGAGTGCCTTCAACCACATCTTCCGCCGCGAGGAAATCTCCCCGGTAGTGATCGAGGGCGACAGCTTCCACGCTCTCAACCGTAAGGACATGCGCGAGCGCATGGCCGCCGAAGCCGAGAAGGGCAACAACTTCTTCTCCCACTTCGGCCCGGACGCCAACCACTTCGACAAGCTCGGCGAGCTGTTCAAGAGCTACGGCGAGTCCGGCTCCGGCAAGAAGCGCTACTACCTGCACAGCGACGAGGAAGCCGCCGAGCACAACGCGCGACTGAACACCAACCTGGGCCCGGGCGAGTTCACCCCGTGGGAAGACATCCCGGCCGATTCCGACCTGCTGTTCTACGAAGGCCTGCATGGCCTGGTGAAGACCGATAACGTCGATGTTGCCCAACACGTCGATCTGGGCGTAGGCGTCGTGCCGATCGTCAACCTCGAGTGGATCCAGAAGATCTTCCGCGACAATGCCGAGCGCGGCTACTCCGCCGAGAAGATCGTCGACACCATCCTGCGCCGCATGCCGGACTACGTGAACTACATCACCCCGCAGTTCTCGGAGACCGACGTCAACTTCCAGCGCGTGCCGACCGTCGACACATCCAACCCGTTCATCGCCCGCGATATCCCGACGCCGGACGAGAGCGTGGTCGTCATCCGCTTCCGCGATCCGGACGAGTTCGGTGTCGATTTCCCGTACCTGCTGCAGATGATCCCCCACTCGTTCATGTCCCGCTATAACACCATCGTGGTGCCGGGGGGCAAGATGAGCTACGCGATGGATTTGATCCTGACCCCGCGGATTCATCGCCTGGTCCAAGAACGCGACGCGTAAGCGTTCCCGGACACCCCGAACGATAAAAGCCCCCGCCGGCACGCTGCCGCGGGGGCTTTCTCTTGGCAAGGCCCGGCCGAAGCAGGACACACCGAGACGATAGGAGTCGGTCAGGTCGGACGAGGGCCTCCCTGCCGCGACACCACCTCGCCCACCTCCCCGTCAAAGTAGCGGAACGTGTCCCGCCCGGCGGCTTTGGCATCGTACATGGCCGCATCGGCGTGGTTGACCAACGCCTCGGCGTCGCCACCCTGTTCGGGGAAGACCGCAATGCCGATCGACACCCCGATCCTGACCTGCTCGCCATCGAGGACGAACGGCTGGGTCAGCACCTCGATCACCTTGGCCGCAACCTGACCGGCGAAGCGCGGCGCGGGTAGCCCTTCGAGCAGGATCAGGAACTCGTCCCCACCCAGACGTCCCACGATATCCTCGTGGCGTAGCAACCGCTGCAGTCGTTCGGCCACCTCGCGCAACAACCGATCCCCCACCGCGTGGCCCAGACGATCGTTGACCTGCTTGAAGTAGTCGAGGTCGAGGAAAAGCACAGCCAGGCGGGTCTCGTCCTTCCTCGCCCGGGCAACCGCCTCACCGATTCGATACTTGAGCGAGGCGCGGTTGGGCAGGTCGGTCAGCGAGTCGTGATGGGCCTGGTGGCGAATCTGCTGCTCCGCCGCCTTGGTCTCGGTAATGTCGTTGAAGATGTGGATGAAATGGCTGGTACGACCTTGCTCGTCCGAAATCTTGCTGATCGTCTGCAACGCCGTCAGGCGCTCGCCACGCCGGTTGCGGTAGTCGAGCTCACCCTGCCAGCTGTGTTCGCGAGCCAAGCGTTGGCAGATGCGCTCAATTTGCTTGTTCTCTCGATCATCCAACTGGAATAGGTCCGACATCGGCCGCCCCATCACCTCCTCGGCGGCGAACCCGGTGATGCGGGTGAAGGCCGGATTGACGCGCAGGATACGATGATTGGGCGAGGTAATCATGATGGCCTCGCCGGTACCCTCGAACACGCTGGCCGCCAGCCGCAATTCCCCGGCCGAGCGCTCCAGCTCCTCGGCCTGTCTCGACAGACGCCTCAGCACGGGGCGCAGCGCCCGTGCGGCCAGCAGGGCGACGATCGGCAACAACAGGAAGACCAGGCCCAGCGGCCAGAGCAGCCGCGCGACCACCGGCTGGTAGAAATTCCAGAACCCCGCCTCGATCAGCAACAGGCAGCGCCCACCGCCGACCGGGGTGTAGAACAGCACCCGCGTCTCGCCATCGAGTTCGGGCCAGACCACGCCGGGGCCGGCCGGATCGATACGCGCCAGATCCCCGGCAATCGTCTCGCGTGGCGTTGACATTTCCAACCCGGTGCCGTCGACGTCCACACCGACCAGGCGCTTTTCGCGGTAATCAAGCAGATAACCACGTGCCGAGGCCTCCAGCGCGCGCGAGCGAGAGAGCAACTCGATCAGGCTGTCGACCTCGAAGAACAGCACGTCGGTGCCCAAGCGCTCGCCCTTGTCGCCGGCGATCGGGGCCGCAGTCCGCCAAATAATGCGGTCCTCGAACTGCACCAACCGGCTCTGCACACCGTCCATCTCATCAAGGATCGAGTGCCCGGGCACGTCTGCCGTCACACCCTCGTCGACGATCACCTCGCCAAACGGGCCAAGCCTCTTGATCCCGACCAGCGCCCCCGATGTTCCCAGTGCATCGGCCAGCCGCGGCGCGGTGTACGCTGACAGCGACTCGATTGACATCTCCCCCTCGACATACGCTTGAAGCCGACGGCGGATCTCGGTGCGGCTGGTGACCTGGCGTGCCACGCCCTCGTAGCGCTGCACCAGATTGTTGAGTGCCGCGCCCTGTGCCTGTATCCCCATCAACGAACTGCGCTCTAGCCCCTCTCGGGCAGACTGGTAGATGGGCACGGCAGTAACCACGGCGACGAGGATACCGCTGACGAGAATGCCCAGCACGGCAAGCAACATCGCCTTGCGCCGAATCAGTCGAATGGCATTGAGTTCGGGCATGGGCCGGGGAACTCCGGTCGGAATTGATCCGTCCGGCACTGGACGAATCGGCGGGGCGGCGGCAGGGAAAGCGCAAGAAACGCCTAACGCCTGCTAATCGGTGAATTGTCCCAGAAAGCCACCCCTGGAACCACCGACATCAAGCCCACCCTTTCAAAAACCCATGCAAAAATCAGGGAATTAGCGGGTTCGCCCATCAGTTGCAGAAGTCCGTGACAATAGTTCACGCCACGAATCGGCCTGCCCGTGAATGGCGTCGGCGCGTTCGGCATCGATACGCTCGACATGCTTCCATTGCAGTGCCGTACGCGGATGTCGGGCGAATCGCTCCCGGTGGCGTAGCAGGAAATCCCAGTACAGGGTGGTGAACGGGCAGGCCGACTCACCCAGCGCCTCGCCCGGATCGAAGCGACAATGCGCGCAGTAATTGCTCATCCGCTGCACGTAGCGCCCCGAGGCGACATAGGGCTTGCTTGCCATGACCCCGCCGTCGGCGTATTGGGACATGCCGATTACGTTGGGCAACTCCACCCATTCGACGGCATCGACATAGATCGCGAGATACCATTCGTGAACCGCCTGCGGTCGCACGCCGAGCAACTGGGCGAACAGCCCGGTGACCATCAGGCGCTGGATGTGGTGGGCGTAACCCAAGGTCAACGTCTGATCGAGCGCCTGGTCGAGACAAGTCATCGCGATGGGCTCGCCGCCGGGCATCCGACCTTGCCAGTAGAACCCCGGCAACTCTTCCTGCGCCTCCAGCGCATTGCCGCGGGCGTAATCGGGCATCGCCCACCAGTAGAGCCCACGCACGAACTCGCGCCAGCCGAGGACCTGCCGGATGAACCCCTCGGCAGCGGCCAACGGCATGCGCCCCTCCTGAAAAGCGTATTCCACCGCCGCGATCACACGACGCGGATCGATCAGCTTGAGATTGAGCGCCGCGGACAGGCGCGAGTGGTACAGCCAGGGCGCGTCTGTCCACATGGCATCCTGGTAGTCACCGAACCCCTGGGCTCGCTGCTCGATGAAATCCTCGAGCGCCTGTTCGGCCTGAGCCGGGGTGACCGCCCAGTCGAAGTGCGACAGCGCCCCGTGCTCGCCCCCGGGGTGATCAGCAAACCGACCGCTTACCCGCTCGATCACCTCCCGGGTGACTTGATCCGGCATGAACCGGGCCGGCTCGGGCACCAATCCCGGGCCGCGTGCATCGAATGAGCGCCGATTGTCGGCATCGAAGTTGAATTTCCCGCCCAGCGGCTGATCGCCGTCCATTAGCACGCCCAGTCGACGTCGCTGGGCCCGGTAGAAGTGCTCCATGCGCAGGCTCTTGCGGCCCGCCGCCCAGCCGGCAAACCACGACTCCTCGACCAGGAAATGCCGGTCGGGCCGCTCCTCGGCGGGCACGCCGGCATCCTCGACCGCGGCCTTGAGGCCCTGGCGCAAACGGTAGTCGCCGGGGCAGACCCAGATCACCTGCTCGGGTCGCAATCGTCCGATCGCGTCGACCAGTGCGGCCTCCAGTGTCGGCAGAGTGTCCTCCTCGGCACGCTCGGGCAGTTCGCGGTAATCGACTCGCCAGCCGTCGACCCGGCGATCGGCGGCAAAGTGGCGCATAGCCGCGAGAAACAGCGCGATGCGCGACTGGTGTGACCAGACATGGGTCGCCTCGCCGGCCACCTCCGCCATCCAGATGGCATCTTGTGCCGGATCGGCGTCGTCGAACAGCGCGCTGTCGGCATTGAGTTGATCGCCGAGCACGACCAGCAGGTGACGAACGGGTGATTTAGTCATGCGATTTCCTGGCACGGCGACAGCGTTCAGAGCAATAGGTCACGCGATCCCAATCGCGGGCCCACTTGCGTCGCCAGGTGAATGATCGGCCACAGGTCGGACAGACCTTGCTCGGTCGGTTACTAGGGTGATTACGCGCCTGCCGGGCCATCAGAACAAACGCCCCTGAGACGATGGCGGAGCGGTCTTGGTTCGACGGCTTACCGAGCGCTGCCTGCGTTGACGATCTCGCGATCCCAACGCCTGGTAGACGAGCTCGGACTCGGCCCGGGCGGCCGGCGCTCGGTAAGCGGCCGCCACCCTCGCCCGCGCGCGTCGGGCATGCGTCGACCAGTCCACAACTGGCGTCGGATAATCGCGACCGATGCGCACACCCGCTTCCCGCTGCCAACCGGCAGGTAGTCGCCATGGCTCGTGAATAAAGCCGGTCGGCACGCGGGCCAGTTCGGGCAACCAACGACGGATAAAGACGCCATCCGGATCGTGCTGGCGGGACTGGCGCACTGGATCGTATACACGCAGCGCGTTTATGCCAGTGGTGCCCGCCTGCATCTGGACCTGCGGGTAGTGGATGCCGGGTTCGTAGTCGGCGAACACTCGCCCGAGCCAGTCGGCGACCGGTCGCCAGTCGAGCCATAACGGGAAACAGGCGACTGAGACCAGCATCGCGCGCATGCGAAACGTCAACCAGCCGGTAGCGACCAGGCTGCGCATGCAGGCATCCACCAGCGGCCAACCCGTCCGGCCGGCCCGCCAGGCCACGGCGTGCGGGTGCATCGGATCGGTCTCACGCCAACCCTCGGTGGCCGAGTGCATCGCCCGGTATTCGATTGAGGGCCACTGCTCGAGTTTCTGCGTGAAGTGGTCCCGCCAGGCCAGCCGCGAAACGAACGCACGATAAGCGGCCGACAGGGCGCGCTCGACACCCATCTCTTCACGAGCCCGCACGGCCTGCACGATCGAACGGGAGGAGAGGCTGCCCACCGCGAGAGGGGCCGAGAGCCGGGAACAGGCCGAGATGGCAGCCGACGGCGAGGACATGCCGCGTCGATATCGCGCCGCGTCGCGGTCAAGGAATTCCCGAAGCCGGGCATTCGCCTGTCCCGGAGTCGTCGCCAACATCTCAGGGGCCTCGATCGGCGGGCAGTCTGCTGGTGCGTCCGACAGCAGGGCCCGAATTCGATCCAATTCGGGTGGGCGAGCCACGCGGTTGCGCCGGGCGTTTCCCTCCGGTAGGCCCTGAAGGTTGGCGAGCGACGGGTCGCGCATGAAGGTGTCCCAAAGCCCTGCCCAGGCATTCCGGTCGCTCAGGCCGCGAATCACGCCGGCGTCACGCGGCTGTCGCCAAGTCACGCCATGTTCCCGGCACCATGCGGCAACGGCACGGTCTCGAGCGAAACTCGCTCCGTTACCCGTTTCTTGCACGGAAAACAGCGTCTCGATCGGCTCGTGCGCATGCCAACGACTCAGCACCGCCGGCATGTCACCGAACTCGATTGACAGGTCAATATGACGTTCGAACAGATCTAGCGCCAAGGCCTGCATCGCCGCTTGCTGCACCTGATAATGACGCGAGGAGGCGGGTCCTGTGCCCCACTGGTTCGGCTCAATCGCGATCAGCGCATCCAGCCGAATCCCGGGCCGCTCGCGAGCGGCAGCCACGGCCTCGAAAAGCGCAGGCTGGTCGGCCAAGCGCAAGTCGCGTTTGAACCACAGGACGAGTCGGCTCATGGGGAAATTTTCTGTGCAAAACCTGTACACAGTTTATACAATCGGTAGGTATTCTGCCGAAAACCGGAGCCACGAGTGTCCCAGCCACTATCGTTTTCACCGCCAACTGACCGACCACTCGAGATTGCCGTGATCGGTTCGGGCATCGCCGGCCTCGGCAGCGCTTGGCTGCTGAGCCAGCAGCACCGCGTCACTCTGTTCGAGAAGAATGATTACATCGGCGGTCATACCCACACCCACCTGGTCGAGGACGGCCGTGGCGGGGGCGTTGCGGTCGACAGTGGCTTCATCGTATGCAATCGACCCAACTACCCGCACCTGTTTGGTCTGCTCGAGTCGCTCGATATCAATACCCAGCCTACGGATATGTCCTTCGGCATGAGCATGGACGGCGGTCGGCTGGAGTACAGCGGTGACAACCTCAACACACTGTTTGCCCAACGACGCAACCTGCTGCGACCCAGTTTCCTGCGCATGGTTGCCGAGATACTGCGCTTCAACCGGCTGGGCAAGGCAGCACTCGCCGGCAATTCGCTCGGCACGCTCTCCTTGGGCGAGTTCCTCGAGCAGCACCGCTTCTCTCCAAGTCTGGCCGAGGATTACCTGCTGCCCATGGCCGCGGCGATCTGGTCATGCCCGACCCGGCAGATGCGTGCGTTCCCGGCGGAGAGCTTCCTGCAATTCTTCGAAAACCACGGGCTGATGAACGTGAAAGATCGCCCGCAATGGGCAACGGTTCAAGGCGGGTCGCGACGCTACGTCGACAGAATGCTGGTCGAACAGCGCTTCGAGGCACTGGCGTCTCACCCGGTCAATCGCGTCGAGCGCGACGAACACGGTGTCACGCTGCCTGAGTACGATCGACGATTTGATGCCGTAGTGATGGCGGGACACGCCGACGAAACCCTTGCCGCTCTCGACCGGCCCGACGAGGCCGAAGCCGGCGTGCTCAGCTCGTTCCGCTTTCAGGAAAACCACGCCTTTCTGCATCGCGACGTGGGCCTGATGCCCCGCCGACGTCAGGTTTGGTCGAGCTGGAACTACCTGGGACGACGCGACGTGGATGGCGAACGGGCCGTCGCCGTAACTTACTGGATGAACCGTCTGCAGCAACTGGACGCGGCCCACGACTGGCTGGTGACCCTCAACCCATTCGAGCCGCCGCACGAATCACTTGTCGAGCGCGAGATCACCTACCACCACCCGGTCTTCGACGCCAAGGCCGTTGCCGCCCAAGACAAGCTACCCGCCCTACAGGGCCATCGACGCACCTTCTATGCCGGTGCTTGGACAGGTTATGGATTCCACGAGGATGGTCTGGCTTCGTCGGTGGCTGTCGCCCGTCAGTTTGGTGTAACCATTCCTTGGGAACACACCCCGTCGACCGACCCCTCGAGTGAGCTCGGCACGGAGGCGGCATGACCTCGGCGCTCTACCAGGGCTGGGTTATGCACCAGCGATTCCAGCGCGCCTGCTATCGCTTTCGCTATCGCGTGTTTTCGCTGCTGGCCGATCTCGATGATCTGGAGGCGGGATTCCCCGGTCAACGTCTGCTGTCGCACAACCGTTTCAACCTGTTCTCGATCCACGACCGCGATCATGGTCCACGCCGCGACATGCCCCTGCGCGACTGGATCACGGCCACCGCTCGCGCTCAGGGCATCGATATCGAGGGCGGCAAGGTTCTGGTTTCGGCTTACCCGCGGGTGCTCGGCTACCAATTCAACCCGCTGACCGTCTGGTATTGCCATGATCGGCACGGGCAACTAGTCGCGATAGACTGCGAGGTCAGCAACACTTTCGGCGGGCACCACCACTATTTCCTGCACGATTACGGCCACCCGCTGGAAAATCCCTTCCGGGCGCAGGCCGAAAAGGTGTTCCACGTCTCACCGTTCCTGCCCATGAATATGCGCTACTACTTCAGGCTATCGCGCCCCGGCGAGCGGCTGGGGGTGTCGATCCGTGAGACCGAATTCGATTCGGATGACACGGAGACCCTGACGCTGGTCGCCACCCACAACGCGCAACGTCGCGAGCTAACCGATCGCCGGCTGATGCTCGAGGCCCTGCGCATCCCGTTTCTCACCATCAAGGTGATCGGCCTAATTCACTGGCAGGCCCTGAAAATCTGGCTCAAGGGTGGGCGTTTCCACAAGAGCCCACCACCACCGGCATTGGAGGTCAGCTCATGTCCACCGTCCAGACACGAAACTTGAACCCGGTCTCGGAATCGACCGCCGTCGAGCGGTCGGCCGAACATGCCCTGCCGCTGGGCGCCCGCTGGGTCAGCCATTTCCTCGCCAATATCCGCATCGGCCGCCTGCGGGTGACCACGGACGACGGTGGCGTTGCCGAGTGCATCGGCGAAGAGCACTCGGATCTTTCAGCCAACGTTCAACTGCACCACCCCACGCGGCTGCTTTCCCGGATTGCCCGCCTGGGTGACATCGGCATCGCCGAGGGCTTCATCGAGGGGGACTTCACCACCGATGACCTGACCAGCCTGCTCGAGATCGGCGCGCGCAACTTCGAGGCGATCGGCCATGAACTGCGCCCCGGCTTCTGGGCCCGGCTCGGTCATCGCATCCAGCATGCGCTCCGGGCCAATCACCGCCGCGGCAGCCGGCGCAATATCGCCGCCCACTACGACCTGGGCAACGATTTTTATCGACTGTGGCTCGACGAGTCGATGACCTACTCCTCGGCCCTGTTCGCCGAGCCCGACGAATCACTGGCATCCGCCCAGCAACGCAAGTACGACCGACTGATCGACCGGCTCGCTGCCCGTCCGGGCGACCGGTTGCTGGAGATCGGCTGCGGCTGGGGCGGGTTGGCCGAAACCGCCGCCCGTCGTGGGCTGCGCGTCGACGGGCTCACTCTGTCGACGGAGCAGCTCGCCTACGGGCGCGAGCGGCTGGCCGCCGCAAGCGTGGATGACCTCGCCCGCCTGCACCTGACCGACTACCGCGACCAGGGTGGCGAGTTCGATCACGTCGTCTCGATCGAGATGTTCGAGGCGGTCGGCGAGCGGTATTGGCCGACGTTCTTCCAGGCCGTCCATGACCGGCTCAAGCCCGGCGGCCGCGCCGCCATTCAGGTCATCACCATCGACGAGGACACGTTCGAGGACTACCGGCGCGAGCCTGACTTCATCCAGCTATACATCTTCCCCGGCGGCATGCTGCCCTCGATCGAACGATTCGAGGCCGGGGCGACAGATGCCGGGCTGACCGTGCGCGAGACCGCCCTACTCGGCCACGACTATGCCCATACGCTGGCCCGATGGCGCGAACGCTTCGACGCGGTCGAGGATGAACTGGAAACCCTGGGCTTCGACCACCGTTTCCGCCAGACCTGGCGCTACTACCTCGCCTATTGCGAGGCGGGCTTTCTCGCCGGCCGGATCAACGTCGCCCAAGTCATTCTGGAACGCCCGTGAATTCGGCCGCGAGCACAGCGCCACGATTGAACCTGTGGCAGGTGCTCGCCTACGGCACGCCCGGCCTTCCGCTAGCGTTGATGGGCATCCCGCTGTACGTTTATCTGCCGCCGTTCTACGCCAACGAACTGGGTCTGGGACTGGCCGCCGTCGGCACGGCGCTGATGCTCACCCGACTCTGGGATGTGATCACCGACCCGGTCGTCGGCTACCTGTCCGACCGCATTCCTGGCCGCCATCGGCGCAAGTGGCTGATGGGCGCCGGGATGCCGCTGCTGATCGCCTCGCTGTGGTTCCTGCTGCGCCCGGACGACGACGTCGGCCTCTGGCACCTGTACCTGTGGGGCCTGGCGGCGTTTCTCGGCTGGACGATGATCCAGTTGCCCTACACCAGCCTGGGCGCGGAGGCCGACCCGACCCCGCACGGGCGCACGCGTCTGGCGGCCGGGCGCGAAGGTTTGGCCCTGGTGGGCACCGTGCTCGCCGCCGCCCTGCCCATATTGCTCGGTAGCGAAGCGCCGGCGGATGTGCTCGCCGCCGTGTTCTGGCTGATGGCAATCCTGCTGCCGGCCGCCTTTATCGTCATGACGGCGACCACCCCCGAACCGGGCGTGCATCGCCCGCTGGTCGACTGGCGTCACGGCTGGCCGCTGTTGAAGCACAACCGTCGCCTGCGCAGCCTGCTGGGCGGGTATTTCCTCAACAACCTCGCCAACGGCATCCCGGCCGCGCTGTTCCTCATGTTCGTCGCCGACCGCCTAGGCGCACAGGACTGGCTCGGTTGGCTGCTGTTGCTGTACTTCGGCGCCGGCATCGCCGCGCTACCCGCCTGGACCGCGATCGCCCGGCGCTTCGGCAAGCGCCGCGCCTGGGGCGCCTCGATCCTGCTGGCCGCGATCAGCTTCTCGTTCGCCCCATGGCTGGGCAGCGGGGATGTGGTCTGGTTTGCGCTGATCTGCGCGATTTCCGGCCTGAGCCTAGGCGCCGACATGGCGCTACCGGCGTCGATCCAAGCCGATATCGCCGGGATCGACAGCGACGACGGCGGCGGCGATCGAGCCGGGCTGTTCTTCGGCCTGCTGGGGCTGGCCACCAAGCTCGCCCTGGCCGTGGCTGTGGGCGTGGGCTACGGCGTCCTGGCAATAGCCGGCTTCGAGGCCGGCGACAGCGACACCACCGCCCTGGCCATCACCTACGGCGCGCTGCCCGTCGGCTTCAAGCTCGCTGCCGCCTGGCTGGTATTGCGCCAACTGACCGACACCGAGTCGCATTTGCCCGAAAACACCCTGCGAGGAACCACCCCATGATCCGACGCTTCACCGTGGCGAGTGCGCTCGCCCTCACCCTGCTACTCACGGGATGCAGCAGCATGAAACTCGAGCAATTCCAGGGCACCACGCCCGCCTTCGATCTCAC
>JAWLFB010000061.1:0-9699 GCA_041685825.1 Guyparkeria sp. | reverse complement strand
ATTTCACCGGTGCGCAACGAGGCCGGCACCGTGACCCACTTCGTTTCGGTCCAACGCGACATAAGCATCGAAACCCGCGAGCATGAGCGCCGCCAGATGCTGGTCTACGCGCTGGATGCCAGCAGTGACAGCGTGTTGATCACCGATCGAGACAACAACATCCTCGACGTCAACCGCGCCTTCGAGGAACACACCGGTTACGAACGCGAAGAAGTGCGCGGCAAGAACCCCCGCATGCTGCAGTCCGGCATGCATGACCGGAGCTTCTATCAACGTCTCTGGGACACCCTTGAACGCGGCGATGTCTTCCGTGACACGTTCATCGACAAGCAGAAAGACGGCCAACTGCTTCACATGGAAGAAACCATCACGCCGGTCCGTGACGAACATGGCGATCTGACCGGCTACGTCTCTATCGGCAATGACATCACCGATCGCGTGCGTGCCGAGGACGAACTCAAGCGATTGGCGACCACCGACATGCTTACCGGCCTGATCAACCGGATGCATTTCGAAAAGATCCTTGCCCACGAACATGAACGGATGGTGCGCTACCGCCACCCCGCCGCCCTGATCATGATCGACATCGATCGCTTCAAGCAGATCAACGACCACTTTGGCCACCCCTGCGGGGATGCGGTTCTGACCCGCTTCGCCCGTCTGATCAGCGATCACGTTCGCGCCACCGACAGCTTTGCGCGCTGGGGCGGCGAGGAGTTCATGCTGATTACTCCCCATACCGATGTACACGCCGCGAGAACCTTGGCCGAGAAGTTGCGTAGCCTCATACACGACACCGAATTTCCGCAAATCGGCCACGTAACGGCCAGTTTCGGTGTGGTGGGCCTGACGCCGGACTTGACGCCGGAACAGGCCGTTCACCTTGCCGACCAGCGGCTCTACGCGGCCAAGCAGCTAGGGCGTGACCGGGTGGTGAGCGACTAGTCCCCCGCGGCCGTCTAGCCCTTTTCGAAGGCCTCCAGTGCGTTGTGCACCTCGGCAATGTAGGTCATTGCCGGGCCACCGCCCATAAGGATGGCGACCTTGCATACCTCGATGATCTCGGCATGCGTCCCGCCAGACTTGAGCACTTTTTGCACATGGATGCCGATGCAATACTTGCAGCGCGCGGTGATCGCCATGCCCAGGGCGATGAGTTCCTTGGTCTTCGTGTCGAGGACGTCATCCTCCAACACCTTTTCCATGAAGCCGCTGAACGCCTGCATGGTCTCTCCAGCCTCGGCCTTCATCATTCCCATGCCGGCCTGGAAATCGTGCATCGCTTCGGTCATTCCGTTGCTCATATCGCTTTCTCCCGTCAGGTTGTCGTTTTGATCGAACCACCACGAGCATCGACCATAATGGATTGCAGTCAAGAGCTCATTCACTCCTGTCAGGAAATATTCACGTGATCGACACATTGATAACCCTGCGCAACCGTTTCCCCCTGCCCGGGGTACACTTCCATCAGCGTGACCGGCTGGTCGTTATGGAACTGACAAACGCGCACGGCAGCGTCTCGATCACGCCGATGGGCGCGACGGTGATCGGGTACACCCCTGAAGGCGGTGAGGAAATGATATGGGTCAGCGATACAGCCCGTTTCGATGGCAGTCGTCCGGTGCGCGGCGGGATTCCGGTTTGCTGGCCCTGGTTCGGAGCCCACCCGAGCGAACCCGAGCAGAAGGCGCATGGATTTGCCCGGCATCGTCCGTGGGAGATCGAATCGGTGGCCGTCGAGGGTGATATCACCCGGGCTATCCTGCGGCTGCAAGCCGACGAAGCCACCACCCGCATCTGGCCTCACGACTTCGTTCTCCGCCTTGCCGTGACCCTGGATGTCACGCTTCGCCTCGACCTGATGGCAGAAAACCGCAGTAACGAGACCTGGCGACTCTCGGAGGCCCTGCACAGCTATTTCCGAGTCCAGGACGCACGCGACATTCTCGTCGACGGCCTTGATGGGCTGAAATACTGGGACAAGCAGCAAGGCGGCATCCGCGGGACACAAACAAGCCCACTGCGTGTTCGCCCACCCATCGACCGGGTGTACTTCGACCATATGGGCGAGGCAGTCATCAACGATACCCGACGACGCATCCACATCGACAAGGCGGGCAGTCAAACCACCGTCGTCTGGAACCCGGGCCCCGATGGAGCTCGAGGGATAGACGACATCCCCGATGATGCCTGGACCGATATGCTTTGCGTGGAGACGGCGAACGCCATCGACAATCGCTACCGACTCGCGCCCGGTGAGCGGCATACGCTGTCCGCAACCATTCATGTCGAGAGGACCGCCGGCACTCCCTAACACCGGCAACCGAAGCGTGATGCGCATTGCCGAGACCTTCTACCCCGGCGTTCAACAGGGTCATGTCGGACTCTGCCCGCTCCTGGTCCGCAAGGCAGACGCCTAACGCAATGCTCGCTGGCCCCCCTACCGACATGGCAGACCCCCTTTTCGGCCGCACCAAGGTTGCCCGGGAGGCGTTTTTGTCCCGCAAAACCGCATCAGTTGCGCTCCGACTAGCAGGAAACGACGGTTTCGGGCCGCCCGAGGCGACAAACCTTCACCAGCCGAAACGCGGCGAAATGTCCACTACGTCGGGGAAAACGTCGCTTTAATCGCCATTTGTCGCCCTGTCTACGCTCCACTGAATGTGAGGAATCGCAACTTTTGCAAAAAAACTATGGCTTGTTGAGGCGAACGGGGGATAATGCGTACCGGGAAAACGAAAGAACGCTTTCCTGAGAGGAATCGGTTAAGGACTCCTCAATTGCACCAGGCTCGAACCCCGCAGGACCACAGATTGAATTATCCAGTTTGTATTACCCCGCTACGATTTGCAGTTCTCTGACGCTTTTGCAGTCCTTCAGCATCCCCTCGTTTTCATTCAATTTTATGCACATGCATAGCATCAGAGGTATCCATCATGGCTACAGGCACCGTTAAGTGGTTTAGTGACGAAAAAGGCTTTGGCTTTATCGCTCCTTCCGACGGCTCCAAGGACGTTTTCGTCCATCACAGCGCCATTCAGGGCGGCGGCTTCAAGTCGCTAGCCGAAGGCCAGACCGTCACCTTCGAAGTCGAGCAAGGCCAGAAGGGCCCGGCCGCGGTAAACGTCCAGATCTAATCTGGATTCAACCCGGTCGATAGCAAAACCCCGCCTCGTGCGGGGTTTTTTCGTTGTCGGGCGCAAACATTGCCGAAGCGACCACCGCAGCCAACGGCTTGCCGGTACGATACTGCCCATGATCCGTCCCGTCCCCCTCATTGTTCTCGCCCAGCTGTTTGGCACCTCGCTCTGGTTCAGCGCCAACGGCGTGGGCGATGCGTTGATGCGCGACTGGGTGCTTACACCCGCGGACCTCGGCATACTCACCGCCGCCGTGCAGTCGGGTTTTATCCTGGGGACCCTACTGTTCGCCGTCTCGGGACTGGCCGACCGATTCGCCGCCAGCCGGGTTTTTCTGACCTCCGCGATCACCGGCGCGACTGCCAATCTGGCGCTGGCCTGGCTTGCCCACGACCTGGTGGCGGCAGGGCTCTACCGGTTTCTTACCGGATTTGCCCTGGCCGGCATCTATCCGGTGGGCATGAAACTCATCGTGAGCTGGGCGCCGGATCGACGTGGCGAGGCGCTGGCCTGGCTAGTCGGCATGCTGACACTGGGAACGGCCACACCGCATCTTCTTCAAGGGTTGAGCCTGGGGCTGGCCTGGCCCTGGGTGATCACCTTTGCCTCGGGGCTGGCATTGCTCGGTGGCATGTTGATCGAATGGCTCGGCGACGGCCCGCACCTCATGCGCTCACCACGGTTGCAATGGGGTGGTGTCTTCCGGGCCTTCGAGAAACCCGGATTCCGCGCCGCTGCGCTCGGCTATTTCGGCCACATGTGGGAGCTCTACGCCTTCTGGGTGCTGGCCCCCCTGTTTGTCGCCGGACTTTACCCGCAGGGTTCGACGGCCACGATCTCCCTCTTTGCCTTTGCGGTGATCGGGATCGGTTCCATCGGCTGCGTCGCGGCGGGCCGACTCAGCCGTCATTTTGGTAGCGCCCGGGTTGCGGTAGCGGCGCTGGTGGTCTCCGGTGGGTTCTGCCTAGTCTACCCCTGGCTCGCCGGGCTCTCAGCCGGCCTGGCCCTGGTGGCCTTGTTACTCTGGGGTGTCGCGGTGATTGCCGACTCGGCCCAGTTTTCGGCGCTTGCCAGTCGCCACGCCCCTCCCGATGGTGTCGCCAGCGCGCTCGCGATCATGAACAGCATCGGCTTTGGCTTGAGCGCCCTGGCCATCCCGATCACCACCAGCCTGTGGCAGGACCTGGGCGCGCATGTGAGTTGGCTGCTACTGCCCGGCGCCGTTGTCGGCGTGGTAGCCATGCGCCCCTTACTCGGCACACGATTGCCTGCCAGCAGGGAATCGTCATAACAGGGCCCACACGATCACTCCCACGCTCGCCCCTGTCAGCGCGAAGGCTATCAGCGCGAGCAAGCCGTCACGGGCAATCATTGCTAGCCCGAAGATCGTCAGCGTAAGCCCGGCGGCATTCGCCGAAAACGGGATGAACTCCATCACCGGCATCATCAGGGAAACCAGCATGGCCAAAATGGCCACGCCGTAGCTCGCCCCGCCATTGACGAGAAACATCAACCGAGGACGCAGAAAACGATCCGCGAACCGAGCCGTGGGCATCATCCAGACAGCCGCCTTATGCAGGGTCTGCCGACGGATCTGACGTTCGAGCAAAAACGACGGAAGCCAGAAGTGATCGCGCCCCAGCATCAACTGCAGGGCGATGAGGAACACGAAGATACCGATCAGCGTCGGCACACCGGGAATGTCACCGATCAACGGCGCGACCGTGATAAGCCCGGCCAACAGAAGCATCGGCCCGAACGAGCGGCGGCCGACGATGTCCAGCACAGTGCCCAGCCGGATCGAGTCGCCATCTCCGTGGATATTGGCCAGCAACTGCAGCAGTTCGACCAGACCCTCAGGCTCCTTGGCCACGTCACCCGTGACTTCCGATTCGTGCTGAGGTAAACCCGACATCACAACCACCACCCAAAAGGGCAATCGACACGACGTGACCGCCACAACGCTCGTGTATTTGGCCCCGCGCGCACAGAGCGATCCGCCGATCTGCACTAAAACGCTCACCATGCCCGAGCGATCAAACGTACATGCCGAACGGGGCAAAAGCCCTATCCACAAGCCGGCACTGAACCCTTAAGCCCGCACCTTCCGGGGTTGTTCATTCCAACGCCGACGCACCCATTTTTCCAACTCGAGCAACACGAACAACGCCACGCCAATCGCGATGATCTCCATGCCATGGACGAAATCGACTGGCCTCGTGTCAAACAGGCGCTCCATGAAGGGAGCATAGGTGAACAGCAGTTGCAGGCTGACGACAACACCGACGGCAATCAGCACCGCTGGGGTGCCCTTGATCTGCGGCAGCCCGAGCGAACTGCTGTCTAGATAGCGAATGCTGAACAAGTAGAACACTTCCATCACCACGAGCGTATTGACCGCGTAGGTGCGTGCCTCCTCGAGCGTGGAACCGTGGTACTGGCTCCAGGCAAAGATGCCGAACACCCCGCTGACGAACAGCAGCGAGACGAACCCAATACGCCAGATGAGAAAAGCCGAAAGCATTGGCTCGTCACGCCGACGTGGCGGTCTGCGCATCACGTTTGGCGCGGGCGGCTCGAACGCGAGCGCCATGGCAAGACCAACCGAACTCACCATGTTCACCCACAAAATCTGCAGGGGAGTGATCGGCAGGGTCAGTCCGACCATCACCGCGATGAGGATTGCCAGCGATTCACCACCATTGACAGGCAACAGGAACAGGATCGCCTTCTTGAGGTTGTCGTAGACCGTGCGTCCTTCCCGGACAGCGCGGGCCACCGAGGCAAAGTTGTCGTCTGCAAGCACCATCTCGGCCGACTCTCGGGCCACCTCGGTGCCACCGCGCCCCATTGCCACGCCCACGTCGGCGCGCTTGAGGGCCGGGGCATCGTTCACGCCGTCCCCGGTCATCGCCACCACCTGCCCTAGCGCCTGCAACGCCGTCACCAGGCGAAGCTTGTGCTCAGGCGTGGTCCGGGCGAACACGTCGACGTGCATGACTTTGCGGGCCAATGCCTCGTCGTCAAGTTGGTCGACCTCGTGTCCGGTGAGCACCTCGTCGGTGTTCTCCAATTTGAGTTGGCGCGCAATACCCCCTGCCGTCAGCGCGTGGTCACCGGTGATCATCTTGACTCGAATGCCGGCCGTGCGGCAGTCCTGTACCGCCGCTATCGCCTCCTCGCGCGGCGGATCCATCAGGCCGAGCAGCCCGAGAAAGACCATGTCATTCTCGAGATCGTCATAACGCAATTCACGGTGATCACCTGGCACCTTCCGCACGGCGATGCCGAGCACTCGCTGGCCTTCGGCGGCAATACTTTCAACCTCGGATTCCCAGTACGAGCGATCGAGCGGTTCGGACCCGCCCTCCCCGTTTC
Organism: Guyparkeria sp.; assembly: GCA_041685825.1. Taxonomy (GTDB): domain Bacteria; phylum Pseudomonadota; class Gammaproteobacteria; order Halothiobacillales; family Halothiobacillaceae; genus Guyparkeria. The sequence goes on along the minus strand of JAWLFB010000061.1, from coordinate 3,181 downwards.
GTTGCTCGCCACACAGATCGAGAATGCGCTCCGGCGCACCCTTGACGAAGATGTAGCCATGCCCGTGGTGGTCATGGTTCAGGGTAGCCATCAGCCGGTGCTCGGTTTCGAAGGGAATCACGTCGGTACGCGGCAGGCATTCGCCTTCTTCGTCGAGATCCAGCCCTGCCTTCATTGCACCGACGAGCAGCGCCCCCTCCATGGGGTCACCGTCCACCTGCCACTGGTCGCCCTGGTGGCGAAGGCTTGCATCGTTGCAACGCGCAGCGGCTCGTACTGCCTCTTTCAGCGCGGAACATCTCTCTGGGTCGACCTCACTTCCATCGGCGGAAAAACCACCATGCGGGTCATAACCGGCCCCGCTGACGATAAATGCGTCTCCCGTCGTGACAACGGTGCGCAACGTCATCTCGTTGCGGGTAAGCGTGCCGGTCTTGTCCGAACAGATAATCGATACCGACCCCAGCGTCTCCACCGCCGGCAGGCGGCGGATGATGGCCTTGCGCCCGGCCATGCGTTGGACACCGATGGCCAGCGTGACCGTCAGAATGGCCGGCAGTCCCTCCGGAATCGCGGCCACGGCCAGGCCGACCACGGTCATGAACATCTCGGTGGCCTCGCGGTGCTGCCACCAAAACCCATAGGCGAACACGGCCGCGGCTATGCCGACGATCACGATGGCCAGTAGTCGAGCAAAGCGGTCCATCTGTTCGAGCAGCGGAGTCGTCATGGACTCGACGTCCGCAAGCATGCCGCTGATACGACCAATTTCCGTGCCCGCACCGGTTGCTACCACTACGCCGACGCCCTGCCCACCTGCCACCAGCGTCCCGGAATACGCCATCCCGACACGGTTGCCAAGGTCAGCATCCGAGTCGACGGCCTCCACCGCCTTTTCGACAGCCACCGACTCGCCGGTCAAAACAGCCTCCTGGATACGGAGGTTCCGTGCCCGCACCAGCCGCAGGTCGGCCGGGACCTTGTCCCCGGGCTCGACCAGCACCACGTCCCCGGGAACCAATTCCTCAGCCGGCAGAGTGCGCCGCTTGCCGTCTCGAGTGACCGAAGCGCGCGGCGAGAGCATGTGCCGGATGGCCTCCAAGGCCTGCTCGGCCTTTCCTTCCTGAGCAAAACCGATCACGGCATTGACCACCACCACACCGAGAATCACCCAAGTGTCGATCCAGTGACCAAGCAGAGCCGTGACAGCCGCTGCACCAATCAACACCTGGATCAGCAGGTTGTTGAATTGCGCGACAAGCCGCGCCGCCGGGCCACGTCGTTTTCCTGCCGGCAGACGGTTGCGGCCGTGCGTCTTCAGGCGGCGATCCGCCTCGGTCTGGCTCAACCCTTTTTCGGAGCTGTCGACCTTGGCCAACGCCTCCTCACTGCCCAGACTGTGCCATTCGATCGACTGATCTGATCGTTCCGTCATACCTGTTCCTCAGTAATCCTTGAACGCACTGACCGCGTTCAACGGGTTTTGTACCGTCGTGAGCCCAGACCACCGCCTACCTTCCATCATCCGGCCGATTGGCCGGCAGGCGGTTTCGCCGCATTCTAACGAGCTTCGCCACCCCGCTCGGCATCACAGTATGATGTAGAATCAACAATGTTTGGCCCGGGGTCTAAACCTCGGGTTTAGCCCAGGGCGGCAAGGGCTGGATTCGACACATGACCCAGCCAAATTCGTCGTCTGCTCAGCCACTTGCGGGTCCGAGGTTGCCACCCCCATGATCTTCCGCTTCCCCATCGTCATTATCGACGAGGACTTTCGCTCCGAAAACGTTTCCGGCCTGGGCATTCGCGCACTCGCCGAGGCGATCCGTGCCGAGGGCGAGGAGGTATTGGGGGTCACCAGCTACGTGGATCTGGCCGCCTTCGCGCAGCAGCAGGCACGGGTGTCGGCTTTTGTCATCTCCATCGATGACGAGGAATTCCACAGCGGTAATGCGTCGGTGGACGAATCGTTGGAGGTTATCGTCCAGTTGCGCAACTTCATCCAGGAGATCCGGTTTCGCAACGCGGACATCCCGATCTTTCTTTACGGTGAGACGCGCACCAGTCGGCACCTGCCCAACGACGTGTTGAAGGAGCTCCACGGCTTTATCCACATGTTCGAAGACACGCCCGAGTTTGTCGCCCGGCACGTCATCCGCGAAGCGCGAAGCTATCTCAACTCGCTCGCCCCGCCCTTCTTCCGTGCACTCACCGGCTACGCCGCCGACGGCTCGTATTCCTGGCACTGCCCGGGGCACTCCGGTGGCGTCGCCTTTCTGAAGAGCCCGGTCGGGCAAATGTTCCACCAGTTTTTCGGTGAGAACCTGCTGCGTGCCGATGTCTGCAATGCTGTCGAGGAGTTGGGCCAACTCCTCGATCACACCGGCCCGGTGGCGGCCTCGGAGCGCAACGCCGCGCGAATCTTCAATGCCGACCACCTCTTTTTCGTCACCAACGGCACCTCGACCTCCAACCGCATGGTGTGGAACTCGAATGTCGCGCCGGGTGACGTGGTCGTGGTCGATCGCAACTGTCACAAGTCGATCCTGCACTCGATCATCCTAACCGGTGCCATCCCGGTATTCCTGATGCCGACGCGCAACCACTACGGGATCATCGGCCCGATCCCACGCCGGGAGTTTTCCAAGGAAAACATCAAGAAGAAGATCGCCGAGCACCCGTTCGCCGGGCAGGTCGAGGACCAGCAACCCAAGATCCTGACCATCACCCAATCGACCTACGACGGCATCCTCTACAACGTCGAGGAGATCAAGGACGAGCTCGATGGCTTCGTCGAATGTTTGCACTTCGACGAAGCCTGGCTGCCACACGCGGCCTTCCATGACTTCTACGGCGACTACCACGCCATCGGGGCCGACCGGCGCCGCTGCGAGGACTCGGTGATCTACTCCACCCAGTCGACCCACAAACTGCTCGCCGGTCTATCGCAAGCCTCCCAGGTGCTGGTGCAGGACTGCAACAAGGAACGATTCGATCAGGACGTCTTCAATGAAGCCTACCTGATGCACTCGTCGACATCCCCCCAGTACGCGATCATCGCCTCTTGTGACGTGGCTGCCTCGATGATGGAACCACCGGGCGGCACCGCACTGGTCGAGGAGTCGATCTTCGAGGCGATGGACTTCCGCCGCGCCATGCAGAAGGTGGACGCCGAGTACGG
>JAWLFB010000060.1:0-9843 GCA_041685825.1 Guyparkeria sp. | reverse complement strand
CGATCTGGCGGGTGTGGGATGCTTGTTGCTCATCAGGCGAATACAATACGGTGAAAGTCGAACGCAGGCCAAGCATCACTGGGCGTTTTTACCCGTCCGCATTGATGTCACCGCCCCACCTTTTCGAAAACAGGAGAGACCCATGGGATTCTTATCCGGCAAGCGTGCCCTGATTACCGGCATTGCCAACAACCGCTCGATCGCTTACGGCATCGCCGAGGCCATGCACCGCGAAGGTGCCGAGCTGGCCTTCACCTACCTCAACGACCGCTTCAAGCCGAAGGTCGAGAAGGCCACCAAGGATCTGGGATCCTCGATCTACCTGCCGCTGGATGCAACCAATGACGCCCAGGTCGACGCGTTGTTCCCATCGCTGGCCGAGCACTGGCCCGAAGGCGTGGACATTGTGATCCACGCGATGGCCTTCGCCCCGCGAGAGGCGCTCGACGGCGACTTCCTCGATGGCATGTCCCGCGAAGCCTTCGCTCAGGCCCACGACGTCTCGGCCTACTCCTTGGCCGCCCTTGCCAAAGCGGGTGAGAAATACATGCGTGATGAAGGCGCCCTGCTCACGCTGAGTTACCTCGGCGCCGAGCGCGTGATGAAGAACTACAACGTCATGGGCGTGGCCAAGGCCTCGCTCGAGGCCACGGTCCGCTACCTGGCCGCCTCCAAGCTGGGCGAGCGCGGCATACGGGTCAACGCGATCTCGGCCGGCCCCATCAAGACACTGGCCGCCTCGGGCATCGGCGACTTCAAGGGCTTCCTCGACTACGTCGCCACAAACGCCCCGCTGCGCCGCAACGTCACCATCGATCAGGTCGGCAACACCGCCGCCTTCCTCTGCTCGGACCTCGCCTCGGGTATCACTGGCGAGAACGTGCACGTCGATTCCGGCTATTTCATCACCGGCATGGGTCGCTGCGAGAACTGACTCGCTGATCGAATATCGACCCATTAATCAGGGCGCCCTCGGGCGCCCGTTTTCGTCTCCACCCGACCGTTTACACCTTCAGCGATAAAAACACGAGGCCCGGCCGAGAAAACTTTGATTGGAAAAGAACATTTTTCACCGCCACCATCGGTTTAGTTGGAATATCAGTTAATCAGGACATACTGGAGGAGACAGGGAACATGGATACGGGCATCCGCAAAGTCTTTCATTTTGGCGAGCAGGTCGACGAGTACCCGGTTCGAGTCATCAACGAGCGCGAGGCGCGCGCCGCGGCCGGCCTGCTCGCACTTTTCGCCGGGTTCGCCTTCGCCCAGGGGTTTCTCACCGGGAATTTCATGTGGGAACGCCTGTTGATCCTCGCCTTCACGGTGGAGTTCGGCATCCGGGTGCTGATCAACCCGCAGTATGCGCCGTTTATGATCATGGGGCGCCTGATCACCCGTAACCAAGAGGTCGAGTACGTCGGGGCACCGCAGAAACGGGTCGCCTGGGGCATCGGCCTACTGATCGCAGCCTTCATGATCTGGGTGGTGTTTATCGAGGCGAACACTGGCCTGTTGAACCTGATTGGCTGCTCGGCCTGCTTGCTGTTCCTTGCGTTCGAGTCGGCGTTCGGCATCTGCCTGGGCTGCGTGGCTTACAACGCGCTCACCGGCAAGCAGGCCCAGCTCTGCCCGGGTGGCGCCTGCCGCATCAAGCAGCTCGAACCGATCCAGAGGGTCAAGTGGTGGCAGGTGATTCTGGTGGTCGCCTTCCTAGGCCTACTGTGGGCCATCCCGGAGTACAATCTCTGGAACATTCAGGAGAACGTCGAGGTGGACGACCACAACTTTGACACCATCGATCTGGACAGTCTCGAGTACTGACAAGGATGTCGGCCGAGAGCGCAACCGTCTCGGACGCAGAAAGCCCGCCATCAGTTCAATCGTGGCGGGCTTTCTGTTGGTGAACGCGGCTGGAAGTACCGCGCGGCACGCCATCACATCGACTGACGCGGCATCAGCCCCGCTGGCCCCTCACGGCGGGTTCACCCGCCTGGTCTCCGTCCGGGCGCGTATCGATCAGGACACGATCCTCGCCGCGTAGGCGCGCGACGATCACTGCGCCGGTGGCATCGCTGTAGACGTTGACCGAGGTGCGCAGCATGTCCAGCAACCGGTCGACGACCAGCAACAACCCCATGGCCTCGAGCGGCAAACCGAGCACACCGAGGATAAGGGCGATCGCGACAAGGCTGGCCGACGGAACGGCGGCAACGCCGATCGACGTAACCAAGGCTAGGACAACGATCAGCACCTGCATCGACAGCGACAAGTCTACGCCGTAGGCCTGGGCGATGAACAGCACCGCCGCACACTCGTAAAGCGCCGTGCCATCCATGTTGATCGTCGCACCCAATGGCAGCACGAACGAGGAGGTCTCGCGTGACACGCCGGCCCGCTGCGTGAGCGCCTGTAGGGTGACCGGCAGGGTGCCGGCCGACGAGGAGGTAGAAAAGGCGACCAGCAGGGCCGGCCAGATCGCCTGAATGAAACGGATCGGCGAACGCCTTGCGACGACCCAAAGCACCAACGGCAAGACCACTAGGGCGTGAATCGCTAACCCCATGACCACTGCGAGAAAGAAGTCGATCAGCGGCAGGATCACCGACAGGCCGCTTTCGGCGATCACGCCGGCCACCAGCGCGAACACCCCGATCGGCGCGGTTTTCATCACCCAGTGGGTGATCTGGATCATCACGTCCTGCACGCCGGCCCAGAAGTCTTTGACCGTCTGCATCCCCGGAGAGGTCGCTCGGGTCAGCGCGATACCGAACAGGACCGAGAAAAAGATCAGGCCAAGCATTTGGGCCTCGGCCCCGGCCTCCACGATGTTGGGCGGCACCATGTCACGCAGGATGTTGAAGAACTCGGACAGTTCCTTGCCCTCCAATCGGCCGCTGACCTCGTCACCGATCGACGGCAGAGCGACGGTCTCGGACAACGGCTGGCCGCCGGAGACACCTGGCTGGAACAGGTTCATGACCAACAAGGCCGTGGTGACCGCGAGGGTGGTAGAGAACAGGTAGTAGATGGCCGTGCGACCGGCCATCATCCCAACCCCACCGGCACTGCCGATACTTGCCACCCCGGTGATGATCGAGGCGGTAATCAGCGGAACGATCAGCATCTTAAGCGCGTCGAGGAACAAGCCGCCGACGAAGTCGTAGATAGCCAGCAACGGGATACCGGCCGCCTCGGTGCCGAACACGGCACCGAAAAGGAAGGCCGCCGCCAGCGCGGTCAGGATTTGCCAGTGCAAAGCCATGCAATCACTCCCTCTCGCCCACCACTTCACGTGTAGCTTTGACGGTTGCCGTCAATCGAAGGCTCTTTCGCGAATCTCGACGTCTGCCTCGGCGCGCAACGAGCGCATGAAGGCATCGATCAGACGATTGGCCTGATTGTTCTCCAACTGGCCGGCCAGGCTGTTGCGAGTCTCGGCATCCATCTCGGACGGCTCGCCAGCGCGAACGCCACTGAGAACGACCACGGCGACGTCGCCGCCGGAGAGTTGCGTCGTGGTCGCGCTGAGCGCCTGATCGCCGGGCCGGGGGAGTCCAAAGCCTGCAGACAAGGCCTCTGCCGGCATCTCGTCGCTGGCATCGCCCCTACCAACCCATTGGGCCGGGGTCCAGTTGGCCGCATCGACGTCGGCCACACGCTCTGACGGGTCCTTGCCCGAGACGAGATCGGACTCGATCGCCTCCGCCAACTCGGAGATCGCCGCCTCGACCTGCTCGGCGCGCCATTGAGCGACAACTTGGTCGCGGACCTCCTCGAACGGCATCGGTTGAGCCTCACGCTGCTCCTCGACACGCAGGACCACGGCGTGGCTGTTGTCTAGGTCGACAAGCTGGCTGTTGAAGCGTTCTTCGAGCACGGCCTCGTCAAAGGCAGCCTCACGCACGACACGACGTTCGCCGATGCCGTCGCCGTCTTCTCGGCTGATCCAGCCACTGGCCTCGATCTCCAGGCCGACGGCCTCGGCGGCCGGCACCAGGCTGTCCGGCTGCTCGTAACTCACGCTGGCCAGCTCCTCGGCGGCGTCGTAGTAGGCGCGCTCGGCGGCGTCCTGCTTGAGCTGCTCGATCAATTCACCCCGCGCCTCTTCTAGCGGCGGAACCTCGGCCTGACTGACCTCGTAGACCTGGATCAGGTGCCAACCGAAGCGTGTGCGCACCGGCTCGCTGATCTCACCCTCGCCCAGATCGGCGACGGCTCGGTCGAAGGATTCGGCAATCTCGCCCTCGCCAACACGGCCGAGGTCGCCACCGCCATCGCGGGTGCTGCCGTCATCCGACAGCTCAGCGGCCTTCTCCTCGAACGTGCTCTGTCCGGACTCGATTGCCTCACGGGCCGTTTCCAGACGCTCGCGCGCCTCGTCGACCGCGGCGGCATCGGCGTTGCCGGGCAGCTGGACCAGAATGTGGCGTGCTCGGCGCACCGCCTCTTCGGCCTGGCGGTCGCGATAGTCCTCGTAGGCCGACTGCAGGGCCGCATCACTGACCTCCTGCGAGGCCGCGAGCTTCTCCGGCGTGATTTCGATGTAGGCAAGCTTGACCTGCTCAGGACGCTGGAAAGCCTCGACCCGCTCGTCGTAGTAGGCCTTCAGGGTCGACTCGTCAGGATCGTCGATGCCGGCACTGACCGCCTCGCGGTCGATGTGCACCAGCCCGATCTCACGCGACTGATCACGCAAGGAAACCAGCTGGCGCACCTCGGGGTCGGTGACGAAGGCGCTGCCAACTAGGGCATTGTCGAGCGTGTTGAACAGCAGATCGCGCCGCACGTCGTTCTCGAACTGATCGACCGACATGCCCTGCTGGGCGAGCCGACGTTCGTAAGCCTCACGATCGAACTGCCCGTCGCGCTGGAACGCGGAGATGCCACGAATCGTGGCAGCCACCAGACCGTCGGGAACCGTGTAGCCCTGTTCACGAGTAAACTGGATCAGCAGGCGCTCGTTGATCATCTGATCGAGCACCTGGCGCTGGAGTCCCATCTCCTCGATCATCTCGGCCGTGACCTGCCTCTCGCTCTGAGCAATCAGCTGCTGACGACGTTCGCTAAAGGCTTGGTCGAGCTCACGGGCGGTGATCTCCTCGCCCTCGACCTCGGCAACCAGCGTGTCCTTGCCACCACCCAGGTATTCGCCCACACCCCACAAAGCGAACGGGATGCTGATCAAACCAACGATTACATAAGCCAGCCAGCCGCGAATCTTTTCGCGGATATCCATCAACATGTCTACGTCACTCCCGCTTCGGGTCTGTCTTGGTGGTGTGGGGCACGACCGTCATTTCAACGGCACGATGATCGGCGCAAATCGAGCCGCATGATAGCAGGGGCGACGCCGTCAACCCATGCGACGACCCATCTCGGAGGTGGCTGACCATGCGCCGGGCAAAAAGAAAGGGGCGTTGCCGCCCCCTCTCGTCGGGTGTCGGACCATCATGCCGGCCCGCATCCCGCATATGTTCGGTTCGGCTCGATCAATTGACCGCGTCTTTCAGGCCCTTGCCTGCCTTGAAAGACGGCAACTTGGAGGCCTTGATGTTGATCGTCTCGCCAGTGCGCGGGTTGCGGCCAGTCCGGGCCTCACGCTCGCGAACCAGAAAAGTGCCAAAGCCAACCAGCGTGACCTGATCGCCTTTCTTCAGCGCGCCACCAACGGCATCGATGAAGCCATCCAGGGCACTTGCGGCCGCCGACTTGGAAATACCCGCGTTGTCGGCCATCGCATCGATCAGTTCAGATTTGTTCATACCTTGTCATCCCTTGGTGAAAAAAATGTCTGTTCGGGTCCCGGCTTACCACGCGTCAGCGTCAGGACGCGGCGCAGCTGGCCACCGCACGGAAACAGCGAAAACAGTTATACAAGTGCGACCTTCGACGTGTCAACACGCAAATCACCCGTCCAGCGCGCATTCTGACGGGATGGGCAGCCTCGCAAACGGCTGAAACTACCCGGCAACCCGGCAAACGGCTCAAGACCCAGCAACCAAATCGCCCCTCCGACTTGGAGGGGCGATTTGGTTGTATTGCACGGCGCGACACCACGTCCGGGCACGGACGAATTCGCAATCGCCGCGACGCGCCACCCCGGGGCAGCGGCGTGGCTCAGTGCGCCAGGTTCTTGCCCTTTCCGCCGCGCTTTTTCTTCTCGATCAGACCCACGTCACCCGGCGGCGTTGTCTCATTGGGCATCGGCATCCGCACCAGCGCTGCCTCAAGCACCTGGTCGATCCAGCGAACGGGCCGAATGTCGAGTTTCTTCTTGATCTGGTCGGGAATTTCGGCGAGATCCTTTCGATTCTGCTCCGGAATCAGCACCGTTTCGATGCCGCCACGCTGTGCCGCGAGGAGCTTTTCCTTAAGACCACCGATGGGCAACACCTCGCCACGCAGAGTGATTTCGCCGGTCATTCCGACCGACGCCTTGACGGGGATGCCCGTCAGCGCCGAGACGATCGCGGTGCACATCGCACTGCCCGCCGAAGGACCATCCTTAGGGGTCGCCCCCTCCGGCACGTGCACGTGGATGTCGCTCTTCTGGTTGAAGTCCGGATCGATGCCCAAGGTATCGGCACGAGCGCGCACGACCGTCAGTGCGGCCTGAATGGACTCCTGCATCACCTCGCCGAGTTTACCGGTGTACTTGAGATTGCCCTTGCCCGGCACCGTGGTCGCCTCGATGGTCAGCAGATCGCCGCCAACCTCTGTCCAAGCCAAGCCCGTGACTTGGCCCACCTGGTCGGTCTCCTCTGCACGACCAAAGTCGAAACGCTGTACACCAAGGTACTTGTCGAGGTTCTTCGGCGTGACCGACACGCCCTTCTTGTCCTTGGCGGTGATCAACTCACGGACCACCTTGCGGCAGATCTTTGCCAGCTCGCGCTCGAGGCTGCGTACGCCCGCCTCGCGGGTATAGTGACGGATGATGTCGCGAATGGCGTTGTCACTGACGGTGAGCTCACCGTCCTTGAGGCCGTTGGCCTTGATCTGCTTGGGCAACAGGTACCGCTTGGCAATCTCGGTCTTCTCGTCCTCGGTGTAGCCGGCGATACGGATGGTCTCCATCCGGTCGAGCAACGGCCCCGGGATGTTGTAGCTGTTTGCCGTGCACACGAACATCACCTCGGAGAGATCGATATCGACGTCCATGTAGTGATCGGCGAAAGCCTTGTTCTGCTCGGGGTCGAGCACCTCGAGCATTGCCGCGGCCGGGTCGCCACGGAAATCAGACGCCATCTTATCGATTTCGTCGAGAAGGATCAGCGGGTTCTTGGTACCGACCTTCGAGAGCGCCTGCACGATCCGGCCCGGCAAGGCGCCGACGTACGTGCGACGGTGACCGCGGATCTCGGCGTCGTCACGCACGCCACCCAAGGCGATGCGACCGAACTTGCGGTTGGTGGCCTTGGCGATCGACTGGCCAAGCGACGTCTTGCCCACGCCCGGGGGACCGACCAAGCAGAGAATCGGACCGGCCATCTTGCGTACCCGGGTCTGGACCGCGAGGTACTCGATGATCCGCTCTTTCACCTTTTCTAGGCCAAAGTGATCGGCCTCGAGCACGGCCTCGGCCGCATCCAGATCGTGCTTGATGCGCGTGCGCTTTTTCCAGGGCACCGCGATCATCCAGTCGAGATAACTGCGGACCACCGAGGCCTCGGCAGACATCGGCGACATCATCTTGAGCTTGTTGAGCTCGGATCTCGCCTTCTCGCGGGCCTCTTTGGTCATGCCAGCCTTCTCGATCTTGTTCTCGAGATCGTCAAGCTCGTTGCCGCCGTCCTCAAGGTCACCCAACTCCTTCTGGATCGCCTTCATCTGCTCGTTGAGGTAGTACTCGCGCTGGCTCTTCTCCATCTGCTGCTTGACGCGGCCACGAATGCGGCGCTCGACCTGCAGTGTGTCGATCTCGGACTCGATCAGCATCATCATGCGCTCGATGCGCTGATGCAGGTCGATGGTCTCGAGGATCGCCTGCTTCTCTTCCAACCCCAGGGCCATGTGCGCGGCGATGGTGTCGGCCAGGCGCGAGACGTCGTCGATTCCCGACAGCGAGGTCAGCACCTCGGGCGGGGTCTTCTTGTTGAGCTTGACGTAGCTCTCGAACTGATTGAGCAGTGCCCGCGCCTCGAGCTCGACTTCTCGCTCGTCGATCTCCACGGTGGACTCGATCGATTGGATCTCGGCGGTCAGATGCCCATCGAGTTCGTGCACGCGATCGAGCTCGACACGCTCGATGCCCTCGACCAGTACCTTGATGGTGCCGTCCGGAAGCTTGTGCAACTGCAGGATGGAGGCCAGCGTACCGACCCGGTGAAGATCTCCGACACCCGGATCGTCGTTCTCGGCATCCTTCTGTGCGACCAGCAAGAGCTGCTTGCTGCCTTTGACCGCCTCGTCGAGGGCAGCCACCGATTTCGGCCGGCCGACGAACAGCGGGATCACCATGTGGGGGTAGACGACCACATCTCGCAGTGGCAGCACGTCCACCTGGCGCGGCGAGCCCGAGATGACGGCAGAGGATTCTTCGCTGTGACTCATATAGGGGTATACCTGTAGCGCCGTGATGGCGGTGTATTCGGATTATCGGCCGCGTCAAAACACACGGTCGGAAGTCAGTTGGGTTCTCCTGACGTATGACCGGAGCATAGCTTTTCAAGCAGACTCTGTCAGGAAATCGCCCGAGCGTGGACAAAATCTCGCGCGCATACGAAAACACCCCGGAAAAGCCGGGGTGCGCAAGATGCGAGGGGGAGAAACGGCAGGTCAGCGATCCGAGGAAGCCTTGTCGTGTTCAGCCGACGTCTCGTCGGCACCGGCCTTGTTGCCCGACTCTGCCTTGCCGTACACGAGATAAGGCTCGGACTCGGCACGAACCACCGCGCCGTCGACCACGACCTTCTCGACATTCGACACCGACGGCACCTCGTACATCGTATCGAGCAGAATGTGCTCCATTATCGTACGTAGGCCACGCGCACCTGTGTGCCGCCTGATGGCCTTTTTGGCGATCTCGCGCAGCGCGTCTTCGCGGAATTCGAGCTCGACCTCCTCCATCTCGAAAAGGCGTTCGTACTGCTTGGTCAGCGCGTTCTTCGGCTCGGTGAGGATGCGGATCAGCGCGTCCTCGTCGAGCTCCGTGAGCGTGGCGATCACGGGCAGACGACCGATGAACTCGGGAATCAGCCCGAAACGGGTCAGATCCTCGGATTCGATCTGCGTCATCAACTCGTCAGTGGCCTGCTGGTCAAGCTCTGACTTAACCTCGGCCGAAAAGCCAATGCCACCCTTCTCGACGCGCTGGCGAATGATCTTCTCGAGACCGGCGAAGGCCCCGCCCACGATGAACAGCATGTTGCTGGTGTCGATCTGGACGAATTCCTGCTGCGGGTGCTTGCGCCCACCCTGCGGCGGCACCGACGCCGTGGTGCCCTCGATCATCTTGAGCAAGGCCTGCTGCACGCCCTCGCCGGAGACATCGCGAGTTATCGACGGATTCTCCGACTTACGGGTGATCTTGTCGATCTCGTCGATGTAGATGATGCCGTGCTGGGCCTTCTCAACGTCGTAGTCGCACCGCTGCAGCAATTTCTGCAGGATGTTCTCCACGTCTTCACCCACGTAGCCCGCCTCGGTTAGCGTGGTCGCATCAGCGATAGTGAACGGCACGTCCAGCACGCGGGCCAGTGTCTGGGCCAGCAGGGTCTTGCCCGAACCGGTCGGGCCGATCAGCAGGATGTTCGACTTCGACAACTCGACGCCATCGTCCTCGACCTCGCGACGACGCTCGCCGAACAGGTTCAGGCGCTTGTAGTGGTTGTAGACCGCCAC